>NZ_JBHLJR010000005.1:0-439642 GCF_043677095.1 Natronococcus roseus
AACGCGAGCGTCTCCGATCCGCGCTCGGAAACCGCTATCTGGGGCGAGGGTGAGGCGAACAGTCTCGTCGTGGTCCTAAAGGCAATTTTCACGTGGCGACTCGATACCATTGATTCGGATTAACGGAAACGACAGCACACCGGCAGGTCGGGGAGGAGGGGGAATCGCTATTCAGGAATTCGTCTACGCTACTCGCTCCAGGAGCGAGTCCCATACCGCCTCGATCTGCTCGTCAGGCTGGTACCGAACGATATCCGTTTCGGGGTCGACTTCGACGATGCCGTGGTCGGCCAGCTTCAGCAAGTGCTTGTGGGCCAGTTGGATGGCAAGTTGGTCTCGGTCCAGACGGGCAACGGTGGACGGTGAGTCACTGCTCTGCAGTTGATCGATGAGGGTTTCGATCGTCGTCTTGCCATTGGACTCTTCGCACAATCGGGAGATGACTCTTCGACGGTGTCTATCCGAGACGATTCGGAGACAGGCGTCGAGGTGCTTTTCTGCCATGTTTCAACCTACAACTGGGAGGTACGTCCAAGAGCGACATTTTCACACCCATTGTACTGTTTATTAAGTATGTGACAGAGTGTGCACCGGTGCGTTCGCACCCTCTCTGTAACAGTTCACCAATTCGAACCTACACGTTAGATCGGGACAACGAAACCGTATTACCGACTCCTGATTCCTGTCGCGTTTCCCGCAGACGTGAAGAAAGTATTCAAGGTCTCGTGTTCGAACACAGTGATTATGAGCGAGTCGCGTCCGCGGGTGGTCGGTCGGTGAGCGACCAGCGGGAGGTCCTCGTCGGCGAGACCGCCGACGGCACGGAGCTGACGCTGCCGGTGATCGAACTGCTGACGGGTCGCGGGTTCGCGACCGGCAAGAGCGGTTCGGGGAAGTCCAACACCGCCTCGGTGATCGCCGAGGAGCTGCTCGAGGCCGGTTTCCCCCTGCTGATCGTCGACACCGACGGCGAGTACTACGGGTTGAAAGAGGAGTACGAGATGCTCCACGCCGGCGCCGACGAGGAGTGCGACGTCCAGATCGGCCCCGAACACGCCGAGCAGATGGCGACCCTCGCTCTGGAGGAGAACGTCCCGATCATCCTCGACGTCTCGGGCTACCTCGAGGAGGACGCGGCCAACGAGCTGTTGCGGGAGGTCGCCCGCCAGCTGTTCGTCAAGGAGAAGAAGCTGAAGAAGCCGTTCCTGCTCGTGGTCGAGGAGGTCCACGAGTACATCCCCGAGGGCGGGGGCGTCGGCGAGACGGGGAACCTGCTCATCAAGATCGGCAAGCGCGGGCGCAAGCACGGACTGGGCATTCTGGGAATCAGCCAGCGACCCGCGGACGTCAAGAAGGACTTCATCACGCAGGCCAACTGGCTGGTCTGGCACCGCCTGACCTGGGACAACGACACGAAGGTTGTCGGCCGTATCATCGACACCGAGTACAAAGAGCGCGTCTCCGATCTCGATGACGGCCAGGCGTTCGTCCAAACCGACTGGACCGAGACCGACGTCCGGAAGGTCCAGTTCCGGCGCAAGCGGACCTTCGACGCCGGCGCGACTCCCGGGCTCGAGGAGTTCGAGCGACCCGACCTCAAGTCGGTCTCCGACACCCTCGTCGGCGACCTCCAGGAGATCTCCGAGCGCGAACGGCGGGAGGCCGACCGGGTCAACGAACTCGAGGCCGAACTCGAGAAGCGCGACCAGCGCATCGCGACCCTCGAGAGCGAACTCGAGTCGGCCCGGGACATCTCGACGGCGGCCCAGCAGCTCGCCGACGCCGTCGCCGGGGTCGAGACGACCCAGTCTCAGCTACCCGGAAACGACGAGGAGCGACGGCGGCTCCACGAGGAGGTCGTCGACCTCGAGGCCGAACTCGAGGACTGCGAGGAGCGAATCGAACGCCTCGGGGAGAAACTCGCCGACCGGACCGACGAACGGGATCGACTGCGCGAGGAGGCCGACCGGCTGCGCGAGCGCGTCGCGGAACTCGAGGGACCGGAGACGGGCCGGGAGATCAGTTACACCGAGTTCGGCGACGAAGCGAGCGAGGAGAGCGCAGCGAGCCGCGACCCAGACGATGTCGATATTGAGGCGCTGTTCGACGAGGAACGGGTCGCCGATCGACTCGAGCGAGCCTGCGATCGATCGCTGTGCTCGCTCGAGGCCGGCGAGGAGATCCTCGAGACGCTCGTCCGGGAGGGGCCACTCGAGACCGAGGCGCTGGCGGCACGGGTCGGTCGGTCGACGATCGCGGTCCAGAGTCTCGTCTCGGAGCTGCGGACCCGATCGGTGCTCGAGCGAACCGCCGACGGAGCGTACGGGCTCGAGGACGGGCTCCGATCGACGGCTGGCGAGTCCCCGACGCGAGCCGACTGAGCGAGCGCGGTGTCGACTGGATCGGGGACAAACTGCGATCTCGACGAAACCGGTAGTACTACGGCTCGAGCCTTCCGAACGGGATGCCCGAACACACCCGGATACCCGTGTCGGCGATACGCCGGCACTTCAGGTCGCAGGCGGGTCCTACAGCCGGAAGACGGCGCTCGAACGCGCGCTGACGGCGGGCTACAGCGACCGCCTACACTTCGCCCAGTGGTTGCATAACAAAGCCCGGACGGGCACAGCAGACGCCTATGGATGGTTCGAACGACGGAGACGGTCTTCGACTACTCGTCATCGGGCTCGACGCCGGCTGTCGGCCGATCCTCGAGCCGCTGTTCGAGGCGGGGGAGACGCCGACGTTGCGGCGGCTGTTCGAGGCGGGGACCAGCGGCCCCCTCGAGTCCCAGATTCCGCCGTGGACGGCCAGCGCCTGGCCGTCGCTGTACACCGGGAAGAACCCCGGCAAGCACGGCGTCTTCGACTTTCTCTCCTTCGACGGCTACGACTGGACCGTCGTCAACTCGACGCACGTCCGCGAACGGCCCGTCTGGGAGCTGCTGAGCGAGCACGGGCTCTCGAGCGTCGTTGTCAACCTTCCCGTAACCCACCCCGCGCGGGAGTTCGACGGGGCCCTGATCCCAGGAATGACCGCGCCCGAGGAGCCCGACTGTCACCCGGAGGGGATCCTCGAGGACGTCGAGAAGGCCTGCGGCGAGTACCGAATCTACCCACAGAACGGGGCCGAACCCGCCGAGTCGATCGAGGCCTACGAGCGGGTGACGGAGCTCCGAGGGAAGGCGTTTCGCTACCTCTGTCGGCGCTTCGAGCCCGACTTCGGCTTTCTGCAGTTCCAGCAGACCGACTCGGTCTTCCACGAGCGCGACGGGGAAAAGCGCGCGGTCGAGGCGGTCTACCGCGAGGTCGACCGCCAGATCGAGGCGACCATCGAGCGCCACGAGCCGGAGAACGTCCTGATCGTCAGCGACCACGGGATGGGGCGGGTGACGGGCCACGAGTTCCGCGTCAACGAGTTCCTCAGAAACGAGGGCCTGCTCGCCGCTCGGAAGGGCGGCGAGGGGATGCCCGACTGGTCGCGGGCGTGGGAGAACGACCTGCTCGCCGGCAACGACGCCGACGACCACGAGGCCGGCCCGCTCGAGCGGGCGATGAACGTCGCCGCGACGGTCGGGATCACGACCCAGCGGGTCGCCGACGCGCTCGATCTGGTCGGCCTGAAGGAACCGATCGGCAGGCGTGTGCCCAACGACGTGATCCGAGCGGCCAGCACCCAGGTCGACTTCCCCGAGTCACGGGCCTACGTCCGCTCGAAGAGCGAACTCGGGATCCGGATCAACCTCGAGGGGCGCGAACCGAACGGGACGGTTCCCCCCTCGGAGTACGAGTCGATCCGCTCGGCGCTCGTCGAACGGCTGTCGACGATGCGAACCCCTGACGGAGAGCCACTGTTCGAGGCCGTCGAACCGCGGGAGCGGTACTTCAGCGGCCCGTACCTCGACAACGGCCCGGACGTCGTCACGGTTCCCAAGGGGTTCGACAACGCGATCGTCGCCGACCTCGACGGCGCGGAGTTCGGCCGGCCCCGCGAGTCGTGGAATCACAAGCGGACGGGCGTCGTGGCCGCGGCCGGGTCGGCGTTCGACGAGTCGGCCGACCTCGAGGGGGCGACGATCTTCGACGTCGCGCCGACGATCTGTTCGCTGTTCGACGTCCCGGTCGACGCCGACATGGACGGCACCGCGCTCCCGATCGTCGACGAGGGGACCGTCGCCGACTATCCGGCCTACGAGCCGGCGACGATCGCCGTCACCGACGACGGGGCCGTCGAAGACAGGCTCTCGGACCTCGGGTACCTATGAGCGTCGAGATCACCGCCCTCGATCCGACGGCCGACGCCGACGAGTGGAACCGATACGTCGAGCGCTCCGACGGGACGAACCCCTTCAGCCGGGCAGAGGCGATCCGCCTGCAGGCCGAGGACACCGACACGACGGCCCATCTGCTCGCCGGCTTCAAGGGCCAGGAGGCGGTCGGGATCTTCCCGGTCTTCGAGTACACCAAGGGCCCGATCACGGGCGCGTTCTCGCCGGCGCCTCGGGCGTGGTCGTGCTACCTCGGCCCCTCCGTGCTGAACGTCGAGAAGCTCAAACAGCGCAAGGCTGACAGGCGCATCCAGCGGTTTCTCGAGGGCTGTTTCAAGTGGATCGACCGCGAACTCTCCCCGCAGTACTCCAAGTTCGTCGTCGCGGAGTTCGAGGACGTCCGACCGTTCGTCTGGAACGAGTACGCCGTCGAGCCGGGGTACACCTACGTTGTCGACCTCGAGGGCAGCGAGGACGACCTGCTCGATCGCTTCAGCAGCGACGCCCGGAACAACGTCCGCAACGCCGACCCCGACGGCTACGTCGTCGAGGAGGGCAACAACGACGACGTCGAGCGGATCGTCGATCAGGTCGCCGCCCGCTACGAGAGCCAGGGTCGATCGTTTCAGCTGAACCCCGGCTTCGCCCGGGCCGTCCACCGCGAGCTTCCCGAGGGGGCGATCCGTCCCTACGTCTGTCGGGTCGACGGCGAGTTCGTCGGGGGGATCCTGGTCGTCGAATCGCGGACGACCCGGTACCGCTGGCAGGGCGGGGTGAAGCCGGACACCGATATCGACCTCCCGATCAACGACCTGCTCGACTGGCACGTCATGCGCGACGGACTCCGCGGGGGACTCGAGCGCTACGACCTCGTGGGAGCCGGGGTCCCGAGCATCAACCGTTACAAAGCGAAGTTCAACCCCCGGCTCGAGACCAACTACACGATCACGGCTGGCTCGTTCGGGCTCGATCTGCTGATCGATCGCTACAGAAAACTGCGGTAGGCGGTCCGAAACAACTGTTTCGAACGCGAAACGAACTACTCCTCGATCCAGTACTTCGACTGTCTGGCGTCAGCGAGGCTGACCCGGCTGTCGACGACGTCGTGATCCATGAGCGTTCCCAGCGCGTACCTGACCGTCCGGGGACAGAGCCGCGACTCGAGTGCGATCTCCTCCTGGGTCATCGCGCCCTCGTACTCGAGGACCTTGTAGACGAGCTTCGAACTCGGCGGGAGCTCGGAGACGACGGGCTTCCCGGCGTCGCGCTCGGTCGCACTCATCGGCGGTCGCGACGGCCGGACTCGCCGGCTCGCTCGAATTCGAACGCGGTCGTCGGTGCGGTACGAACGGGACGCTTTCGCTCTCGAACGTGTGTGATCATGCCGTCCGGACGGCCACCGCGGGGACGTATATACGATACCGACGGTTCAATTCGATAGGGAATGGCTACCGTCTCGCTCGACGGGGACGTGACCGCGAACGCCGCCGTCGGAAGCCGACAGCGGCGGGTCGGGACCCGGAAGTCGACACATATTAACACCGGGGCCGCCGTCACGATTCGTATGTTCGGGACCAGTGGTATCCGTGGAACCGTCGGAACGGACGTAACGGCCGCCCTCGCGCTCTCGGTCGGCCGTGCGGTCGCCTCCGACGGCTACGACCGCGTCGTCCTCGGCCGGGACGTCCGCGACAGCGGCCGCACGCTCGTCGACGCGATCGCCGCGGGGCTCCAGGAATGTGGCGCCGACGTCCTCGAGGTCGGCGTGGAGGCGACGCCGACCGTCGCCCGGGCGATCGACCACCTCGAGGCGGACGCGGGGATCGTCGTCACGGCCTCGCACAACCCGAAGACCGACAACGGAATCAAGCTCTGGACCCCCTCCGGGAAGGCGTTCGGTCCCGAGAAGCGCGAATCGATCTCTCGCCGAGTTCGTGAAGACGATTACGAGCTGGCCGACTGGGACGGTCAGGGTCGGCGGGAACGACGCGACGGCGTTCGCGAGCACCACGCGAGTCGGCTCGAGGCCGCGGTGGCTCTCGACGAACCGCTCGACGTCGTCGTCGACGTCGGCAACGGAGCCGGGGCCGTCACGGCGACGGTGCTCGCGAACCTGGGCTGTCGGGTCCGGACGCTAAACGGCCAACCCGACGGCTCGTTCCCGGGACGGCCGAGCGAACCGAACCGGGAGACGCTGGGCACGCTGATGACCGTCGTGGCCGAGACCGACGCCGAACTCGGGATCGCCCACGACGGCGACGCCGATCGAATGATGGCCGTCGACGAAACTGGCGATTTCGTGCCGAAGGACGCCTTGCTTGCGCTGTTTGCTCGGAACGCGGCCGGCGACGGTGACCGCGTCGCGGCCCCCGTCGACACGAGTCTGGCGGTCGACGACGCGCTGGCAGCGGTCGGCGCGTCGCTGACTCGAACACAGGTCGGGGACGTCTACGTCGCCGAGCGAACCACCGAGGACGACGTCGTCTTTGGCGGCGAGCCAAGCGGCGCCTGGATCTGGCCGACCGAGACCCGCTGCCCGGACGCCCCGCTCGCGGCCTGCAAGCTCGCCGAACTGGTCTCGCGGGAGGGACCGCTCTCGAAGCTCGCCGCCGACATCGACCAGTACCCGATCCGACGGACGTCGATCGAGGTCGAGGCGAAGGAGGCCGTAATGGAGGCGGTCGAGACGACGATCGAGGAGGAGTACGACGACGTCGACGCCCTCGACGGCGTTCGAGTCGAGACCGACGACGGCTGGTTCCTGATCCGGGCGAGCGGAACCGAGCCGGTCGTCAGGGTGACCGCCGAAGCGCGCGCGGAAGCCGACGCGGACTCGATCTTCGCGACCGCGACGGGAATCGTCGAACGAGCGACCGAGGCGGCGAACGTGCTCGAGGAGCGCTAGAGGGAAGCGTCAGCGCGGGACTACGGGACGAGAAAACGGCGGCTATCGTCGCTCCTCCGGGATGAAGTCGGAGGTCTTCATCTCCCGATAGGTCGCACACTCGGGACAGGCGTGGACGACGTCCCGGTTGTCACCGAACACGCGGGCGAACTGCCGGGTCACCTGGTTGTCGCAGTTGACACACCGTGGCGAGGTCGTTTGCTGCCCGGACGAGATCGGCGTCCACTTCGCGTCGGTTGGTTCCGTCGACATCACCAGCGGCTAATCACAGAGCGGTATTTAATATAGGCAGCATAACGTTTGCGATGAAATTTAGTCCGATCTTTCCGTTCCGAACGGTCCCTTGAGAGTGGGTGCCAACCCCTCTCTCGATATCGACGGCGTCGCGGGTTGAACCCGCAGAAATTACATATTTCTGAACAGTAATGGGCCGATTAACGAGGGATAAAACCGTTCTCGATCGAACGGACGGGACCGACGCTCGAGGTTTCGGGGCGCTCTCGGAGTGTATCGGGAGAGGGGCCGTCCGCCTCGGCCAGCGGTCCCGTTCGACGGGTCGAATCGGCCGGACGAACCGGCGAGCGATTATCGGCCGTATATTAATCCCCGAAATCGAACTATGCGATCGTAATGAAAGCTGTCGTGCTTGCCGCAGGACAAGGGACGCGGATCCGACCGCTCTCCTCGTCAGTGCCGAAACCGATGTTGCCCGTCGCCGACCGACCGCTCGCCGCCCACACCGTCGACGCCGCCGTCGACGCGGGCGCCGACGAAGTGATCCTCGTCATCGGCTACGAAGCCGAAACCGTCAGGGAGTACTTCGGCGAGGAGTACCGCGGCGTGCCGATCTCGTATGCGATCCAGGAGGAACAGGCTGGCACGGCCCACGCCGTCAACGCCGCCAGCGACCACCTCGAGGGTCCCTTCGCCGTGCTGAACGGCGACAACCTCTACGATCAGAACGCGATCGACGAACTGTTCGACGAGTGTCCGGCGATCTGTGCGATCGAGGTCGAAGACCCGCGTAACTACGGCGTGCTCAGCACGACGGACGGCACCGTCACCGACATCGTCGAGAAGCCGGACGATCCGCCGACGAACCTGGCGAACGCGGGCGCCTACGCGTTCCCCGAGGAGGCCATCGAGTGGCTCGACGTCCCCGCGAGCGAGCGGGGCGAACACGAGATCACCGACGTGGTCGCACAGGTCATCGATCAGTTCGCCGTCTCGCCAGTTACCCTCGAGCGCTGGATGGACGTCGGCCGCCCATGGGAGCTGCTCGAGGCAAACGAGTGGAAGCTCGGCGAACTCGAGGGCGACGTTGCGGGCGAGGTCAGCGAGGACGCCCACCTCGAGGGGGAGGTCGTCGTCGAGGAGGGCGCGACGGTCAAACCCGGCGTCGTGATCGAGGGGCCGGCCCTGATCCGATCGGGGGCGACGGTCGGGCCGAACGCCTACGTCCGCGGCGCGACGCTGATCGACGAGGGGGCGAAGGTCGGCAACGCCGTCGAGGTGAAAAACAGCGTCCTCTCGCGGGACGCGACGGTCGGCCACCTCTCGTACGTCGGCGACAGCGTCCTCGGGCGCGACGTCAACTTCGGAGCGGGAACGACCGTCGCGAACCTCCGTCACGACGGCGGGAGCGTGAAGTTTACCGTGAAGGGGGACCGGGTGTCGACGAACCGCCGGAAGTTCGGCGTGGTCGTCGGCGACGACGCGAAGACCGGCATCAACACGAGTCTGACGCCGGGGCTCAAACTCGACACGGAGGCGACGACGTCCCCCGGCGAGGTCGTCGAACGGGACCGATAACGGGAGGAGCCGCGAACGCAACGACTCGGCGATTCTACTCGACGGTGACGCTTTTCGCGAGATTTCTAGGCTTGTCGATCGGTCGTCCCAGTAGGTCGGCCGCGTAGTAGGAGACGAGCTGCAGCTGGACGTTCGCGAGCAGCCCCGCCAGCGCCGGTTCGGTGTCGGGAATCTCGAGGTGGGCGTCGGCAACCTCGAGGGCGGGATGCCCGTCCGGACAGACGGCGACCAGTGGGGCCCCGCGGGTCTGGGCCTCCTCGGCGTTGTTCAGCGTCTTCGCGTCCTCCTGTCCGGTGAAGACCGCGAACACCGGCGTCTCCGGGGTGACGAGCGCCAGCGGTCCGTGCTTGAGCTCTCCGGAGGCGAACCCCTCGGCGTGTTCGTAGGTGATCTCCTTGAACTTCAGCGCCCCTTCGAGCGCGACCGGATAGCCCAGCCCGCGACCGATGAAGAAGTACGACCGACTCCCCCGGTAGCGGTTCGCGACAGCCGCGGCGTCGGACGTTCCGAGCACGCGTTCGATCTCTTCGGGCATCCTGGCAAGCGCCGGCAGCAGCGACTCGAGATCGGCCGGCGGCTCGCCTCGACGGTCGGCGGCGATCCGCTGGGCGAGCAGCGTGAGCATCACGGCCTGCGAGGAGAACGTCTTGGTCGCGGCGACGCCGATCTCGGGTCCAGCGCGGATGAAGAGCGTCTCGTCGGCCTCTCTGGCGGCGGTCGAGCCGACGACGTTCGTGACCGTGACGGTCTCGGCGCCGTCGGCGTTGGCCCGTCGCAGGGCGTTCAGGGTGTCGGCGGTCTCCCCGCTCTGGGTGACGGCGATCACGAGCGTCTCGTCGTCGATGGGGGGTGCGGCGGCGCTGTACTCGTTGGCCAGCAGGGCGGTGGCCCTGATTCCGGCCTGGTTGAGCGCGAGCGAGCCGTACAGCGCGGCGTGATAGGACGTCCCGCAGGCGACGAGCTGGACGTTCGAGACGTCGGTAAACGTCCCCGGGCCGAAGTCGGCCAGCGCGATCCGTCCGTTCTCGGGATCGATCCGCCCCTCGATCGCCTGGGCGAGCGAGGTCGGCTGCTCGTCGATCTCCTTGAGCATGAAGTGGTCGTACTCGCCCTTCCCGGCCTCTTCGGGATCCCACTCGACCGTCTCGGGCTCTCGTTCGACGGGGTTCCCCTCGAGGTCGGTGAACTCGACGCCGTCGCCGTCGACGACGACGACGTCGCCGTCCCGCAGGTAGACGACGCTGTCGGTGTACTCGAGGAAGGCGGGGACGTCGCTCGCGAGGAAGTACTCGCCGTCCTCGACCCCGACGACCAGCGGCGACCCCTGACGGGCCGCGTAGAGGACGTGCTCGCCCGAGAACATCGCCGTAATCGCGTAACTTCCCTCGAGGTCGCCGATCGCCCTTCGGAAGGCGGTCTCGTTGTCGTCCCCGCCGTCGAGGTAGTACTGGATGAGGTGGGGGACGACCTCAGTGTCGGTGTCGCTCGTGAACTCGTAGCCGACCGCGCGCAACTCCGCGCGGAGCTCGGCGTAGTTCTCGATGATCCCGTTGTGGACGACCGCGACGTCCTCGGTGGCGTCGGTGTGGGGGTGGGCGTTCTCGTCGGTCGGCGGCCCGTGGGTGCTCCATCGGGTGTGACCGATTCCGACCCGCCCCTCGAGTGGATCGTCCGCGACCGAGTCGACCAGCGCCTCGACCTTCCCGGATCGCTTCTCGACGGCGATTCCCGAGCCGTTCTGGACGGCGACCCCCGCCGAGTCGTAGCCGCGATACTCGAGATTCTCGAGGCCCGTCAGCAGCGTCTCCAGCGCGTTGCCGTCCCCGACACGGCCGATGATTCCACACATCGACAGCTCACCGTCCCCCGTCGTCGACGCCGCTCGAGAGCGCTCCCGCCGCGCCGCGAGTTCGGTCTCTGCGGCCGCGCCTCAGCTGAGGGCGACGCGTCCATGCCGTTTGAGACTGATCGACCTGAGAAGCTGTTCGAGAGAACAACCGGTACGTGAACATGAGGCAGCCTAAGAGCTCCGGAACCCATTACTATAGACGGGCTACCGGCGTCCGTAGCAAACGGATACTCGACCCACAACTCCGACGAGCGATGGCCGATCTCCCGTAGCGGAACCGGCTGACTCGAGCGGGATCGAAGCCGCTGAGCGCCCGTCTCGACGCTCGGCATTCGGACCGACCGATCGGTCGGGACGCGTTCCGAGTAGTAGCGACGTCGTACACGTTCCGACGACCGTGGTGGGAGGGTAGTTCAGAGAGACGAGTCTCGAGAAGGAGTCGGCTACAAAGACGTCGGCGATAGATAACCGACCGAACGTGGAGAATAATCCAGAATGGGTGCTTAGTTCGATTATTCTCATCGACTTCGCCGGCTGCTGGGCACCAAAACCGGAATCACGCGTTTTATTATCCGGCCAAACCATCACCATCGCACGATTGTCTCCTCTCGAACCACGCCGCGACGAAACGCGTTCCATCCGATGATAGGACTACTATACGCCCCCTCGAGTACAGCCCAGACACGATGAACTGGACCGTACTCTTCGTCGTCGACGGGTTCGGGTTACCGCTCGACCAGCCGGTGCTGATCTTCGCGCTCGCGATGCTGATCTTTCTCGTCGGGCCGCTGTTCGTCAAGAAACTCGGTCAGCCCGGGATCGTCGGCATCGTCGTCTTCGGGGCGATCATCGGCCCCGGTGCGACCGGTATCGTCGAACACTCGGACGCGATCGAGTTGCTCGGCGAGGTCGGACTGATCTACCTGCTGTTCACTGTGGGTCTCGAGGTCGACCTCCGCGGATTCAAGGAGGCGCCCGAGAACGCCGCCCTGTTCGGCCTGCTCAGTTTCTTCCTACCGTTTACGGTCGGGACGCTCGCCACGACGGCCTTCCTCGGACTCGATATCTGGGCGGCACTGTTGCTCTCGGCGGTGTTCGCCTCCCACACCCTGCTCGCCTACCCTATCGTCAACCGATTCGGCGTCACGAAAAACCGCGCCGTCTCGGCCGTCTTCGGCGGTATCCTCTTTACCGACACCCTCGCGCTGGTCGTGCTCGCGATCGTCACCGGCGCGGTTCAGGACGGGCTCTCGGTGTTGCTGTTCGGCGATATCGCGCTCTCGCTCGGCCTCCTGTTCGCCGGCGTCTGGTTCCTCGTTCCGCCGGCGTCCCGGTGGTTCTTCCAGAACTTCAGCGAGGAGAGCTACTTCGAGTTCCTGTTCGTGATGGTCGGGATCTTCACCGCCGCCAGCCTCGCGGAGATCCTCGACCTGGATCCGATCCTCGGCGCCTTCGTCGCCGGGCTGGCGCTGAACCAGCTCATTCCGCAGGGCGGGACGCTGATGAACCGCATCGAGTTCGTCGGCAACGCGTTCTTCATCCCCTTCTTCCTGCTCCACGTCGGGATGCTCGTCGACCTCGGGGTCATCTTCGCCGGACCCGAGACCCTCCAGATCGCAGCGCTCATCACGACGATCATGCTCGTCACGAAGGGCGCAGCCGCCTGGTCGGTCGCCGAGATCCAGGACTACACGAAACACGAACGCGACGTCATCTTCGGCCTCTCGACGGGACAGGCCGCCGCGGCGCTCGCGATCACGCTCGTCGGGTTCGACGCCGGGCTCTTCAGCGAGGCGATCCTCAACGCGGTCGTCCTCCTGTTGCTGATTACCGCGCTCGTCAGCCCGTGGATGACCGAACGTGCGGCCAACCGCCTCGCCCTCGAGCGCGAGGTCGAGGACGACTCCGACGACGGACGGGACCCGAACATCCTGCTCCCGCTGTCGCACAACGCCGAACTCCAGCGGCGGCTGCTGGAACTCTCGTTCGTCGTCAAGGGCGAGGGTGGAACCAACCCGGTTCACGTGATGACCGTCGTCCAGCCCGATACGAGCCAGTCGGCGGAAGAACAGATCAGCACGGTTCAGTCCGAACTCAACGAACTCGCAGCCGAAGGCAGCGCCGCGGAGGTCCCGATCGAGACGGAAGCACGGGTCAATCACAACGTCGCCTCCGGGATCGTTCAGGGCGCCGTCGAGGTCCAGGCCAACCAGATCGTCATGGGGTGGGACGCCACCCAGAGCTTCAGCCACCGCATCTTCGGCAGCATCATCGACCAGGTGCTCGAGCGGACGAAGCTGCCGGTGCTCATCTCGCGGCTCGGCCACCCGATCAACACGACTCGGCGGATCTTCGTCGTCGTCCCGATCGGCGCCGACCACCACGAGGGGTTCTACGAGGCGGTCCACCTCGTCAAGCGAATCGCGGCGAACCTCGGGGCCGAGCTGAACGTCATCGTCGTCGAGGGGGCGCCCCACCAGTTCGAGCAGCTGTTCGGCCTCGTCGAGGAGGACGTCACCGCCGAGTTCGAGTCGATCGACGACTGGGGGAAGCTGCTCCCGACGCTCGAGGAGCGAACCGAGGACGACGACCTCATCGTCGCGATCTCGCCGCGCCGAGGCGACGTCGGCTGGCACAACGAGCTCGGAGATCTGCCGGCTCGTCTCGCGGATATGCCGCCGGAGTCGTTCATCATGGTCCACCCGCGCCAGGGTGAGCCGGAGTACGACCGACAGTACCTCCGGCTGAAGTAGCGCGTCATCGGCGTGGGATCGCGATCCACGGTGGCACCGAACCACCACATCTTTCCCGCGGCCGTTCCTCGATTTCGTCATGGGTTTTGGTAGCTACGACGAGTCCGAACAGCAACAACCGCGGGACGACGAGGAAGACGTCGAGGCCGTCAACATCCACGAACACGACCACGACGGACAGCTCGAGTTCGAGTCCGACGTCTCGACCGATCAGCTGGTCTCCCAGCTCGGGTCGATGAAGGACAAAGACGACGAGTAACGACCCGGTCAGCTTCGAAGCCGCGTTTTCAGGCGAACGCCGACCCACAGAGCTGTGCGATCGCTCGCCGGAGTCGCTGGGAGATCGCCGACTTCGAGACCTCGAGTCGATCGGCGAGTTCGTCCTGAGAGATCCGTCGAGGGACGTCGAAGTACCCCTCCTCGTAGGCGACGGTCAGTAGTTCCCGCTGTTTCTCCGTGAGCGAAACCGGCCCACCGCCGTCGGCGTTAGCCGGTCGGAGGTGGTCGACGGTCACCGAGACGTCCCGCTCCCGACACCGGTCGTTGAACGCGACGAGGGCGTTCCGGTCGGGAAAGCGCAGCCGGAACTGCCATCCCTCCCGACAGCTCGAGCAGCCGCGGAGCCGTCCGCCGACGGCGGCGGTCGCCTCGACGAGGGTGATCGCTCGATCGGTAAGCTCGAGTCGATAGCTCCGGCACTCGGGAGCGCGATCCACGAGGACGGGATCGACAACGGTCGGATCGGTCCCGAGGGCGGTTTCGAACGCCCCGAACTCGGTGCCCAACGCGGTGACGAACAGGAGGGTTCGGTCGCCGCCCGCGTCGGTCCAGTACTCGGGCTCGAGGGAGATCTCGGGTGCGCGTCGCAGCGTCGGTCGCAACACCAGCTCCGGGTGCGAGAGGGTGAGTTGAGCCAGCACGCCGCCGTTGGCCTGCGTTCGAACGGCAACGCCGTCGGGATCCGCAGCGAGGTCGAGGCTCATCGGTTCATCCGCCGTCCGGGGAGACGGCAGCGATAAGATCTCGTTACCGGGTCCGTAGTCATCGAATGGCTGATTCGAGCGCGAACGGATGGCCGTGGGGGCTAGCTATCGACACGACCCCCCGAAGCGGGGCTATACTGATTCATCGGTCGCCGAAGCCGACTGTCGTCGGCGAGAACTCGACCGTACGCGTAGCCAGATGCTACTCGTGGTAATACAAGTCTACCGCCGTCTCGAGCTACTCGAGGCCGTCAAACTCCTCGAACAGCACCGAGAGCAGCGTCGCCTGTGCGGCCCTGACGTGACGGCTGAACGTCGGCTGGGAGACCCCCAACGCGTCCGCGACCGCCTCCCCGGTGCTCTCCCGGGGCCACTCGAAGAAGCCGGCGTAGTAGGCCGCCTCGAGCGTCTGTCGCTGTCGCTCGGAGAGTCGCTCGCGGAGGACCGAATCGAGCGCGAGCGCGTTCTCGGGGGACTGCTCGCGCTGGCGGCGGGCTAGCAACTCGAGGTCCCACCCGCGCTCGAGCGCGTCGACGAACGCGCGGACGTCGGCCGATCCCGAGAGTTCGAGGACGAGTCGGGTTCGGTCGTCGGTCGGCGTCAGCGACCGGATGACGCCGCCGTGCTCGGCGACGGTTACCGCGATCGACGGCTCGTCGACGACGAGCTCGAGTAGCCGTTCCCCGCCGATCGTCCCGACCGTTCGCACCGATTCGATCCCCTCGAGCTCGGCGAACGAGTCGACGCTCGGGAACGAGTCGTCGGGGACGGTAACGAACGCGGTTTCGTCCCCGGCGGAGCGCGGAACGACGGACCGAACCGTCAGCGGGTGACCGATCCGGTGAGCGATCGTCGCCAGAGGGTCGGGTTCGCGGAGGACGAACTCGAGTTCGGTGACCGCCTCGCCGCGCAGGGCTCGTCTGGTCTCGATCGCGTCGACGACGGAGCCGCCGACATCCCCCAGTCGTTCGATCCCGCAACGGGTCGGTTCGTCGAATGCCCCTGGCTCGGTCGAGTAGACGGTCAGCGTTCCGTACCGGAACGATCCGGATCGAAGCGGGACGCTCAGCACGGATCGGATCCCTTGCTCGAGCGCCCGTTCGCGCCAGGGCTCGTCCGGTGCCTCGGTCAGGTCGTCGATACGGACCGTCTCCGGAGCCGAGGCCCGCTCGGTTGACGGCGGTCGCGGGATCGCGATCGAATCGGGTCGAACGTCGGCGTCTCCGGCGACCGCCCGGACGTCGGCGGGTTCGCGGTCGTTTTCGAACGCACCGATCCAGGCGAACTCGCTCGATCCCTCGACGAACTCGAAAGACGTCACGCCTCGACAGAGCCGACGGTACACCGCCTCCCGGTCGCTCGCCTCGAGCAGGTCCCGCTCGATCGCCCCGAGCCGTTCGAGCCGATCGAGGGTCGCCTCGAGAGCCGTCCGGTCCGAGCGACACCCGCGCAGCTGGGCGGTCGCGTCCCGCTCCTCGAGCGCGAGGGCGCCGATCTCGGCGAGAGTCTCGAGCGGGCCGAGATCGATCGGATCGAACCCCATCGGCTCCGTCGTGGTCGCGACCAGCACCGCCGTCCCGACCGGAACCGTAAGCACCTGCTCGGCCCGGAGATCGGCCGCCTCGAGGAACGACTCGAGCGCTCGAGCGTCTCGAGTCGTCGCACCAGCCCCGTCGCGAACGACGTCATCCGGGATCACAGCGCGATCGACGACGGGAAGGCTGGACGTTTTCGAGTCCCGGCCCGCGACGCCGAACGGTCGGAGCGTCCGCTCCTCGAGCCGATACAGGGCGACGATGTCGCCACCGGTGAGATCGACCGCGGCCTCGGCGACTGATCGCCCGACGTCGGAGACGGTTTCAGCCCCGTGAACTGATCCGACGGCAACCTCGAGCGTCCGCAACGCTCCGGTCGGCGACCGTCGTCGATCCCGGACCAGACAGAGCGTTCGCTCGCCGTCGGGAAGCGGGACCACGGCGACCTCGACGGGGCGGCGATCCCCGAGCGCGAGGGTTCCGGAAACGGGCTCGGTCCACCTGAACGGCGCCGATCGACCGCGTTCGCGAACCGTCTCCGCCAGCTCCCGATCGAACAGTTCCTCGAGCTCTCGGCCGATGACGTCGGTATCGGCCAGCTCCGCCAGCCGCGCGTTCGCCAGCGTGACGACCCCGTCCTCGAGAACGGTGACCCCGTCCGGAAGCGCGTCGACAACCGATTCGGTCAGGCGAGCCGCGCGCTCGACCGTCTCCGCCGTGATTTCCGGGTCGCGAAGCTGGACGACGGTTCCCGACGCCGTCGGGAAGAGGCCGACCGGGACTACCCCTTGTCGATTCGAGGGCTCGATCTCGAGGAACGTCGACCTCTCGTCCGTCCGAACCGCTCGAACGGCCTCGAGCAACGGCTCGCGAATTGCCTCGGGAAGCAACCCCCCGAGTGGGGTCCCCGAACTCGGATCGCCCTCGAACAGGTCTCTCGCTGCGGCGTTAGCGTACCGCAGCTCCCAGCCGTAACCGACCTCGAAGACCGGATCGGTGATCCGATCGAGGATCGACGCATCTTGATCCGACGACTCGATGTCGCTCGTTGGGTAAACGGTTACCACGACCCCCTCGAGACGGGAATCCTCGAGCCGATTTACCGTCCGAAGCTCCGCCGACCGCCACGTCCGACCGGGCCGACCGATTCTGACCGTCACGCGCGTCGAGGTGCCGAACGCCCCCTCGAGGGTCGCCGCGAGCGCCTCGCGAACGTCGTCCCGATCGTCCGGATGGATCGCTCGGGTCAGCATCCGTCCCTCGAGCTCGTCCGGAGGGACGTCGAGTTCGGCGTCGGTTGCCGGGTTCGCGTACGCGATCTCGCCGCTCGGCTCGATCACCCAGACGACGGCGGTGGTTCCCTCGAGTATCGACCGGTCTCTCGAGTTCGAGCCGTTCGTCTGCCGGCTTCGCTCGCCCTCGACGATGCGTTCGAGTCGGGCGAGTACGACCCGGTC
Source organism: Natronococcus roseus (assembly GCF_043677095.1). Taxonomy (NCBI): domain Archaea; kingdom Methanobacteriati; phylum Methanobacteriota; class Halobacteria; order Halobacteriales; family Natrialbaceae; genus Natronococcus; species Natronococcus roseus. Next base: position 17,562 of record NZ_JBHLJR010000005.1, read on the forward strand.
GGGATCGGCGGGGTCGACGACGTCGGCCGCACCGGCCTCGAGCGCGTCGACGGGAGCGTCCGTGACCGCGACGATCGGCACGGTCTCGGCGGAGTCGGTCTCTCGGCGGAGTCGCTCGAGGGGAGAGAGCTCTCCATCTGGCTCAAACTCGCAGACGACGCAGTGGACGTCGACCGTTCCGAGGCGGGCGACGGCGCTCGAGACGGTTCGCTCCCGGACCAGCGAGACGGAGTCGAAGCCCGCCGTCACCGTCTCCGCGACCGAGACGATCGGTTCGGAGGCGCCGACGACGAGCACCCGGCACAGCGGCTCGAGCGTCGAGTCGACTCCGCTCATCGGGTTTCCTCCGCATCGGCGGCTCTCCGGGGACTCGAGCGTCGGGAGAACGAACGAACGATCGCCCGCGAATCGTCTGCCTGGCGGGAGGCCACGGTTGGCTTCCCTCGTGCTCCGGCGGAGTTAATTATCGCTTCCGTAGTCGTCGGTAGCGATCCATTACATCCCAAGCGACCGCTTCGTAGTCGTTAGCCCTCGTCCCGGACCGTGACGACCGGTACCGGCGCGTTCCGGACGACCTCCTCGGCGACGCTGCCGACGATCAACTGGTCCAGCCCCGACCGGCCGACGGTGCCGACGACGATCAGGTCGGAACCGTGTTGTTCGGCGACGTCGACGATCTCCTCCTGTGGAACGCCGTGGCGGATCGTCTCTCTGACCTCGATCCCGTGGCCGGCGGCCTTCTCTTCGACCTGTTCGATCGCCTCGGCGGCCTGGTCCTCGAGGTCGGTCCGCATCTGGTCGCGCTTCGTCTCGGCGTGGGGGCCGTCCTCGGAGACCGAAACGACGTGCAGGTCCGCATCCATCTGGCGAGCGAGCTCGATCGCGTGATCGGCCGCCCGCTGAGCGCCGTCGCTGCCGTCGGTCGCGAGCAAGAGTTCCTGGTACATTTTCGTCTCGGTATTCGGCACACTGTCGAATACGTTTCATACCTGCAGTTGCCAGGGCGTTCGCTGGCTCGAGAAACGGAGACGGGGACGGAACCCGGGATCAGAGGACGTCGAGGAAAAAGGCGACGTACAGCTGCCCGATACCGGCGAGGATCATCACCACTCCGGCGACTCGTCGGAGCGTGTCGCCGTAGGCCGACAGTCGGCCCGCACCTGCGGCGAGCCCCATCCCGGTCGCGACCGTCAGCGAAACCATGAGGAGGACGACGATCCCGACGTAGGTTCCGATCACCAGCGCCCCCGACGCCGCCGGCAGCGCGGCCGCGCTGGCGACGACGCCGAGAAACACGGGTGCGACACAGCCCGCTGCGGCCAGCGCGTAGCCGGCGCCGAAGAGGCCGAAGCCGAGAGTCCCGGATCGGCGCTTCGGCAGCGCGACCGACAGCGAGGGCGCGCGATCGAAGAGCACGAGCACCCCGAAGCCGATCAGGGCGATCCCGACAAGCGCCTCGAAGATCGTGATATCCGCAAGCACCGAATGGCCGATCCAGAACGCGACGCCGAGCAGGAGACCGAACGTGGCGAGAACGCCGGCCCCGGCAACTAGACCGCGCCCGATCGCCCTCGAGAGCGATGACTCCTCGGCGTCGGTCTGGCTCACGTAGAAGCCGACGTAGCCGGGCAGCAGGGGGTACGCACACGGGGAGAAGAACGTAAAGACGCCGGCCGTCAGCGCGAACGCGAGCGTCGACAACAGCGCCGCGTCGATCATTCGCTCTCGGACTCGAGAACGTCCTCGATGCGAGAGACGATCTCGTCGCTTTCCTTTCGTCCGGACTCCTCCCACCGGACGACCCCGTCCGAATCGAAGAGAACGCCGATCGGCGTCCCCGAGCCGTAGTGGACGATCAGGTCTGAGGTCGCGTCCCGGCCGACCGGCCAGTGGCCGTCGTACTCGTCCCACCAGTCGGCGATCTCCGTGTCGGGCACCTGCTCCTCGTTCTCGTTGGTAACCGAGACGAACGTGACGTCGTCGCCGACCCGGTCGTAGGCCTCGCCCAGCGCGGGCATCTGCTCCTTGCACGTCCCGCAGGTCGTCGCGAACAGGTCGACGAACGTAACCGAACCCTCGGCGGGGATCTGCTGCGTGCCGTCGCTGCTGCCGGCCGCCTCGACGGTATCGATCGTCACGGGATCGTGTCGGGGCTCCTCGTCGTCCTCGTCGCCCGGCATACCGTACACCGCAAGCGCTCCGGCGCCAGCAAGCGTTCCCGCGCTCGCGACTCCGGCGAGGACGTCCCGACGCCGCATCGTTACTCGACCACCGTCCGGACGTCGTCGATGATCGCTTGCGGACGGTTCTCCTCGCGGTCGTCGGTTACGTTCGGGTACGAACGCTCGACGATCCCCTGCTCGTTGACGAGGAAGACGATGTAGTAGTGGATCTCCTGGTCGTGATCGTCGTGGCCGTCGTCCTCGTCGTCTCCGTGGTTGTCGTCGTGCTCTGCGTCTTCGTCGTGATCAGCGTGGCCGTCGTCGTGCGATTCGTCGTCGTGGTCGTCGTGATCCTCGTCTGCTTCCTCGTCGTGATCGTCCCCGTTACCGATCTGTGCCGGGACCCCGATCTCCTCGTTGAGTAGCTCCATCGCCTCCTCCTCGGTCTCCGGTCGGAGGAAGTACCAGTTCTCGCCCTCGTAGTCGACGCCGTACTGCTCGCCGTACTCCGCTAGCGCCTCCGGGCTGTCGGTTTCGGGATCGAACGTCATCGCCAGCAGGGCGACGTCGTCCTCGTACCCTTCCTCGGCGGCGTCCTCCTGGACGAGTCCGAGTAGGTTCGTCAGGACGCCACACTCGTCGGTACAGGACGTGTAGATGAACGTCAACAGGTACGCGCGCTCGCCCTCGAACTCCTCGAGCGAGACCTCCTGTCCCGCGTGCGGGTCCGGAAGCGTAAACGCCGGAAACTCGTCGCCGTGGATCGGGTGCGACGGGTTACCACGAGACTGCTCGGGTTCGCCCAGCGCCGTCTCGCTGTCGCCGACGACCGGGAGATCGCCCAGACACCCTGCCAGTCCCCCCATTCCGGCAACCCCCAGCGTTCCCAGATACGCGCGTCGCTTCATACTCGAGTCGTAGGAGCGGGGCGTCAAATGCTCGTTGGTTCACCCGTGAAAACCCACATATCGATGGGTTCGATCCCGCTCGCCGGTTTCCTGCCCGAACATCTCCGCCCGTTTCGGTCGCGCTCTCCCGCCACATTCGTTGATTGTCACTGTCTAACATCTCCCTAATCCGTTCGTCGAACTCCGCTTCGGGTCGCAACGACTCGCCTCGTCACTCTCTCCGGGGCGTTCGAGAGTCCGATCGAAAACCGTCCGACCGATCGGACGCCTGACCGTGAAACGTCGCGAAACATCACCGTGGCCGCGACGTGCCGGAGCTTACGACTCGGATAACTATTTCGGAGTCCCGAGTACGTCGACGTATGTCACAATCCAACAACCCGGACGTGCGTGTCGGTTGCCCCCAGTGTAGCGGAACCGTAAACGCATCCCTCCCGCCCGGGTCCGGTCTCGGAAGCCCAACCCCTAACCGTCTTCGCGGCACGGAAACCGAGTGCCACAACTGCGGCCACGAACTCGAGTTCTACTACTACTGAACTCGTCATCCCCGTTTTTTCGCCGCCGTCCTCGCTCGAGCCAGTAACGGGTCTCGGAATCGCTCGAGTCAGTGACTGTCTTTCCGGTGAGTCGGGTCTCCGGCTGGAATCTGGCCCTCAGACGCGCTCCGTCCGGGATTTGAACCACGCCCAGACGTGCTCGCTACGCTGTGCGCGACCGGTCTGATTCAAATTCCATCCGTGCGCGCTTCGCTCCCTCGTAAAACTCGGTCGCTGTCGCTCGAAAATCGAAGATTTTCGTGATGACGAGAGAGCGAAGCTCTCTCGAACCATAGTGCTCCGTCTGGGATTTGAACCACGCCCAGACGTGCTCGCTACGCTGCGCGCGACTGGTCTGCTTCAAACCCAGCATACAGCATTTGCTTCTCACGAGTTGTTCGCAGCAAAATGCTCCGTCTGGGATTTGAACCCAGGTCATCGGCTCGAAAGGCCGAAATGATTGGCCGGACTACACCAACGGAGCCAACGCATCCTCTGATTGCCGAGGCCTAGTAAAAAACGTTCCGTTCCGCGGCCGTCGTGACACCACCTGCCGTGCGCCACGCCGCCGCGAGTCCGGCCGTCACCTCAATCCTTTTACAGCCGGACTGCGAGCGATTACGCATGAAATACGTCCGATTCCGCGACCCGGCGGGAGCCGTCCGCCGGGGCGAACTCGAGAGCGGTCACGTCCACTTCGCAAACGAGAGCTACGCGCTCGAGGACGACGAGATCGACGTCCTCCCGCCCTGCGAGCCCTCGAAGGTGGTCTGTATCGGTCGCAACTACGCGGCCCACGCCGACGAGATGGGCAACGACGTTCCGGATCGGCCGCTGCTCTTTCTGAAGCCGCCGAACGCGCTGGCGGCCCACGGCGACACCGTCACCGCCCCCGCGGGCAAGGAACGCATCGACCACGAGGCCGAACTCGGCGTCGTCATCGGCGAACAGTGTCGCCACGTCCCCGAGAGCGAAGCGATGGATGTCGTCGAGGGCTACACCTGCGTCGACGACATCTCGAACCGCGACGACCAGCGCGAGGAGCAGAACTGGATCCGCGGGAAGGCGTTCGACGGCGCGGCACCGATGGGACCGGTGCTCGCGACGCCCGACGAGGTGCCCGACGACGCAACCGTTCAGACTCGCGTGAACGGCGAGACGAAACAGGACGGCTCGCTCGACCTGCTCATCTTCTCGATCCCCGAACTGATCGCCGAGATCACGACCTACATGACCCTCGAGCCAGGCGACGTGATCGCGACCGGGACTCCCGAGGGCGTCGGCCCGCTCGAGGACGGCGACGAGGTCGAGATCGAAGTCGAGGGCGTCGGTACGCTCGAGCACTCGATTCGCCGTCCCTGAACGTACACCGCCAACGCTTTTCGCCTCCCCTCGCCAATCCCCGTCCATGACCGTACGATACGGCGCCGTCGACGTCGACTGGCTCGGCTACGCGACGGTTCGCCTCGAGGGCGAGATGGGGACCGTCGTCTACATCGACCCCGGCCGGTACGGAGTGCTCGACGACTACGACGCCCGCGACGGCGACCTGATCCTGGTGAGCCACGACGACCACTACGATCCCGAGGGGATTCGACGGGTGGCCCACGAGGACGCTATCGTCGTCGCCCACGAGGCGATCGACGCCGACGAGATCGATCGGGTCGACGAGTCCCTCGAGGAGCTTCCCTACGAAATCGAACAGGTTCGTGGCGACGAGTCGTTCGTGCTCGGGCCGCTCGACCTCTATACGACCCAGGCGTACAACGAGCCCGGCGGACCCTATACCGATGACGAGGGTGAGCCCTACCACCGCGAGGGCGAGGGCTGTGGCTTCGGCGTGACGATCGACGGCGTCACCGCCTTCTGGCCCGGCGACACCGACGTCCTCCCGGTCCACGAGGAGTTGGCCGTCGGCGTCTTCCTGCCGCCGATCGGGGGTTCCTTTACGATGGATCGCCGCGACGCGGCCGAACTCGCCGGTCGGATGCATCCGGGGCTCGTTCTCCCGATCCACTACAACACGTTCGAGGCGCTCGAGACGGATCCGGACGCGTTCGTCGTCGACGTCGCCCACCGTCAGGTTCCGGTCGTACTCGACGAGTGAACCCGCCGAAGGACTCGCTCCGAACGGGTTCCCGCGCTTGCAGTCGGTGGCAACGACTCGCTTCCTGTTACCGAACCGGTAGCCGACGTCCTACCGGAAGATAGCTACCTATTCCCGCGGCTCGTAGCAGCTCACGGAGGCGCCGGACATGGTATCCACGCAGGCAGAAACGGAAATGGAAGAACAGCTGGGACAGGTACCGAGCTGGATCGAGGTCATCGAAGAGACCGGAGAGATCGTCGACTACATCGCCGAACAGGAGACCGCGGCGGCGGACGACTGAGCACGACCTGCGGTCTTCGGCTTTCGTCGTTCCCTCGAGCGTTTCCGTCGACTGATAGCTCCAAAGAGTTAGTGTCGTCCTCGCCTTCCCCTCGAGTATGAGCGGTCATCGTCGGCGAGGAGGGAGTCGGGTCGCGACCGGTGGGCTGTACTGCGCTCACTGCGGGACGGCACTCGAGGCGTCGATGAACTTCTGTCCGGACTGTGGTCGTCCCACCAGTGACGACAGGTCCTCGGATCCGAACGCTCGGCCAGCCCTCGAGCGACGCGTCGCGGCCGCGATAAGAGACGGTTGGGAGCTCGAGCACGATTTCGGCGACCACGTCGTCATGGTTCGGCGATCCTTCGGCAGCGTCGACGCCCACCTCGTCGTCGCGGCGCTGACCGTCTGGTGGACGATGGGCCTGGGTAACGCCCTCTACGGCGCCTATCGGTACGTCGGCGACGCCGAACGAATGGTGTTGCGGGCCGAGCAGGCCAGCGACGAAGCGGAGACCGACTCGAGCTGGGCGACCGCGGGCCGAGTCGCCGGCGCCGGCTGTCTCGCGGCCGCGCTCGCGCTCGTCGGCTCGGCCGTCTTCCTCGCGGGGTCGACGGTCGCGCCGGTTCTCGTCGCAATCGCAGTCGGGCTCGCGACCGTCGGGCTGGGGCTGTTTCCGGGCGTTCGGCGCCGATTCGGGCTCCGACGCTCCCCGTCGACGAACGGTTCGGCCAGAACGGTCGACGAGCGGTCGATCATCGACTACGACCGCCCGTGTGCGGCCTGTGCCGACCCCGTCGGTCGCGGCCTCGAGCGCGTCTACCGAAAGGGGTTCTACGTCCTTGGCGTTCCGGTGACGCTGTCTGAAGGTCGAAACGCCTACTGCAGGCGGTGTGCGAACGCGGAAGCCGACGGCTCGACGACGACGGAGATCACGATCCCGATCGAGGACTCGAGTTCGACGGAGCGAGAAACGGAACTCCGGCGCTGAACGCTCGAGGCTCCCTCAGACGACGTTCACCTCGCTGAGACGCTCGATCACAGCTCCCCCAGCCTCGGCTCGATGGCCGTCTAGATGACGTCCATCTCGCCGAGACGCTCGGGGAGATACGTCTCCGTCACGAAGTCCAGTCCGCGGGCGGCCAGGGACTGCTGTTCGGACTTCTTGCCGATCTCGAGCTGGAGCTCGATCTGTTCCTCCCAGTAGTCGGTCTGGAAGCGCGGGTCATCGAGTTCGCTCTCGAGGGCGTTGATGTCCGAGTCCGAGAGCGGGTCCGTCGGCAGGTCGTACTCGACGATATCGGCGGGCTGGATGCCGATGTACTGGGCCTCTGGCGTCGCGAGGTACTCCGAGAGGTGGGCGGACTTGATCGAACCGTACGCAACGGAGCCGTAGATCCGGTAGGACCACGGGTCGCCGTCCGCGAAGACGGTGACGGGAAGGTCGAGCTCGTCGTGGAGTCGCTTCGTGATCCGGCGGGTCGCTCGCGCGGGCTGGCCCTTGAGGTGGACGATCAGGGCGTTGTACTCCTCGTCGAACCCGTTCTCGACGAGCCGGTCGCGCATCCCACCGGTCTCGACGGCGAGGATGAAGTCGGCGTCGGCGTCGAGGAACTCGATCGTGTCCGGGTTGTTCGGGATCTGGTAGCCGCCCTCCCCGACGTCCTCCTGACAGTGAATCTCGCGCTCGCCGCGGCGGGTCTGCTCGCGGAGGTGCAGCGGTCCCATGATCGTCGCGCCCGACTCCTCGGGGCGCATGTGGAAGTCCTCGCGGGTGACCCCCGAGACGATCTCCAAGTCTTCGATCAGCCCGTTGGACTCGTCCTGGTCGTTGAACTGGGCTTCCTTGTTGTCCCAGCTCTCGGAGAGGTAGTACAGTTCACGCAGCGTCGAGGAGCGATCCTGCTCGAGCTGGTTCGCGAGGAACTCGATCGTGTAGACGGCCTTGAGCAGTTTGCGGGCGCCGCGCACGGAGTTCGCCGATCGGGTCGACTCGCGGTCGCCGTACACCCAGACGTCCTTCTCCTCGTCGTACTCGATGTTGCTCTTGGTCCGCGTCGGCACGGACATGTGGGGGATCTCGCCCAGTTCGAACTGGTCGTAGAACTGCGCGGCGAGATCGAGCAGCTGTTCTCGGGCCTGCTGGTCGGTGTCTGCACTCATTGATCTGTGACGGTGAGTTTCGCGCTTTCGACGCCCTTTACGTCGAGGTCGAACGCGGCGTCGTCGTCGACCTCGTACTCGAGGACGGCCTCGTCCTCGCTCGATACCTCGGGTTCCCACTTGACGAACCACTCGCCGTCCATCTCGACTGCGGTCGCGCCGTCCGAGAGGTCGCGGGGTTCGGCCGAGACGATGTCGGTGACCTCGAGGGACTCGTTCGTACTCGAGTGGTTCTCGACGACCACGGAGACGGCCTGGCCGTCGCCGTTGGCCTCGCAGTGGCGCTCGACGAGCACGTTGTTCATGATGCGGGCGATGGCGTCGTCGATGTCGGGCTCCTCGCGGTCGGTCACTTCCGCGACCTTCTCGGCCATCTCCGGAAGGATCTTCCCGAGAACGTTCTGTTTCTTCCGACGTTTCTCCATCGAGCGGCGCTTATTCAGGAAGCTCTTCAGCTCGCGGGCGGCCTCGCGGATCGCGAGTTCGATCTCGTCCTCGATCGCCGGCACGTTCGCGACGGCGTCTTTCGACTCGCTCGTAAAGGGAACGTTCGTCGAAGCGACGTGGACCATGATGACGGCGGGGCCGTTGGGCAGCCCCGAGCCGCCGGGCTGATCGAGCCCGTAGTTGCGCCAGCCGATCGACTTGACGACGTCGGTCGTCGCACACGCGCCCCGCTGGTAGACCAGCGGGACGCGGTTGGCGAAGCGGAGCACGTCGGCGCTACCCTCCGCCGGAATCTCGCCGCCGTAGGCGATACCGGCCTCGACGACGAACGGATCGCCGGAGTGGACCTCGGCGTCGCGCGTCGCTGCGGCATAAAAGTCGGCGTCGAACTCCTTCTCGAGGCCGGCCTCGATGAGGTCGTCGGTGATCGGCGAGAGACACCGCGTCGGCGGCGCCATGATGTCGGTCGCGCGCATCGCGTCGACGAGCTCGCTCGTCGCGTCGCGGTCGCCCGAGAGCTCCCGGACCAGCGGCGGGTCGTCGGGGACGGTCACCATCAGGTCCCAGACCGCCTCCGTCACGTTCTCTCGAGCGGTGTCCCCGAAGGAAACCTCGTCGTACTCCTCCGTGAGGGCGGCCGCGCGGTCGACGTGCTCGCGGAGCTGTGCGCGGGTGAGGCGGTGACGGTCGTCGTCCTCGTCCTCGAACTTCGCCGCGAGCCGGCTCGCGAAGCCGTGGATCACGTCGTCGTCCTTGCGGGTGCTCGTCGCCCCGTCGGCGATCTCGTAGCAGTCGGTGACGAGACGGGACTCCGCGACGGCGTCCTCGTCGGGATCGGCGGTCTCCTCGGGGGCGTCGATCAGCGCGTTCCAGACCGCGTCGGCGGCGTTCTCCTGAACCGTCTCGCCGAAGGCGGTGCCGTGTTCGTCCTCGACGGCGTCGGCCGCCTCGGCGACGAGGTCGAGCAGTTCGTAGTGGGCGACCCGCTCGTGGTCCGCGACGGCGTCGGCGATGGCGTCGGCGAAGGCGGCCGTGGCCTCGGCGCCCTTGTTCGCGGTCGCGTCGGAAACCGCTGCTCCGATGTCGACGTCTTCGGTGTCGTCGGGGGAACTCCAGCGCATCTCGCGGCCGTAGTGGCGGTCGCGGAACGCGTCGATCACCGAGTCGGCGGTCTTCTTCCCGACGCGGGTGAACTCCTCCTGGAGAAAGCCGGAAATCGTCTGGGAGTCCGTCGCCGAGAGCATCTTGATCACGGTGCCGAGCTCGACCCCGTGGGGGTGGGGTCGGATCTCCTCGGTCTCCTCGGGGAGCTGGTCGGTTCCGCGTTCGAATTTGAAGTGAGCGTTCGGTTCCTTGAGTTCGAGCCTGGCGTGGGGGTTGACGACCGCCGTGTGCTTGACGTAGTCGTGGAGCTGCTGGCGAGCGCGCATGTTCCCCTCCATCTCGAGTTCGATGCGGGTGCCGTGGGGGCGATCCCAGCTCGTGGTCTCCTCGACGCTGATCTCGGGTTCGTTCTCATCGGTATCGACGATGAGCTCGAAGTACTCGGCCTCGCTCGAGCCCTGGGTCCGGCTGGTGATCTTCGCGGGTTTCCCGCTGGTTAGCTGGGAGTACAGCACCGCAGCCGAGATACCGATCCCCTGCTGACCGCGGGACTGTTCGCGGGCGTGGAAACGAGAGCCGTAGAGCAGCTTCCCGAAGACCTTCGGGAGCGACTCCTTCGTCAGCCCGGGGCCGTTGTCCTCGACGATCAGTTTGTAGTAGTCGCCCGACTCCTGGATCTCGACGTAGATATCCGGCAGAATACCGGCCTCCTCGGCGGCGTCCAGAGCGTTGTCGACGGCTTCCTTGACGGCCGTGACGAGGCCTCGAGCACCGCTGTCGAAGCCGAGCATGTGCTTGTTCTTCTCGAAGAACTCGGCGATGGAGATCGCTTGCTGGCTCTCGGCCAGCTCCTCGGCGATCCCCGACTCCTCGCCGAGTGTCGACTGGAACGACGTCATCGTCTCCCCCTACAAACGGCGAGGGTAAAAGGCGTACGCTACCGCGGTGAAAGTGAACTATCGCGAGCCGCTCTCCTCGGCGGCGTCGTCGGGACGGGGCACCGAGTCGTCGCCGATCGGCGGCCAGTGCCACGCGTCGGCCTGGACGACGCCCAGCAGGTTCCGCCGGCGCTCGGTCAGCTCCGCGACGGCCTCCTCGAACTCCCCGTCGTCGACCGTCGGAATCTCGTCCTCGCGGAGTCGCTCGAGGTCCGGCTGCGGGGGGACCTCGTCGGCCGGCTCGATGAACGCCGTCTCGAGCGTGTCGAGGTAGCTGTCCGTGCTCGAGCGGGCGTTCTCGACCAGGGCCGGGTTGAGCTGGGTGTCGTCGTCGACGCCGTAGCGAAACAGCGTCATGGCCTCGTCGAAGATCGGGACGGCCATCGCCGAGGCACGTTCCCCCTTCTCGCTGTGGTAGTAGTGAAGGATTGGGTACGCTTTGTGTTTGTCCGCGAGTTCGGAGAGATCCGAGGCCAGCGACTCGACGGGGAGGTCCAGCCCGCCGAACTTCTCGTCGCTCCAGCCCGCGCGGACGAACTCCTCGCTTCGCTCGCCGAGCCCGGTGACGCTGTTGGCGAACGCCCGCTTTTCGGAGACCGCGCCGAGAACGGTCAGGATGTAGGAAACGCCGAGCGTAACGAAAGCCATCCCCGTCGCGGTCGTAAAGGAACTCGCGATCTCCCAGGTGCCCGAGGTCGGCGAGTAGTCGCCGTTTCCGTTGGTGAACATGGTGTAGGCGACGTAGTAGAAGTGCCCCGTCCAGTCGGCAGGTTCGCCGGTCTGGGGACTGATGAGCGCGGTGTCACCCCCGGCAAAGAGGAACGTCCAGCCGAACCACAGCAGCGCGATCCACATCGCGAGCGTCAGCGTGAGGATCAGCGGGCCGGCGATGCTGAGCGCCTTCGAGTGATCGCCGGTCAGCATTCGAAGCCCGCGCCAGACGGCCGTCGTCAGCCGACCCGAGAGCGGACCCGAGCCGCCGTCGACCCACAGCGTCGTCCAGATAATATCCACGATGACCGCGATCAACACGACGATCCCGAGCGCGAGGTACAGCGGTTGCATTTCTCGAGGATACGATCTCGAGCCCCGTCAACGACACCCTGGTCACTGCACGGCCGGCGGCAGGCCGGCGACGTCCGACGGCACGTTCATCCCTTCGCAAACCCAGAAGGGAGCATGCGCGAGTTCGCGTTCACGGTCGTCTACGAGCGGGGAGCAGACCACCTGATGGACGTCTTCATCGAGCACCCCGAGCTGTACGCGCGGACGCTATCCTGTCACGCGACGACCGATACGATGTGGCGCCTCGACGAGGTGACCGGTTCCCGCGAGGCCCTCGAGGTCTACGACGAGCAACTCGAGGGAATCGACCGCTGCTCGAGCGTTCGCGGGATGGGGGGCTGTTCGATCGACTGGCGCTACGAGGTCCTCGAGAGCGAGCCGACACGCCGGCTGATCTACTCCCGCCAGTCGGAGGGCGACGGCTGTCGGTCGATCCCCTACCTCGCGGCGAAACACCTCGCTGACGGCGTGCTCTGCCGGGCCGAACAGCGCGGTCCCGAGTACCGGTGGCGAATCCTCGCCGAGGACGAGGCGTCGATGAGCGCGATCTACGAGGAACTCGAGGCCGAGCTTCGGGACGGACTCGAGCTTTCGTTCGAACGGATCAGTCGTCCTCTCGAGTCTGGGCCGGGATTCGCGAGCGGACCCGAGCTGTCCTACGAGCAGCGCGAAGCGCTCGAGCTCGCGGTCGCACACGGCTACTACGACACCCCTCGAGGCGCCTCGATCCAGGAGATCGCCGAGGCGGAGGACGTTCCGACCTCGACGCTCCAGTATCGGCTGACCCGGGCCGAGGCGTCGCTCGCCAAGACGCTCCTGTCGGACGGACGGCCGACAACGGCCGGTGCGACGATTCCGATCACGAGCGACGACTGACCGATTGGTATATTCCAAGCGAACGCACTCCCGTCGCTGTCGGCTACCTCGATCCGTATGCGATCGAACAACGACGACGGATCGGGCGTATCGCGACGGAACTACCTGGGAGTCGGCGGCTCCGCGCTAGCCGCGCTTACGTTCGCGTCCGCGGGCGGGGCGGCCGACAGCTCGGCGGGCGAGGACGACGAGGGTGGCGACCGCACGCTGATCCGAAACGGGACGGTCGTCACCGTCGATCCGGATCTTGGAGTCTGCGACGAGACGGACGTCCTCGTCGAGGATGGTCGGATCGAGCGGATCGACCGCGACATCGACGCCGCCGGGACGAAGACGATCGACGCGAGCGACTCGATCGTCATGCCCGGCTTCGTCAACGCACACCACCACACCTGGCAGGCGGGGGTCCGGGGCGTCGCCGGCGACTGGTCGTTCATGGAGTACCTCGAGACGATGCTCGGCGAGATCAGCAGCCACTACACGCCCGAGGACGCCTACCTGGGCAACCTCTTCGGCTCGCTCGAGCAGTTGAACGCCGGGACGACGACGATCATGGACTGGTTCCACATCGCGAACACCCCCGCCCACTCCGATCGGGCGATCGACGGGCTCGAGGACGCGGGAATCCGCGCCGTTTTCGCCCACGGCCAGCCCGGCGACGACAACGAGACGTGGTGGGAGGAGAGCACCGAACCCCACCCCGACGACGTCCGACGGCTCGCCGAGGAGCGGTTCGACGACGACGACGATCTGCTGACGCTGGCGATGGGGATCCGCGGCCCCGACTACGCCACCGACGAGGTTGTCGAAGGGGAGATCGAGCTCGCCCGCGAACTCGACGTTCTCGCGTCGATGCACATCGGCTCGCTCGGACCGGGCGGCGTGGAGACCCTCGAGGAGCTCGGCCTGCTCGGGGACGATCTCAACTACGTCCACGGCAACCGTCTCACCGACGAGGAGTTCGAGCTAATCGGCGAGAGCGGGGGCTCGGTGACGACGACTCCAGAGGTCGAGATGCAGATGGGAATGGGAATGCCGCCGATCCGACAGACGCTCGACGCCGAGGGGGCGATCCCCTCGATCGGCGTCGACATCGTCTCGAACGTCAGCGGCGACATGTTCACCCAGACCCGGGTCGGACTCCAGACTCAGCGCGCACTCGACAACCAGCCGACCGTCGAGGCCGGCGAGCAGGTCGACGAGCTCTCGATCTCTGCACGTCGGGCCCTCGAGTTCGCGACGATCGAGGGCGCTCGTGCGCTCGGGCTCGAGGACGAGATCGGCTCGCTGACCCCGGGGAAGCGTGCCGACATCACGATGATTCGGACGGACGATCTCAACACGATGCCAGTTCACGACCCGATCGAGACGGTCGTCTTCCAGTCCGGCGTCGCGAACGTCGACACGGTGCTCGTCGACGGCGAAGTCGTCAAACGCGACGGGAAGCTGTACAACGAGCCCGGCCGAAACCAGCAGGATCGGCTCGTCCGCTCGGGGCGACGGATCCTCGAGGAGAGCGGTCTCGGGGCGAACTAACTCGATCCCCGCCGAACGATACTCGGTCCGAAAACGACGGCCTCGCTACCGGTCGTCCTCGACGACGTCGGCCAGTACCTGGGCAATCTTCCTGTTGGTCTGGGGGCTGTAATGACCGCCCTCGCCGCGCTCGACGTACAGCGACTCGACGTCGCCGCCGCCCGAGAGGTGAGTCGCCATGTCGACCGTCTCGAGGTCGTCGTACTCGGTGTCGAGACGCTCCATCAGGTCGCCGTAGATCGGGCCGTGCTCGGCCTCGTACTTCGCGTACCGGAGCTGCTGGACCATCACGAACACCGGCGTGAACTCCTGCTCGTCGGCGTAGTCGACGAACTCTCCGATCAGGGCATCGAACAGGTCCTCGTGGGTGTCGAACAGCCGCTCGTGGTAGCGAACTCGGGGCCGTTCCATCCGGAGTTCGGTGCGAGTTTTGGCGTCGTCGAAGTCGATCCCCGGGATCGCTCGTCCGGTTCGCTTCTCGAGATCGATTCCCCCCTCGCAGAGGGCGTGGCGGACGTTCTCCGGGTCGTCGAGCAGGTCGGCGGTGTAGGGCCGTGAAGCGTGGTGCGGTTTGAACCAGTGGTCGTAGTGGAAGTCGTGTTCCCGCAGGAAGTCGGCCTTCGACTCCAGATCGAGCAGGTCCTCCTTCTCCTCGATCGGACTATCGATGCGCTTCAGGGCGCCGTCCTCGAGGGTGTACCGGGGTTTGACCGCTAAGATGTTGCCGAACTCCTGGTAGTGTTTCCACACCGAGAGGATGCGGGCGATCGAGGAGGCGGTGACGACCACGAAGACGTAGTCGGTCTCCTCCTCGGGATACTGGCGCTTCATCCGCATCAACGCCTGGTCGAGCCCGTAGTTCCCGCCGCCGTAGTTGGCGACGTGGGTGTCCAGTTCCTGGGACAGGTAGTGCTGGAACGTCTCGTCGTCGTCGACCTCTCGGCAGAAACAGTAGGAGTCGCCGTAGGTCGACACCGTGACGTCGGCGTCCTCGTCCCGGTCGTTCGCCCGACAGACGCGGCTGCCGTACTCGTCGGTCGAGTAGGTGACGACGCTGCGGACCTCCTCGCCGGGGAGGTGGTCGCCGGTGTCCTTCTGTTTCTCCCGGTCGGGCTGGGGGACCCAGCCCAGTTCGGCGTCGAAGCTGCTGAACTTGCCCAACAGCTCGCGATCGATTCCGGGGAACTCCTCTGTCGCGACGGAGGGGTTTCGCTCGAGCGCCCGATAGGAGAGTCGCTCGAGACCGACCGCTGCCACGAGTACCGCGACGCCTAAGACGACGTATGGAAGCATTCTGCCGGTGATTTCGGAGCGAGGTGGAAGTCGGTTGGGCCGGCAATGGCCACCGTCGGACCGACTGGCGCACGCTCTCGGTCACGGGACGATGGTCACCGGAACCGACGAGTGTCTGACGACGACCTCCGCGACGCTGCCCAACAGGAGTCGCGTCACGCCCGATCGACCGCGACTCCCCATCACGACGTGGTCGAACGCCCCCTCCTCGGCGCAGTCGATGATCTCCTGGGCCGGCGGGCCGATTCGACTTCGCCGCTCGAGGGAAACGCCGTACTCGCTCGCGATCCGCTCTGCACCGCTCAGTTGCTCGTCGGCCTCCTCGCGGATCTCCTGGAACTCCTCGTCGGCCTCGTCGGCCGCGTTCGGGATCACCGGCTGCGAGTCGGTGTCGACGACGGTCAACGCGAGGAACTCACCGTCCGGAAACAGCTCGATTGCGTACTTGAGGGCCGCTCGAGCGGGTTCGGAGCCGTCGAACGGAACAAGGATCCGGGGTGGCATGCTATCGGGAGGCTAGGCCGGGATCCTCTTGAGTCTGCTACTTGATCGACAGGTTGCAGGGGCGATCGCCGACCCGAACCCTCAGGGTTCGAGCGGTCACAGCGCGAGGTATGGGCCGACGCCGAGCAGGACGACGCCCAGGGCAACCTTCAGCCGCGCGGGATCGACGACGTGGGCGACCTTCCAGCCGACGACGACGCCGAGCAACAGCGGCGTCCCGATAACGACCGCCAGCGGGAGGAGGACGTCGCCCTGGACGGCGTAGCCGGCGGTCGCGAATACGGCGATGAAGATCGACTGGACCTGCGCGACCGCGACGGCCAGCAACATTGGGACGCCGACCAGCACGAGCGCCGGCACCGCGAGGACGGGGCCGCCGATCCCCAGCAGGCCGCTGGCGACCCCGAGGACGAGCCCCAGGCCGCCGAGCGCAACCTGTCCCTCCCGAGTCAGCGGATCGACGTCGACGATCGGCGTGAACCCCCGGCGCTCGCGGTAGAGGATGACTCCACCGACGGTCATCGCGACGCCGCCGAGCAGGATCCCGAACAGCGACCGCGAGACGAGGGGGTTGATCTGGGAACCGAGCAGGGCGCCGAGGACGCTCGAGAGGCTGAGGACGATCGCGATCGCCCGGCTCTCGCCGGTCTTCATCTCGCCGGAGTAGAGGTAGGCGACGCTGCCGACCAGCCCGGTGACGATGAACGTCGCGTGGGCGGTGCCGGCGACCTGGCTCGAGGGCAGCGGCGTCAGCGAGTAGAGCGCGATCGTCACGAAGATGCCGCCCGGACCGATGGTAGTGATGCCGATCCCGGAGAAAAAGGCGATACAGACGAGCAACAACGCGAGCGCGAAGCCGAAGGGTAACTCGAGCATCTGGGGCGTTGTCGGGTCGATTAGCTCGGGCGACGTGATTCTTCCGGTTGTACCGTCGGTGTCGCCGGGATGCGGACTTTCGGCGACGGACGATGCGATCGCGGAACCTACGCCGAGAGCGACCCGCTACAGCAGTTCGATGACCGAGCGAGCGAGGTCCTCGCCCGTCACGAGCGACGTGAGGAACAACACGACGACGGCCGCCAGGAAGATCGCCTGCTCGAACTGCGACGGCTCGAAGTACCGGCGGACGGCCGCGAACAGCGCCAGCGCAGTCAGCGGAAGTCCGATGACGCCGTTGACCGCGGGCATCAACAGCGCCAGATCGACCGGCGTGAAGTCGGTGAAGGCGAGGATCGGAATCGCCAGGGCGACCGAGAGTCCGATCAGGAAGTGGACGGTGCGCCGGAAGTGGAGATCGCCGAACTGGGTCGAGATCCCCGACGACTGGGGAACCATGAACCCGGCGGCGAACAGCGTCCCCGTGGCGCTGCTGAAGGAGGCGGCGCCGACCGCGAGGATGAAGAGGCCGAGGACCCACTCGCCGATCATCTCGACCAGGGGTTCGGCGGGCGTGGTAAACGCCAGATCGGCGTCGGGCATCGAGATCGCGGCCGCGACGATCACGGTCGCACTGAGCGCGATGACGGCCGCCAGTCCGACCGTGTGATCGCGCCGGTAGCGCGAGACGTCCCAGTTTTTCTCGTGTTGCATGCTCGTCTGGATGAAGAAGTTCGGGTAGTAGACGGTCGTCCCGAGCAGGGCGATGATCATCGTCATGTACTCGATGTCCCCGACGATCCCGGGGACGAACCCGCTGGCGATACCCGTCGCTGGCGGCTGGAGGTTCGCCACGATGACGAGATAGGAGGCGAATATCGCGAACACGAGCGCCGCGATCACGCCTTCAATCCGGCTGTAGACCCGGAGTTCGACCAGTGCGATTCCCAGCGCTGCCGAGACGATGACCGCGACGTACAGGTTCGACAGCGGCGTGAGGTAGACGAGTGCAGCCCCCGCGAGGGCGTAGTTGGCCACGCTCCAGAACTGCATGATAAACGAGATCCCGAACGCGAACGGTTTCGCCGTCCGCTCCCCGAGAACGTCCCTGATGTAGGTCATTAGCGGACGGTCCTCGGCAGCCAGGCGCGCGGACATCTCGTGCATCGCGAGCCCGACGCCGAGCCCGAGGGGTAACACCCACAGGAGGCCGTATCCGAACAGGAGTCCCGCCTCGGTCAGGATGTAGACGGAGCCAGCGCCGAAGATGTTCGCTGCGAACAGGAGGCCGAGCCCGTACTGGTGAACCGTTTCCTTCGCCCGCTCGAACGGCACGTCGACGACAGAACTGGTTTGGCTCATGGATCGAATCTCACCCTGAATCGCGCTGGAGAGTCGGCGTCGTTCGGTGCCGACTCTCCGACAACTGCTCGCCGTGGATCGGATTCCGAATCACCATACCCGAACCGTCGGGCGTGATTCGTTTGAGAAGACAGCCTGAGATGGCGTATGTTCGGAAAGATAGTAAAGAAGTGCAACCATTCGACGACTGCCGATCGGGACGGCCTCTCATTTACGGTCCGGCGATAGCCATCACACACCCGTTACACCTGCATTTCTCGTCGCGCTCGCGCGCGTACGCGAAGTTTTATACCCAGTCGGGCGCTACCCGAAAACAGGTTTCTCATGTCCCAGGAAAGCGAGTACGGCGCCGGACAGATCCAGGTCCTCGAGGGTCTGGAGGCTGTGCGAAAGCGACCAGCGATGTATATCGGCTCTACCGACGCGCGGGGGCTTCACCACCTCGTCTACGAGGTGGTGGACAACTCGATCGACGAGGCCCTCGCCGGTCACTGCGACGACATCACCGTCACCATCAACGCCGACGACTCGGTGACCGTCTCCGACGACGGTCGCGGGATTCCCGTCGACACCCACGACGAGTACGAGCGCCCCGCACTCGAGGTCATCCTGACGGTCCTCCACGCGGGCGGGAAGTTCGACAACAAATCCTACCAGGTGTCGGGCGGGCTCCACGGCGTCGGCGTCAGCGTCGTCAATGCCCTCTCCGAACGGCTCGAGGCGGAAGTCAAACGCGACGGTGCGGTCTTTCGCCACGCGTTCGAGGCGGGCGAGCCCGTCGGCGACATGGAGCGCGCTCGCGACATGGACGACGACGAGGAGACCGGAACGGAGGTCACGTTTTGGCCCGACACGGACGTCTTCGAGACCAGGGACTTTGCGTTCTCGACGCTGTCGAACCGCCTTCGGGAGCTCGCCTTCCTCAACTCCGGCGTTCGCATCACCCTCCGCGACGAGCGCCAGGAGACCGAGGACGGCGAGGTCATCGAGGAGACCTACGAGTACGAGGGCGGTATCCGCGAGTTCGTCGAGTATCTCAACGAGACGCGCTCGGTGATGCACGACGACGTCATCTACTTCGAGGACGAGGACCAGAACATCCAGGTCGAGGTCGCGATGCAGGCGACCGAGGACCTGCAGGGCTCGATCCACGCCTTCGCGAACAACATCAACACCCGCGAGGGCGGGACCCACCTCACCGGATTCAAGACTGCGCTGACCCGGGTCGTCAACGACTACGGCAACGAGAACGATCTGCTCGGCGACATCGACGGCAACCTCACGGGCGAGGACATCCGCGAGGGACTGACCGCGGTAATCTCGGTCAAACACCCCGACCCGCAGTTCGAGGGCCAGACGAAGACGAAACTCGGCAACAGCGAGGTTCGGGGAATCGTCGAGGGCGCGATGCACGAGCAGCTGGGCACCTACTTCGAGGAACACCCCGACACCGCCCAGGCGATCGTCCTCAAGGCCGTCGAGGCCGCGAAGGCCCGCAAGGCCGCCCAGAAGGCCGAGGAGCTCACTCGCCGGAAGTCCGCCCTCGAGTCGACCTCCCTCCCCGGCAAGCTCGCGGACTGTCAGACGAAAGACCCCGAGGAGGCCGAATTGTTTATCGCGGAGGGTGACTCCGCGGGCGGCAGCGCAAAGCAGGCCCGCAACCCCGAGTTCCAGGCCGTCCTCCCGATCAAGGGGAAGATTCTCAACGTCGAGAAACACCGTCTGGATCGGATCCTCGAGAACGACGAGATCCGCAACATGATCACCGCGATCGGCGCGGGGATCGGCGACGAGTTCGACATCGACGACGTCCGGTACAAGAAGATCATCATGGCGACCGACGCCGACGTCGACGGGGCGCACATCCGTACCCTCATGCTGACCTTTTTCTACCGGCACATGCGCCCGCTGCTCGAGGGCGGCTTCGTCTACGCGACCCAGCCGCCGCTGTACCGCATCCGGTATCGCGGCGAGACCTACGACGCGATGACCGACGCCGAGCGCGATCGGATCGTCGAAGAGAAATGTGACGGCAATCCGACCCAGGTCCAGCGATTCAAGGGACTCGGCGAGATGAACCCCGAACAGCTCTGGGAGACGACGATGAACCCCGAGAACCGCATCCTCAAGCAGATCACGGTCGAGGACGCGGCCGCGGCGGACAAGATGTTCTCCGTGCTGATGGGCGACGCCGTCGAACCGCGCAAGCAGTTCATCAAGGACCACGCTCCCGAGGCGGAGTGGATCGACATCTGAGGTAATCGAATGCACGAGACTACACGAAGACGAGACCGAGACGCAGTGAGTACCCACGCATGAGTTCGGAAGTACCCGATCCCACCGATATCGAGGCGGCCTCGATCGAGTCCGTCCGGATCGAAGACGAGATGGAGCAGAGCTACATCGACTACGCGATGAGCGTCATCGCGGGGCGAGCGCTTCCCGACGTCCGGGACGGCCTCAAGCCCGTTCACCGGCGCATCCTGTACGCGATGCACGAACTGGGCGTCTCCTCGGGCAGCAGTCACCGCAAATCCTCCTCGATCGTCGGGGAGACGATGGGTGACTACCACCCTCACGGCGACAGCGCGATCTACGACACCCTGGTCCGGATGGCCCAGGACTTCTCGATGCGCTATCCGCTGGTGGACGGCCAGGGGAACTTCGGCTCGATGGACGGCGATCCGGCCGCCGCACCCCGGTACACGGAGGCTCGGATGGCCCCCGTCGCCGAGGAACTCCTCGAGGACATCGGGAAGGATACGGTCGACTTCTCGGCGAACTACGACGACCGCCTGCAGGAGCCCGACGTTCTGCCCGCGGCGTTCCCGAACCTGCTGGTCAACGGCTCTTCGGGAATCGCGGTCGGGATGTCGACGAACATCCCGCCGCACAACTTAGGCGAGGTGATCGACGCGACGATCGAACTGATCGACGACCCCGACGCCACCGTCGAGGAGCTGATGGACCACGTCAAGGGTCCCGACTTCCCGACCGGCGCGAACATCGTCGGTCGCGACGCCGTCTACTCGGCGTACAAGACCGGCCGCGGACGGGTTCGAGTCCGCGCCGAGTTCGAGGTCGAGGAGTGGCAGTCCGGCCGCGAGCGGATCGTCGTCACCGAACTCCCCTTCCAGGAGAACAAGGCTCGCCTCGTCGAGCGCATCGCCGAGGACGTCACGGACGGCGACCTCGAGGGGATCACCGACCTGCGCGACGAGTCCGACCGCGACGGCGTCCGTATCGTTATCGAGCTCAAGCGCGGCGCGAACGTCGACGTCGTCAAGAACAAGCTCCTCGAGAGCCACCTCGAGAAGACGTTCGGTATCATCAACCTCGCGCTGGTCGACGGCCAGCCACAGGTGCTCTCGCTCAGAGAGACTCTGCAGGAGTACGTCGACCACCGCCGCGAGGTCGTCCGCCGGCGCAGCGAGTACGATCTCGCGGAGGCCGAGGACCGAGCGCATATCCTCGAGGGGCGACTGAAGGCCGTCGAGAACGCCGAGGACGTCGTCGAGCTGATCCGCGACAGCGAGGATCGTTCGGCGGCCAAGACGAACCTGCAGGAGGCCTACGAGTTCTCCGAGGAGCAGGCCGAACACATCGTCCGGATGCAACTCGGGAGCCTCACCTCGATGGAGGCCGCCGAGATCGACGAGGAGTACGAGGAGGTCCAGGCCGAGATCGAGCGCCTGACCGAGATCTTAGAGAGCGAGTCCGAACTGCTGGAGGTCATCAAAGACGAACTCCGCGAGATCAAAGCGGAGTACGGCGACGAGCGCCGAACCTCGATAATCGAGGACCAGGGGACGGTCACCCACGAGGACCTCATTCCGGAGGAGGAGGTCGTCGTCGTGATGACCGAGGACGACTACGTCAAGCGGATGCCGATCGACGACTTCGACCCCCAGGGCCGAGGTGGAAAAGGGATCATCGGCGCGGACGTGAAAGACGACGACCGCGTCTCGACGGTGTTCCGGGCGAACACCCACGACTTCCTGCTTTGCTTTACCAACCAGGGGAAGGTCTACCAGCTGAAGACCTACGAGATCCCCGAGATGGGCCGGACGGCCCGCGGAAAGTCCGCGGTCAACATCCTCGATCTGGACGCGGGCGAGGATATCACGGCGATCGTCGACACCGACGCGTTCGGTGACGACGAGTACGTGACGATGGTCACCAGAAACGGCTACGTCAAGCGGACTGCCGGCGAGGAGTTCGACAACATCCGCTCGACGGGAATCATCGCCGCCGATCTCGAGGAGGGCGACGAACTGGTCGACGTCGAGGTCACCGACGGCTCCCAGGACCTGGTGATCGCCACCGAAGGTGGGATGACGATCCGCTTCGACGAGGGCGAGGTCCGGGCGATGGGACGAAACGCCCGCGGAGTCAACGGGATCAAGCTCACCGACGGCGACGCCGTCGCCGGACTGGTCGCGACCGACGAGGCCGACGAGCGCGCGCTACTGACCGTCACCCGGAACGGGTACGGCAAGCGGACGCCGCTCTCGGAGTACCGAACTCAGTCCCGCTACGGCAAGGGTCTGATCGATATCAAGACCGACGGGCGGAACGGACACGTAACGACCGTCAAGGCCGTCGACGCCGACGACCACCTCGTCATGATGAGCGAGCGCGGCCAGATCGTCCGGACGCGGGTCGACGAGGTGTCGACCGTCGGCCGGAACACGATGGGTGTGATCGTCATGGACGTCGACGACGGCGACGCCGTCGCGAGCGTCGACGTCCTGCCGGCGGCCTCGGTGGCCGACGAGAACGAGCGCGCCGACGCGAACTGACGGCGCCGCAGCTTGGTTTTCCAGGAGGAAAGAACGGACGACAGAGCGGAGAATCGAGAGAACGATCCCAGTCAGCTAGTGGTTCGGCTCCTCGGCCGGCGCGACCATATCGTCGATGCGGAGGATGAGGATGTTGTTCGTATCGTCTCGCCCGTCGAGGGTCCCCTCGATGACGAGCTTCGACAGCGGCGTCGGGCCGACCGTGACGGAGTCACCTTCCTCGATCCCGTCCGAGGTGCCCTGCATGTGGATCTCGGCCCGGCAGAGTTCGGGGTGGTGGACGCTCGAGAGGTCGATCTCCTCGACGATGATGCCCTCGAGGGGTTCGCCCTCGTGTTCGACGGGGACGGAGGCGGGGTCGTCCATCTGCTGGATCTCGAGGGCCTCGAACGCCGCTGCGGTCGGCTTGTAGCCGCCTTTCGGACCGGGGACGCCCTCGACCAGCTGCAGTGCCTTCAGGCTCTGCATCTGGTTGCGGATGGTGCCAGGGTTGCGGTCTACCTGTTCGGCGATATCCTCGCCCTTGATCGCGTCCTCCGATTCCTTGTGGAGGTTCGTCAACGCGCGGAGAATTTTCTTCTGGCTAGGGGTGAGTTCGATTGATGACATGCTGTAATCTTCGTGATTGATTTCCTTAAACCCGACGGGTGGGTCGGGCAGTTCGCTCGATTAGGAGGTGACGCCCCGACGCAGTAATCAGTTTTCATTCCGCCGTCCCCGGGATTTGCGACCCGGCGCGCTCAGCCGGGAAGGATCCATCCCTCCACGATGACGTCCTCGAGGACGAACATGAGCGCGACGCCGGCGACGAACGTCACGGCGTTGAGACGCGTCACGATCGTGTCGGCGTCGAAGCGGATGAGTTCGGCGAGTTCGACCAGCACCTGCAGGATCGCGCCGATCGCGATCGCGTAGAAGATCACGGCGAGCAGCGCCGAGTCCGCGAGACTGCCGATCCAGCCGCCCAGGATCACCGGACCCCCGGCCAGTACGCCCATGATGGCGAAGTGGTGAAGCGGCGGGCTCGCCGTATCACGGGCGACCGCGGCGACGACGGTCGGGCCCTCCATGATGTTGTGCATGACGAATCCGATCACCAGGAGCATCACGAGTTCGCCCTGGCCGAGAACGAACGCGGTCCCGATGGCCAGCCCCTCGCCGATGCTGTGGAGGCCGAGGGCGACGGCGACCAGGTACGCGACGTGGAGGCCGCTCTTTTCGGCGCCCGTCGCCGCCGTTCGCTGGCGCCACCTGCTGAGCGCGTACATGATTCCGAACGTCGCGGCTACACCTCCGACTGCGGCGACTACCGCGAGCGACGTACTCTCGAGTTCGCCACCGTAGTCGATCACCTCCTCGGTCATCTCGAAGGCGATAAAGGCGAGGACGCCGGCCGAGAGCGCGAGAAACGCGTGGATGAACCGATAGTCCAGTGCGCGAATGAACGGAAACCAGAGCATCCCGATCGCCACCGGAACGATCCCGGCCAGGAAGCCGATGATCGTGAGCATCCAGAGGATATCGACGGTGCTCGCGTCCGCCATCGATCCGAGATCACCGAACGGCGAGGTAACGACCAGCAGGGCGAGCACGGCCGCCAGCACGACGAGCGGAGCGATAGCGAGAACCCAGTGGGGGACTCGTTCGTGTATCGGCAACTCGTTACCCATACTGCCACACCTCGATCCGGACGCGTCGCTGATTCATTACGTACCCTTTAGATGCGTCTAATCATATGCCTTTCTCACTTACTTTTCGACTGAGACTAATCAAATGTCGGCGACAGAATGAGTACGGTTCGGAACCGGAACTTAGCCTTCGGCCTCGACCGGCGGGGCGACGCGGACGTGATGGGCGACCGTCTCGGGGATCGACACCGGCTCGTCGTGTACACTCGAACGGGCCGTCACCATGCCGAAGGGCGCGACCTCGAGGATCTCGAGTTCGACCCCCGGTTCGATGCCGTGGTCGGCCAGGTACGAGAGGATCTCCGGATCGCGGTCGGCGACCTCCTCGACGACGACGACGTCGCCCTCCTCGAATCCGGCGATAGACTCGCCCGCTCGGCGCTCGGGCGGCTCGAGGTCCGCGCTGGGGATCGGCGAGCCGTGGGGGTCGACCGTCGGCTCGTCGAGCGCGGCCGCGACGCGAGCCTCGAAGTCCTCGCTGATGTGGTGTTCGAGCCGGTCGGCCTCCTCGTGGACCTCCGACCAGTCGTAGTCCAGATGTTCGGTGAGGTAGGATTCGAGCAGCCGGTGGTGGCGAACGACCTCGAGCGCGACCGTCTCACCCTCTTCGGAGAGGGTGACGCCGCGGTACTTCTCGCGGTCGACGAGCCCGCGTTCCTCGAGTTTCTCGAGCATGCTGGTGACGGTCGGCGACGTAACGTCCAGCTCCTCGGCGATCGCCGACGTCTTGATCCGGTCGTCGGTCCCCTGCTGAAGCTGGTAGATCGCCTTGAGGTAGTCTTCCATCACGTCGCTCAGCATCATTTCGATCGGTTTTCGAGCCGTCTAACCCTAAACCTATCGACGCCGAGATTCGACGTGAACCGGCACGAACAAAACGCTGCTCCCGAAAGGCATCGTATGGCTCAGACAGTGCGAATCATCGGCGCGCCGATGGACTACGGGGCGAACCGTCGCGGCGTCGACATGGGTCCGTCGGCGATCAGGTACGCCGGCCTGGCCGACGAACTCGTGGGGGCGGGCGTCGAACCGGTCGACGCCGGCGATCTACACATTCCGCGGGCCGAGGAGCGCGATCCGGACGCCACCCAGCCCCGCGAGGGGAACGCGAAGTTCCTTCGCGAGGTTGGCGACATCTGCTCGCGGCTCTCGGAGGAAGTTGCCGAGACGCTCGCCGACGGGGAGTTCCCGCTGGTGTTGGGCGGCGATCACTCGGTCGCGATCGGCTCGATGACCGGCGCCTCCCGAACCGCGGAGCTGGGTGCGATCTGGTTCGACGCCCACGCCGACCTCAACACGCCCGAATCCTCGCCGAGCGGGAACGTCCACGGCATGCCACTCGCCGCGGTGCTCGGCCGGGGGGCGTTCGACGAGATGGAGTGGGCCAGCGCCCCGAACCTCCGCGAGGAGTCGATCGCGTACGTCGGCCTCCGCAGCATCGACGAGCGCGAACGCGAGTGGATCCGCGACAGCGAGATGACCGCGTTCACCATGGCCGATATCGACGAGCGAGGGATCACGAACGTCGTCGAGGACGCTCTCGATATCGCAACCGACGGCACCGACGGCATTCACGTCAGCCTCGACCTCGACTGGCTCGATCCGAAGGCGGCACCCGGCGTCGGGACCCCGGTTCGTGGCGGCGTCACCTATCGGGAGGCCCACTCCGCGCTCGAGCGGGTCTCGACGCGAAACCGGCGCGAGGGCGTCCTTCGGTCGATGGACGTCGTCGAGGTGAACCCGATCCTCGACGAGCGCAACGAGACGGCGACGCTCGCGGCCGACCTCACGGCGAGCGCCTTCGGCAAGCGAATCCTCTGAACCGCGCTCGCTCGGGCGGACTCCGAGCGTGTGAATCTCACTCTCGGCCGTTCCTGTTTCAACACCTTTGTATCGGAGTGTTTCAGAGTGACACGTATGACCGAGAACGTCGTCGTACTCGGCGCCGGCTACGCCGGGGCCGGTGCGGTCAAAACGCTTCAATCGGAGCTCGATGACAGCGCGCGCCTGACCTGGATCGCCGACGTCGACTACCACCTCGTCCTTCACGAGTCCCACCGCGTGATCCGTGATCCCGACATCCAGGAGGATATCACGATCCCGGTCGAGGAGATAGCGGCGCCCTCGACCCGGTTCGTCGAGGACGAGGTCACCGGTCTCGACACCGACGAACGGGTCGTCGAACTCGCCGACGGCGAGGACGTCGACTACGATTACGTCCTCGTCGCGCTGGGGAGCCAGACCGCCTACTACGGCATCCCCGGCCTCGAGGACCACTCGCTGACCCTCAAGAGCCTGGACGACGCCCTCGAGATCCACGAGGCCGTCGTGGAGGCGAGCCGCGAAGCGACCCGCGGCGACCCCGCCCAGATCGTCATCGGCGGCGCCGGCCTCTCGGGCATCCAGACCGCCGGCGAGATCGCCGAGTTCCGCGACAACCACCGCGCGCCCCTCGAGATCCACCTCGTCGAAGCGCTCGAGGAGATCTTCCCCGGCAACGATCCGGAGATCCAGCAGGCGCTTCGGGACCTGCTCCAGGACGCCGGCGTCCAGATCCACACGGACGATCCGATCACCGAAGCGGACGACGACGTGATCCACTTCGACGAGGGCGAGCCCCTGAGCCACGACGTGCTCGTCTGGACCGGCGGGATCACGGGACGGGACGCCCTCGAGACGGCCGACCTCGAGAAGGAGCACAACCGCGTCAACGCCGGCGCGAACTTCCAGACGTCGAACGAGCGCGTCTTCGCGATCGGCGACTCCGCGGTCGTCGACCAGGGCGACCGACCCGCACCGCCAACGGCCCAGGCCGCCTGGCAGGCCGCGGACGTCGCCGCCGAGAACATCAACCGCGCCATCCAGAACCGACCGCTGAAGACCTGGGAGCACAAGGACAAGGGAACCGTCGTCTCCGTCGGCGACAAGGCCGTCGCCCACGGCGTCAAGCCGGCGTTCGGTCTCGCACTCCCCGTCGACACCTTCGGCGGCGCCCCCGCGAAGAATCTGAAGAAGGCGATCGCCGCCCGCTGGATCACCGACGTCTCCTCGGCGAACCGCGCGCGAAAGGCCTGGTCCTCGCTGTAGCTACTCCGCAAGCGACTCCGCGTCCATCGGTCGGGCCGGCACGCCCGCGACGGTCGCCCCCGGTTCGACGTCCCGCGTGACCAGGGAGTTCGCCGCGACGCTCGCGCCCGCGCCGATCTCGACGCCCGGCAACACGATCGCTCCCGCGCCGATCATCGCGCGCTCGCCGACGACGACCTCGCCCGTTCGGTACTCCTCCTGGAGGAACTCGTGACACAGCAGCGTCGCATCGTAGCCGACGATCGCGTGATCCTCGACGGTGATCAGCTCGGGCCAGAACACGTCCGGCGTGGCCTCGAGTCCCCAGGAGACGCCGGTGCCGACGGAGGCACCGATCCGTCGGAGCAGCCAGCGCTTGAGCCGCAGGCTCGGCGAGATCCGGACGAGCCAGACGACGACGTAGTTGATCGCGATCCGGAGCGGGCTGCGCGCTCGAGTCCAGTGGGCGAGGGAGTTGGCGACACCGGGCGTTCGATGGCTGCGCACGCGGTCGTGGCGGGAGGGCGTCTCGTCGGTCACTACGGGAAGCGTTCGGGTCGTCGACACATGAAACCGATCGGTTTCGCGGTCTTCACTCGGGTACACTCCGTCTCGAGGGCGGGTCCGAACTCGAGCGCTCCCCGGGAAGCCCGACTTTCTCGCGGAAGCGCTCTCCGGAGAGTTCACACCGGTAGGCGGGTTTGAACATCATGTTCGCGCCGCCCTCCCGGACGTTCCACGCGGACTCGACCTCCTCGCGCAGGTAGTACTGGGCCTGGACGTTGCCCTCCCTGACGTAGTAGTCGCTGATCCGGATGGGGTCCCGGTCGAACAGCCCGCCCGGCTCGCGGCCGTCGACGATTACGACCGGCTTCTCGAGGTAGAGCTCGTCGCCCCGCGCGCGCTTGGCGTGGGCGTTCTCGGGGTGGGCCTCGAGGATCGATCGCCGCTCCTCGTCCGACTGTTCGGGGGTGACGACCGCGACCGAGTCGACGGTGAAGTAGCCGATCAGGTAGCGGTGAGCGCGGTCGCCGCCCGGTCGCCGGAGTCCGGCGTAGAAACCGACGACGTCGCCGGGCTCGAGGGCGCGCAGCCGGGAGACGTAGCCGCTGGTGCGGTGTTCGCCGTAGGTCAGCGCTTCGAAGTTGGGATCGCGGTGCAGCGGCCAGGACTCGAGGTCGTCCCCGGAGATGGGGTCACGGCCGCCACGGACCGGCTGGGGCTCGATCCGGGTCGTGATATCAGCCGCGACGCCGTCGTCGCCGCGCAGCGCCCAGGAGCCGAGCGTTTCCGTCTCCGCCGTCTCGCAGGTTTTCTCCGGAATCGGGACGTACTCGAACCGTCCGTCGTCGTACAGCGGCCCGAGCGCTCCGAGGTTCGTGCTGTCGGCGCCAACGCCGGCGAGAACGACCGTCATAGCCGACTCCTCCGCAACGAACGCCGATAAAGCCGCCGATCGCGGGGTCCGCGGCCGGCAACGATCGACTCGAGCGAGCATCGTCCGCTCCCCGTTCGTGTCGGACCGGAGCCACACCTACACACCTTGGTGAAGACTACTCAACCGTCGAGTTCCAACCGTTTGGCAGTGCGCGAGTTCGTCGAGTGCAGCGACTGCGAGTTCGTCCTGCTGGCGGGGGGCGGCTCCGATCCCGTTCCGAAACGCCAGGACGTGTGTCCGAGGTGCGACGGAACCGAATTTCGATTTCCTGACGGAGGATCTACCGACTAAAACGATTCGCACAGCAGTCTCCGGCCGCCGCGCAGTCCGACCCGGACTGACGGTTAGCGGCTGCTACTGCTCTCGTCGGTCGATCCGAGCGCATCGACGACGCGAAGCGCTCGCTTCTCGCAGTCACAGCCACTCGTCGAACTGATCGGACGAATCTCGCCGTCGGGGCGGCGCCAGACGGCACAGACCTCGCCGCAGTTCTCACAGACGGCGGCTCGCTTCTCTCGGTTTTGCGTCGTCATCGTCGAAACGCCGGGTGGTGGTGGTCGGCGGGTGGTGGTGGTGTGTCACCGGTAACGCTTCCCGGCATCGTTCGTTGCTCGCGACGAGCGTATTGAACCGGGTGATCGTCCGCTCGAGTTACCGATCGTTTATCGGAATTGTCCCGACTTTCGTCACGGGAGCGGTCGCTCGCCGAACCGATTCGGGTAGAGCCAGCGGTCCCGCGACCCGAACGCGCTACCGGTTTCGATCCTGCAGCCGATTCGTGTAATCGCGAACGGCGCCGAGTCCTCGACGCCAGGGATGGGGTGAGAGCAGGTACCGAACTCCGGTCCCCGCTGCCCGGAGCCAGAACGCGACCGTGACGCTAACGCGGCGAGCACGCCGGGAGTGGCGCAGAACCGGGACCGTCACGACCGTCGCGGTTCCGAGACCGGCGAGGCCGGCAGCGGCGTACACCGACAGTATCGGGAAGAACTCGAGGGCGCCGACCAGCGGCGCGAGCGCGAGCGCGGCGAGCCCGCCCCTGATCGCGACCGGTCGGACCGCTTGTGAAGGCAATTCGACGGCCACGAGTCGCCGTCCGAGAACGATCAGCTGCCACCCGGCGAACGCGCCGAGCGACGCCGCAAGGATCAGCACCGCCTCAGTAGCCGCGTCGCTCGTGCCGACGAAGAACCCGCCGAATCCGATCGCGACGGCAAACGTGATCGTCGCCTGATCGGTCAGTTTCCGGTCCAGAATCGCCTTGACGGCCGCCAGCAGAGCGAGTCCGACCCCGACGCCGACGACGACGTCGACCAAATAGTGAACCCCCAGCGCGACCCGAGAGACGCTGACGGTCGCGATCAATCCCGCCGCGACCCCGAACCGCCGTCGGCGCGTGCTCACGGTGAGAACGTGGGCCAATCCGAGGTAGACGATCGTCGTGTTGACCGCGTGCCCGCTCGGGAACCCGTAGCCGGTCGCGAAGGCCGTCGCCTCGTACAGTTGCTGGACGACGATCGGGAGCAGCTCCGGCTCGAGCAGCGGTTCGTCCGGCCTGGGAAACTCAAATATTTCCTTCAGACCCTTGTACAGCCCCATTCCGGCGAGCCAGACGCCGGCGACGGTCGCGACGTCGTCCCGGTTCGGCGAGCCGATCCAGTAGAACGTCGCGAGGACGAGCGCCAGAAACCAGATGTCGCCGAACTGGGTGAGCAGGGCGACGACGACGGCCATCCATTCGGGAATCGTTCCCTGAATCGGGTCAAACTCGCCGATTCCGCGTGACATTACCCGACTCTCGGCGCTCAACGGTCAAAACACTATTCGCTTTGCTACCTGGAAGACGTAATAAATTTCGAGACGGTCCAGCGAAGCTGTTCCTTAGTCCTCCGTTTTCTCCGAAAACAGTGGGACCTCGGTCGCAGCAAAGCTGCTCCCTGCTCCCATTTCCACTCCTCACGTCACAACGGTCGCTCTGCTCCCTCGCTCGTTGCGTCGCGAAAAGTGGGACCGCCGAGAATTGAACTCGGGTCCTACGGACCCCATCCGCAGAGGATACCACTACCCCACGGTCCCGTACCTTGACCGATGGCCGTCTGCCGTTTAAGCGTGTCGTTTCGCCTCGAGACTGCCGTCCGAACTCAGACCAGCACTCGCTCGAGGTCGACGACGGTTCCCGACTCCGCGTCGGAATCCCCGACCAGTGTGCCCAGACAGACGGCGGCGCCGTCGGACGTGAAACAGGCCACCAGCGATCCCCGCTCGGCGTCGTCGGCCTCGAGCACGCCGGGCGCGTAGACGGGCGCGCCGGTCGCGACCTGCTCGGCCGCACTGTCGGCGATCACCACTCGAGGAATGTGCTCGAGGATCCGCTCGGCGGGCTCGACCACGTCGTACAGAGGCTCGGGGTCGTCGTCCTCGAGCCAGAACGCGAGCGCGTCGTAGAACGCCTGTGCCGTATGCAGCGTCGAGTCGTCGAACGGCGTCGTCGCCGTCCGGCGGAGGTGACCCATGTGGCCGCCGGTGCCGAGTGCGAGCCCCAGATCGTGACAGAGCTTGCGAACGTAGGTCCCGCTCTCGCAGCCGATCCGTACGAGCAGTCGTCGGTCCTCGACCTCGAGGACGTCGAGGTCGTAGATCTCGCGTAC
Organism: Natronococcus roseus; assembly: GCF_043677095.1. Taxonomy (NCBI): domain Archaea; kingdom Methanobacteriati; phylum Methanobacteriota; class Halobacteria; order Halobacteriales; family Natrialbaceae; genus Natronococcus; species Natronococcus roseus. Next base: position 49,343 of record NZ_JBHLJR010000005.1, read on the forward strand.
CCGGAGCCGACGCGAGACGGCGCTCTTCCGGGGTGGTTTCTGGTAGATCGGCCCCTCGAACTCGCTGGCGATCGATTCGGCGTCTCCCGGCACCGAGCCGTGACACTCGAGGACGGCGACGTACTCCTTTTCGCCCTCGAGAAACGTCTGGGCGAGTCGGGTCGCCTCGCCGAGCATAACCGGCAGACAGCCCGTTACCTTCGGATCGAGTGTGCCGGCGTGGGCCGCCTGGTCGATCGGTTCCGCGTCGCGTTCGGTGAGAGCGTCGGCGACTTCGTCGCGGAGCCAGCCGCTGACCTGGTGGGAGGAGGGGCCGGGCGGTTTGTCGAGGTTGACGACGCCAAACTGCAGCAGTTCGGCGGGCGAGCGTTCCTCGGGTGGGCCACGCAACGCCATCAGAACTCGTAGTCTGCGGTGACGGGTGCTTTCCCCTCGTCGCCGTGGGCCTCATACTCGTCGACGGCGGTGACGAGCATGTCGAGGACGGCGTCCGGATCCCAGCGAGCGGTGTTCACCGAGAGGTCGTAGATCGTCAGATCCCGGATGTCGATCCCGTAGTACTCCTGGTAACGCTGGGCCTCGCTCGCCTCCCGTGCCTCGGTCTCTTCGGTCGCCCGCCGTGGATCCTTCTCCTCGCGTTCGGCGATTCGCTCGCCGCGGACCGACGCTGGCGCGTCGAGCCAGAACCGAAAGTCGGCGTGGTCGCCGGCGAGCCAGCCCGCCAGCCTGGACTCGAGAACCAGATCGTCATCCTCGGTGGCGATCTCGCGGAGCCGACGGTCGAGATCCCGATCGATCTCGTCGTTTTCCTCGGCCAGCTTGTTGAACTCGAGCGGTGTATACCCCCGCTCGTCGGCCAGTTCGCGGAAGATATCCCCGCCGCTGACGTGGTCGAGATCGAAGGCGTCGGCGAGTAACTCAGCGGTCGTACTCTTCCCGCTTCCCGGCGGGCCGGAGACGGTAAGTAACATATTCGAACTGCGGCGGGGCGGGTAAAATGGGTTTTGAATCGGCCGACGCCTCGAACTCGGTCGCGCGGAGAGTGTGTCCGCGCTTTACGTGCTCGAGGGCGTCATGTCGATGTTCAACGCCTTGCGAAGCAGCTGGGTGAACCCCATCGAGCACAGGAAGTACCAGACGATCCAGGCCCACATCGGACCGAGCAGCCCCTCGTCGAGGGCGACCTCGCCGACGATCGGCATGATCATCATTCGGTCAGCCTCGGTGATGTGGCCGCCGAGGATCTTCCAGTACATCCAGAGGAACAGCGGGATGGTAAACAGCATGATCCAGACCATCGGCCGGAACTGCTCTTTGAACATCCCGAGGTTGTCGGCCATCGCCTCCATCTGTTCCTCACGAACATCCTCCATCTCGTTCTCGAGGCGCTCGATCTCGGCTTCGCTCGCGTCCCGTTCCTCGGCTTCCTTCTTGCGCTCGCGGACGTCCTTCTGTTTCTCCTGCATCGCCTTCATCCGTTCCTGGTACTTGCCGATCCGTTCGGGGTTCATCAGGTTCGCCTGCAGGAGCGTCGAGTACAGTCCCGTCAGCAGCGCGACCGAGAGGATCACCGCGTAGAACGGCAGCGCCGCGTCGAGCGGGCCGAACACGAGATCGATCGTGCCGCCGACGGTGTTCCGGACGGAGTCGAGCCAGTAACCGATCATCAACAGGACGGAGCCGACGGCGGCCAGCTTGTCCCACTGCGACCAGCTCGCGGCATCCTCGTCGATGTCGACGTCCGGCACCCCGCCGCCGACGTCGCCGTCGCCGTCGAGGGCCTCGTCGTAGGCCTCGCGGTCGGCGATTTCGAACCCCTCGTCGCCGTCGACCAGCACCCCTTTCTCGATCAGTCGGCCCCACTGTCCGCTGGTCAGATCGTCGTTGACGTCTCCCCACTGAACCTCGCCGCCGTTCCTGTCGGCTTCCTCGCGGACCGCCTCCAGGGCCTCCGTTATCGAGGAATCCTCGCGGACGAGGGCGTTGATCTTCTCGGCTGTACGCGTCATCTGCCAGAGGCTAGGGTACGTCCGATATACAAGTGTTTTTCTTCGCGTGCCCGAGCCCCGACCGGACTCGAGTCTCGGTCGGTTGGCCCAGGCGGCGTCCTCGATCGTCGCCCTTTCGAACTACTCCGGTGGAACACGGCCAACAGAGCGGAAACACTGCACTCGAGACGGTACTCTCGTTCGAGCTGGTCGTCCGTCTCCCTGTTCCGATCCCGGTTGTACCGGGCGAGATCCCGTACCGCTTCACGGCGCTCCCCGGCCGTAGATGCGGTTCGAACCGCCTCGAGGAGCCTCGAGTGTTCGGAGTCGATCTTACCGGACGTCACGTTTGGGACGTCGTTCTACAAAAAAAGCAGGCCGAGGCGGTTCACGCCGCGTCTTCGATCGTCGCCTTCACGTCCCCCCAGACCTCGTCGGGCGCCTGGTTGCCGTCGACGCGCTCGAGAACGCCCTCCTCCTCGTAGTGTTCGACGACCGGCTCCGTGTTCTCCCGGTAGACTCGCAGCCGTTCCTTGACGGTTTCCTCGGTGTCGTCCTCGCGCTGCTCGAGGCGCCCCTCGATCTCGGGGTCCTCCGGCGGGTTGTACTCGACGTGGTAAATCTCGCCGGTTTCGGGATCCATCCGACGACCCGTCAGCCGGTGAACCAGCTCCTCCTCGTCGACGTCGAGGTAGAGCACGACGTCGAGGTCGGTCATCTCCGCGAGCTCCTCGGCCTGCTCCAAGTTCCGCGGGTAGCCGTCGAGCACGTAGCCGTCGGCCTGGGAGAGCGCCTCGTCGACGATGGCGTTGACGACCTCGTCGGGGACGAGCTCGCCCTGGTCCATGTACTCCGCCGGCGTATCGTACTCCGTGTCCATGTCGGAGATGTCCATCTCCTTGTTCGAGCGGAGCGCGTCGCCGGTCGTGACGTGTTCGACGTCGAACTCTTCGGCGATGTTTGCGCTCTGTGTCCCTTTTCCCGCCCCGGGTGCGCCCAGGATCAGGATGTGTGGCTGTGCCATGTTCCCTCGTTCAGCACCGTCACATAAAGGCTTAAAGAATCGGGCACGTCGGTACGGGTATGACTCGATTCGACGCCAGCGAGCCGGCCGAGCGACGGAAGCTGTACGCCGACGGAATCCAGGCACACCGCGAGCGAGGGGACGGGTTCGTCACGTTCGAGGTCGATGCCGACTCCGTCTCGGCGGCCGAGGACCTCGACCCCGAACTGGGAACGCCGTGGGTCCAGTTCGCCGACGGGACGATCAACGTCGACTGCACCGACGAGGAACTCGAGTCGCTCAAGGGCCTGCTCTCGGAGTTTCCGGTGTTCAAGATCGACGAGATCCACCGCTCCGAGGAGGTCGAGGGCGTCAACGTTCGAATCAGCGCGAAGGCCGATCCGAACCGGATCGGACAGTTCGTCGACGCCGTCTTCGCCCGCGTCTACGGGCTCCCCGAGGAGTTTCGGGTCTGGGTCGTCGATCTCTGATACGGACTACTGGAAGTCAGTTTCGGCGCAAGCCCGAGCCGTCTCGCGGTTACGCCAGCAAACCGGTACAGCGGACCGTCTGATTATTCGATTCGGAGCTCGCCGCCCGAGCCGTCCTCGCCCTCGCTTCCCTCGTCCCATTCGAGTTCGAACTCGACGCTGAGTTCGGCGGGACCGCCCGAACTCGAGGTCTCGCGTTCGGCCTTGATCTCGAAGGTCGGGCGAGCCGGCGGGGACATCGTGACCGACTCGCCGCCGGCCTCGAGTGAGATGTCGCCGCCGTCGATCGAGTCGGCGACCGATCGAAGGTAGTCGGCGATCTCGTTGCGTTCCATCGACCGTTCGAACTTGAACAGCACTTCCTCTGGCATACGAGAGGAGAGGAGCTATCGGGTATAGAACCTGTCGCCGAGTTCTGACCGACGGGAGCGATCGAAAGCCGTTCGATTCGTTCAGTCGCTGGATTTATCGCGGCCGAAAATAGAGGACACGGTACAGACGGAATCGGATCGCTCCGGTCTACGGGTCCGACCGTTCGCCGCTTCGGAGCGGCGATCCCTTACCTTGTTACGCATGACGTCTGCCAGATCTCCGCCCTGTCGATCGTCGTCTCGCCTCGAGATCCCCGATCTCCCGAACTCGATCGTCAGCACGAGTACGAGGTGGTCGCCGTGCACGTGATTATCGTCGGGGCCGGCGAAGTCGGTCAGTCGATCGCCGAAAACCTTCAGGAAACCCACGACGTCGTCGTCGTCGACCGGGACGAGGAGATCGTCGAGGACCTCACCTACTCGATGGACGTCCTCGCGATCCGGGGGAACGGAACCGACATCTCGACGCTTCGAGAGGCGGGTCTCGACGAGGCCGATCTCGTGATCGCCTCCACCGACAACGACGAGTCGAACGTCGTGATCTGTGGCGCCGCCAAGACCGAAAGCGATGCGTTCACCATCGCCCGCGTGCGACGCCGGACGCTACTCGAGACCTGGCAGGGAACCCAGGGAGCGTTCGGCGTCGACTTCATGGTCTGTACGGACCTGCTCGCGGCCCAGACGATCTTCCGGATCTCCGGGCTGCCGGCGGCCCAGGACGTCAACATGTTCGCGGGCGGGCTCGTCCGCATGGCGGAGTTCGAGATCGGTCCGGACAGCCCCGTCGCTGACCTTTCCATCCAGGAGGCGGACTGTTACGACTCGATGACGTTTGCCGCGATCTTCCGTGAAGGGGAGATGACCGTCGCGAGCGGGGAGTCGGTCATCCGCTCCGGCGATCGGGTCGTCGTTATCGGAAGCCCGGACTCGGTGAAGGGATTCGCCTCGGATATCACGACGCCCGATCACAGCGAGAACAGGGAAATCGTCATCATCGGCGCCAGCGAGATCGGCTTCCAGACCGCCCGCGAGTTCGAGGACCACGGCTACGAACCCCGTCTGATCGAGCAAGACCACGATCGCGCTCGAGAGGTCGCCGAAGCCTTGCCGAACACGATGGTGATGGAAAGCGACGCGACCGACACGGACTTTCTTGTCCGGGAGCACGTCGACGAGGCCGACATCGTTATCGCCGCGCTCGACGGCGACGAGAAGAACCTGCTCGTCTCGCTGTTGGCCAAACGTCTGGGGGTCGATCGAACGATCGCGGTCATCGAGAACCTCCAGTACGCCGAACTGTTCGAGCAGGTCGGCGTCGACGTCGCGATCAACCCCCGCGAGGAGACCGCCGAGGAGATCATTCGATTCACACACACGGCTCACACCGAGAAGATCGCGATGGTCGAGCACGACCGCGCCGAAGTCATCGAGATCGAAGTCAGTGAAGACAGCGCACTTACCGGACGCCCGATCGCCGAGGCGGCCGCCGAGTTCCCCGACGGCGTCGTGATCGGCGCGATCTCCAGACGGGGCGACCTGATCACGCCCCGAGGAACGACCGTCGTCGAACCCGGGGATCACGTCGTCCTCTTCGTCGACGCGACGGTTCTCGATCGGGTCCTCGAGATGCTGTAGACCGTCGTTCGCGTACCGATTGCCGTCCGGTCACCGTTCCTCGAGTCACCGCCCGTTCTCCACTCCGAACCCCATCTTTGGTTCTCCTGGCTCGAGCTGTGGCGTTCACGCCGTCGCCCTGTTTCCCCAATTCGACCGGTCGCTCACGACGCCTCCCGAGCCGAATCGCTCGGTGGAAGCCGTCCTCGAACGTATTCCGAATCAACTGCACTTATCCCTCCCGACGAGAGAGTACGAACGCAACGTCCATACGCACGGCGCCGTCTCGGCTACGTCGATGTGATCCGTAACTACGAACCCTCTCAGTTATATTCGAGAGCTTTCGCGACGATACGCCCCCTTAAAATGATACGAAACACTCAACGAGCGGTGAGCGGCCATGAGCGATAACGAAGAACTCGCAAAAGACCTCGGACCGCTCGCCGCCCTGACGATCGGAATCGGCACGATGGTCGGCGCAGGAATCTTCGTGCTCCCCGGAACTGCGGTGATGCGAGCGGGACCGCTCGCGGCGCTTACGTTCGTTCTCGGCGGCGTCATCGCGCTGTTCACCGCGCTTTCGGCGTCGGAACTCGGGACGGCGATGCCGAAATCCGGTGGCGCGTACTTCTATATCAACCACGCGCTCGGGCCGTTGTTCGGCTCGATCAGCGGGTGGGCCAACTGGATGGGACTCGCGTTCGCCTCCGCGTTCTACATGTACGGACTCGGCGAGTACGTCAACACGTTTATCGGTATGTCCGCGATCGCGCTCGGTCCGCTCACGCTGGAAGCCGCCCAACTCATCGGGTTGGGAGGTGCGCTACTGTTCATCGGCGTCAACTACTTCGGCGCCAAGGAAACCGGCGGGCTGCAGATCGTCATCGTACTCCTGCTGATGGGCATCCTTACGATCTTTACCGTCATCGGCTTGCTGAACGCCGACTTCGGGACACTCACCCCGATTGCGCCGTCGGGGACGACGGGGGAGATCCTGCCGGTGACCGCTATCATCTTCGTCTCCTACCTCGGGTTCGTCCAGATCACGTCTGTCGCCGAGGAGATCAAGAATCCGGGCAAGAATCTTCCGCGTGCGGTCATCGGCTCGGTTCTGATCGTCACGGCCGTGTACGCGCTGTTTCTCGTCGTGTTGCTCGCGGCGGTTCCGACGGAACTCGTCGCCGGCAACGACACCGCCGTCGTCGACGCGGCCCAGCTGCTGTTCGGTCAGTACAGCCTCTTCGGGATCGAGATGGGTGCCGTCGGCTGGGCGCTGTTGCTGTTCGGCGGACTGCTGGCGACGGCCTCGAGCGCGAACGCTTCGATCCTCTCGTCGTCCCGAATCAACTTCGCGATGGGACGCGAGAAGATCGTCACGCCGTCGCTCAACGAGATTCACCCCCGGTTTGGAACGCCGTACAAATCGATCGCCATCACCGGCGCTCTCATCGTCCTCTTCTTGCTGGTTGGCAACCTCGAGCTGCTGGCGACGGCGGGCTCGGTACTTCACCTCATCGTCTACGGACTGCTGAACGTTGCACTGATCGTAATGCGGGAAGCGGAACCGGACGGGTACGATCCGGAGTTCGAGGTCCCGTTCTATCCGTTCGTCCCCATCATCGGCGCCGTAACGTCGTTCGCGCTGATCGCGTATATCGAGCCTCTCGTCATCGGTCTCTCGGTCGCGTTCGTCGGCTTCGCCGCACTCTGGTACTTCCTGTACGCTCGATCGCGCGTCGAGAACACCGGCGTTCTCGCGAACTGGGTGCTCGATCGCTCCGAGGAGCTTCCGGAGTCCGCAGTGTCGGCTGTGACGTCGGTTCAGCCCGAGGGCGACGACTACCGCGTGATGGTCCCGTTGTCGAATCCTGCGACCGAGAAACACCTCATCACGCTCGCGTCGGCCATCGCAAACCAGCACGACGGGACGGTCGTCGTGGTCAACGTCGCGAACGTCCCCGACCAGACGTCCCTGGAGGCCGCTCGAGATCGGGGGGCCCACAACGCGGCCCACGACCTGCTCGATCGGGCCCAAGACGACTCGGAAACGTTCGGCGTCGAGGTGGAGACGCACGTCGTCCTCTCACACCGTGCCTTCGAGGAGGTGTTCAACGCGGCGGATACCTACGGTGCCGACATCACCGTTATGGGGTGGGGGCCGGAGTCCCACGGAGCGCCGGGACGCGCCGAGCCGATGATCGACGAACTGGCCCACTCGTTGCCGTGTGACTTCCTCGTGTTCCGCGACCGCGGGTTCGATCCGTCGAGAATCCTGGTCCCGACCGCTGGCGGTCCGGACTCCGACCTCTCGGCTGCGGTCGCCCGGATGCTCGAGGCGGAGTTCGACGCCGAGGTAACCCTCCTGCACGTCGCCGCCGACGAGGACGCGGGCCGGACGTTCCTCACGGAATGGGCCACGGAACACGGCCTGTCCGACGCCGAGCGACGGGTCGAAAGCGGCGACGTCGAAGAGAGTATCGGGCGGGCCGCGGAGGAGGCGACGCTGCTGATCATCGGAGCCACGGAGAAAGGAGTCCTCTCCCGGCTGGTCCGCGGGTCGTTGGTGCTCGACGTGCTCGACGAGGTCGAGTGTTCGGTGCTTCTCGCGGAGAAAAAACACGACCGCGGCGTGCTCAGTCGGTTCGTTGGCTCCGGCGAGCGAGACGACCCGTCGTCCGAAACCGGCGTCACGACGACGCTCGAGGAAGACGAGAAGCGCTGACGTCGTCCGACGACCGAACTCGTCGCTTGCCACGACTGAAGCGATCGTTCGTGGTACCAGTAGTGTCGATACTATTTGACCGATCGTTCCCAAGACGTCGTATGGTCGACGAACTCTTCGAGACAGTACTGGTTCCGATCGCGGATCCGGCCGACGCGCGCCAGACCGCCCGAGCTGTCCGATCATACCTCGATCCGGATTCCGAAATAATCGTCGTTCACGTCGTTCCCAAGGGGGAAGGCGTCCCCGACAAGGCGTCGCTCGAGCAACGAGAGGAGTTCGCCGAGAACGCCTATCGGGCCTTTCTCGACGTGCTGGGACGAGGCCCTGGTCTGGTGGGACGACGAACCCTGTACGGCCGAAACGTCGGGAAGACGATCGCCGACGGTTCGCGGGAACTGGGCGCCACCGCCATCGTGTTCACCCCGCGGGGTGCGAGTCGGTGGGTGAAACTCGTCACCGGTAGCGTCACCGACAATCTCATCTCGAACACGGCCGTTCCCGTTTTGGTCCTCCCGCTACGAGAGGACGACGTCGCTGGTGATTGATACGGATTGCCGTACCGCGTTTCCGGGGCAACCGCCGACCGGGTTGCGGTTGCCCCGGAAATGACTCACAGTAGCCCGTATGACAGTACCCCCGTCGTCGACGCTGCGTTCGGATTCGAGCAGGTGAACGATTCCGAGACGGAAACCCGAGTGAACGTGGCGAAACGTACCGCGATCGATTCCGGCCAACTTATACCGATTAGGTAACTTCACCCGAGTATGCACCCATCGTCCGGCACGGTTACCCACGTATCTTCGGCCGAACCGGTCCGTTTGCGAGAGGGACGATCGGAGGAGGTGTCCTAAGTGCTGCAGCCGGAGTGTGGATCCCGACCTCCGATCGACGACGGTCGTGGACTCCGCGAGACCGGCTGTCGCTCGAGGTGGACGGTCGATGAGTGACGAGGAACTCGCAAAGGACCTCGGACTGCTCTCGGCACTGACCATCGGTATCGGGACGATGATCGGCGCGGGGATCTTCGTCCTGCCGGGGATCGCAGCCCAGGAAGCCGGACCCGCCGTCGTCGTCTCGTTCATTATCGGCGGACTGATCGCGCTGATCAACGCCCTCTCGGTGAGCGAACTCGGGACGGCGATGCCGAAAGCCGGCGGCGCCTACTACTACATCAACCGCGCGCTCGGACCGCTGTTCGGCTCGATCTCGGGTATGGGCGACTGGATCGGACTCGCCTTCGCCAGCGCGTTCTACTCGATCGGGTTCGGCGGTTACCTCGCCGACCTTCTGGACGGCGTCGTCGTCTCGTTACCCGTTCTCGGAACCGTCTCGCTGTTGCCGACGATCGCGCTCGGTCCGTTCACGTTGAACGAGATCCAGATCGGCGCGGTCATCGCCGGTGCGATCTTCGTCGGTATCAACTACATCGGCGCCAAAGAAACCGGTAGCATTCAGACGGTGATCGTCACGCTGTTGCTCGGCATCCTGACGATCTTCGCGTTCGTCGGCTTCTTCTCGTTCGACTGGGCGACGGTCACCGCCGAGGGCGGACTGACCCCCGAGGGAACGGGCGCGATCCTTCCGGGCGCCGCGCTCGTGTTCGTCTCCTATCTGGGCTACGCGAAGATCGCGACGATCGGGGAAGAGCTGAAAAATCCCGGCCGGAACCTTCCGATCGCGATCGTCGGCAGCGTCGTGATCGTGATGACCATCTACACGATCCTCGTCGGTCTCCTGATGGGGCTGATCCCCCACAGCGAGTTCTTCGTCGAGCAGGCCGAGAACGCACCGATGACCTACGCGGCCGAGACCGTCTTCGACTACGAGTTCGCGGTCGTCGGCTTCGAGATCCCGATCCTTGGCATCGGGGTCACTTCGATCACGATCGCTGCGCTGTTGGCGACGGCCTCGAGCGCGAACGCCTCGATTCTGGCCTCGGCCCGGATCAACTTCGCGATGGGCCGGGACAAGATCGTCACCGACTGGCTCAACGAGATCCACCCCAACTACGCGACGCCGTACCGCTCGATCGCGCTGACGGGGTTGATGATTATCGTCTTCATCATCGCGCTCGGCGAGACCGTCGAGATCCTCTCGAGTGCCGCCAGCGTCCTCCACTTGGTCGTCTACGCGTTGATCAACGCCTCGCTGATCGTGTTCCGCGAGGCCGACGTGCCGGAGTACGACCCCGACTTCGAGGTACCGTTTTACCCGTTCACCCCGATCGCGGGCTTCGTGCTCTCGCTCGCGCTGATCTACTTTATGGATCCTCTGGCGACTGCGATCAGCGGTCTGTTCGTCGTCTTCGCCGTGCTCTGGTATTTCTTCTACGCACGTACCAAAACCGATCGGGAGGGGATCCTCACCACCTACATCCTCGACCGATCCGACGAGATGCCCGAACCGGCGGTGTCCGCGGCGACCGCGGTGAAGCCGATCGGCGACGGCGAATCGGGCCCCCGCGTGATGGTCGCCATCGCAAACCCGCGCACCGAGCAGGCGCTGATCACGCTCGGTAGCGCCATCGCACAAGCGAAGGGTGGGTCCGTCCTCGCGACCCACATCGTTCAGGTGCCCGACCAGACGCCCCTGCAGAAGGGTGCCGAACAGATCGATCAGATCAGCGCCGAGTCCGAGCGACTGCTGGCCGACGCGGAGGCGTCCGCCGAGACGTTCGACGCCGACGTCGAGACGAGAACGATCGTCTCCCACCGGTCCTTCGAGGAGGTGTTCGACGCCGCCGGAACGTACGACGTCGACACCGTCGTCATGGGCTGGGGTCGATCGACCGTCGGCGAGGGTCGCGTCGAGCGTCCGCTCGACGAGCTCACACACGACCTGCCGTGTGACTTCGTCATCCTCGACGGCGAGGAAGTGACGGCCGACCGGATCCTCGTCCCGACGGCGGGCGGAGGCGGCTCGGAGGTCAGCGCCGCCGTCGCGCGCGCACTTCAGGCGGAGTACGGCAGCGAGATCAGCCTGCTCCACGTCGTCGACGATCCCGACGAGCGTGAGGAAGGGGAAGCCTTCCTCGAGGAGTGGGCCGCCGAGCAGGGGCTCGAGGAAACCACGCACATCGTCGACGACTCCGGGAACGTCGGAGCGGCGATCGAGCGCGCCGCCGCCGACCACTCGCTGGTGATCCTCGGTGCGACCAGACGCGGCGTACTCTCCCGACTCGTGCGCGGATCGCTCGTCTTCGACACGGCGACCGACCTCGACGTCCCGGTTCTGCTCGCGGAGAAGGAGAGTTCGCGGTCGCTTCGCGAGCGAGTCCTTGGCGAACGGCGGGACTGAACCCGCTTCGCCCGAACCTGTTCGTTCGTTCGATCGGTCCTATCAGACGGCTGTCTATGAGTGAGGGACACAAGCGACAGAAAAAAGGTCCCCCACTCCAACTGGCTCGTGATGGATCGACATGGAAACGGTCGAGCGGGTCGGTCGAGGGCGGCAATATCCACCCGACAGCGCGTCGCAACGCGAATTACCCGGGTGCGTTTCCAAATAGATAAGTGCCCACGGAAACCATCGACCGACATATAAGCAGTCTTCAAACGAGGTGAACACAATCTTCAGCACAGCTACAATTCCCCTGGAAGTGCAAACGCGCGTTGACGTCTTCGAGCAGATTTTCCTGGTCTTTCTCGGACTCGGAACGCTCATCGGCGTCGTCGTCGTCGCGTACACGTTGTACAACGCGTACAAGTATCGTGACGGCGCCGCGAAGGCGTCCGACGAGGACACGCCAGTACTCGGGGAGTTACCGACGGGTGGAGAGGGCGGCAAGAAACTGTTCCTATCGTTCGGTCTGAGCGCGATCGTCGTGATCTCGCTCGTGATCTGGACGTACGGAATGCTGTTGTACGTCGAGGATCCGGGTGACGACATCCCACAGGACGACGCTATCGAGATTGACGTCGAGGGTGACGGTTTCTCCTGGCACTTCGAGTACGAGAACGGAGCCGAGACGACCAATACCATGACCGTTCCGGAGGATACGCCCGTGTGGATCAACGTCACCGGCGGTGACGTCTGGCACACGTTCGGCATCTCCGATATGCGCGTGAAAGCCGACGCGATTCCCGGCGAACAGGACGAGACGTGGTTCATGACCGAGGAGGCCGGTGAGACCCACACGATCGAGTGCTTCGAACTCTGCGGCGACCAGCACACCGCGATGGACGGCACCCTCGAGGTCGTCGAGGAAGAGGAGTTCGAGGAGTTCCTCGAGGACGAAGCGCCGGACGATGACGAGAACGGCGACGACGAGGAAGCGGAGGACGAAAACGGTGATGACGAGGCTGACGACGAAGAAAACGGTGACGACGACGAAGCCGACGAGAACGGTGACGACGAGGACGATGAGGAAGAAGAGACCGAGGACGAAGACGACGAGGAAGACGACGGAGGTGACGACTGATGGGTGATCTGCCGCCGATGACGTCGGTCAAACGCTGGCTCGTCACGACCAATCACAAGGACGTCGGGATCCTCTACATCGCAACGGCCCTGTTCTTCCTGCTGCTGGGCGGTCTCCTGGCGTTGCTGTTCCGTGCACATCTCTGGGAGAGCGGCGGAACCGGACTGCTGACGGACAGCCAGTTCAACCAGGCAGTGTCGACCCACGGACTGCTGATGGTGTTCTGGTTCCTCTCGCCGATCGCGTCCGGATTCGCGAACTACCTCGTCCCGCTACAGATCGGGGCGAAGGACCTGGCGTTCCCGCGACTGAACGCCCTGAGCTACTGGTTTTACCTGTTCTCGGGCATCCTGTTCGGGATCTCGTTCTTCCAGGGCGGCTCGTTCTCGGGCGGCTGGACGATGTACGCACCGCTGAACGTGCCGACATACACGCCCGCACTCGAGGCGACGACCGGTGGCAACGCGACCATCCTCGCGTTGATGATGTTCGTCTTCTCGATCACGATCGGGACGGTCAACTTCCTCGTGACGATCCACCGCGCACGCGCGGAGGGACTCGGCCTGTGGAACATGCCGCTGTTCACGTGGTCGTGGCTGCTGACCGTCTGGATGATGCTGTTCGCGTTCGCGGCGCTGCTGGCCGCGCTACTGCTGCTCTCTATCGACCGACTGTTCCTGACGCAGTACTTCGCGACCGATCAGGGGTCGGGACTGCTGTGGGCACACCTGTTCTGGTTCTTCGGACACCCGGAGGTGTACATCGTCTTCTTCCCCGCGCTGGGGATCATGTTCGAGACGTTCCAGACCTTCACGGGACGACGACTCGTCGGCCGCAAGTGGGTCATCATCTCGATGGTCCTCGTCGCGGTCCAGTCGTTCCTGGTCTGGATGCACCACATGTTCCTGACGACCATCAACCTGGAGATCAAGACGCTGATGATGGCGACGACCATCGGGATATCGTTGCCGTTCGACCTGATGGTCTTCGCGCTGATCTACACGATGGTCAAGGGACGGGTGCGGTTTACGACCCCGTTCCTCTTCAGCCTCGGTGCGCTCGTCCTGTTCATCCTGGGCGGAATCACCGGGGTGTTCCTGGGTGCCGTCGTGCTCGACTACGAGTTCCGTGGCACCTACTGGGTCGTCGCGCACTTCCACTACGTGATGGTCTCCGGCGTGACGGCGCTGATCGGCGGCCTCTACTACTGGTGGCCGAAGATCACCGGGAAGATGTACTCCGAGACGCTGGGCAAGCTCAGCTTCGCGGTGTACTTCATCGGTTTCAACCTGCTGTACTTCCCGATGTTCCTCGCCTGGGAGACGCCGCGGCGCGTCTTCCACTTCGCCGAGGGCGTCGAGATCTATCACCAGGTCGCGACCGTCGGTGCGTTCGTCCTCGGCGCCGGTGTGTTGCTCGTCCTCGCGACGCTCGCACACAGCTTCGTCGCCGGTCCGCGAGCGCCCGAGAACCCCTGGGAGTTCTCCCGCACGGCCGAGTGGGCGATCCCCTCGCCCCCGCCGCTCGAGAACTGGGACGGCCGTCCCAGCTACGCCTCGGGCTCCCTCGAGTTCGTCGAGGACTCGAAGGCCGTCCCCGACGGCGGGTCCGAATACGGTCAGGGAACGGTCGCCAAGACCGAGGGAACCCACGAGGAGGAACACGCTGACCACGCCAGCATCTGGCCGCTCGGCATCGGCGCCGGTACGTTCGTCTTCTTCCTCGGCCTGACGGGGCTGACCCCGTACATGGTCGAGTTCGCCGAGGGAACCGACGCTCCGCCCGAGGGTCTCACCGGGACGGCAGCCGAGCCGAACATCATGTATCCCGTGATCACGGCGCTCGGGCTGGCGCTCATGGCGTACACGCTGTTCAAGTTCGGCGTCGAGCGGTTCGAGGCCCCCGAGATGCAGATCGCCGAGCGCTGGCCGTTCGAAGGCGTCGGCAACACGAAGCTCGGCGTCTGGGTGTTCCTAGCGTCCGACGTCGTCGTCTTCGGCGCCGCGATCGGCGCGTTCGTGTTCATGCGCCTTCACACCGGCTGGGGCGACTGGGAGACGGTTCCGTTCGCCTCCTGGCCCGGCCTGCTGAACACCTACGTCCTGCTGACCTCGAGCTTCACGGTCATCCTCGCGCTGGTGATGGCCGAACGCAAGAACAAGCGGGGGCTACTCGCGACGCTGGGAGCGACCCTCGCGCTCGGGCTCACGTTCATGAGCGTGAAGGCCTACGAGTACGCCTACAAGTTCCAGATCGACGAATACTGGTGGACCAGCATCGAGCACTCCATCTACTTCGTCACGACGGGGTTACACGCCCTGCACGTGATCCTCGGGCTGCTGATCGCCATCTTCATGATCTACCGCATCTGGTCGATCGACGCCTACCTCGAGGACCACCGGCCGGTGGAGTTCTTCGGACTCTACTGGCACTTCGTCGACATCGTCTGGGTCATCCTCTTCCCGCTGTTCTACCTGATGTAGCGGTTCGCCGCTACATCGACCCTGTTTGAGAACGCGATCCGTTTTTAATCGCTCACCACCCGCGTGAGCTCCGCGACCGTCCGCCGTTTCGTCGATCCTGCTGCCGGACGATACGTTCGTTCGAGCGCTGTGACACCGACCGAGTGCGCTTCGCTCGAATCGCCGATCGCTCGCGGTGTGGGCCGATCTCGGTCCTCGGGCCGTCCGCTATCTCTGACGCGTCGTCCTACCGACAACGGCGTCGCTACGACGAGCCTTCTGGTTCGGCCCGTCGAATCGGGGTGGAACTCGAGAGACCGATCCTTCAGAGTGTCCCGCCCCGACTCGTCGGCGTCGACGGCCTCCGGAGTGAGAAGTCCCGTTGTCAGACCTCGTCACCCCCGCGGTGGTTCACGGGCGGAATCGAAGCGCCCACCGTCGCGTTCCTGTTCGACCCGAGACGGGCGAACCGACCGAACGTGATCGCCTCGTCCGCCTCGAGTTCGTCCTCCACCGCCCGCATGAGGAAGGTATAAGTGGTCCACACACTCATTGCTCACCAATGGCCGACGTTCGTACGTACACCCTCATTTACGTCGTACTGCTGGTGTTGGGTACCGGAAAGTTCGTCTTCTTTCAGTTCCCCGAAATATTCCCGGAGGCCGCCGCGATCGGCGGGACGATCATCCTGGCCGTAATCAAGGTGTTGCTGATTGCCGCCTACTACCAGCACCTGATCGAGGAGCCTCGCGCGATCACCTACATGATGGGGGTCGCCGTGTTCATGGTCTTCCTGCTGACCATCGCCGCGGGTTACTCGATTCAGTAAGCGATTCTCGGCCTTCTCTTTCGACGCCACGCTCGGCCAGCGTCGGCTCCCTCGAACTCGGCCGACACCGCCGCGCGGACGGTTCTTGCCGGATCGCCGATCGCTGCCCTGTACTGGTCGTCACAAGTCATCGCACTCCTGCTCGAGTGTGAGCGGCGCGGAACTTGTTTCGATGCCTCCGATAGATCGGCAGTCCGTCGAGCAGCCACTCGAGACGCGGTTTCCTCCAGCCCTACCCGTGCCGATCTCGAGGGCGAACTGAGTCTGCACGCTGAACCCCCTCGAGACCGAGTGAGTCGAGGTCTCGGCGGCGCTCCGTCACCGAGCGAGACCGACGGGTTCGCGGACTTGGTGGATCGGGACCCCACTTCGGTCACGGAAGACGGTGGCGTCCGGACGATCCAACGCAGTCAGCTAGCCTCCGCCTGTAGACGGCGAGGATCGCGCCTCGTCGCCGTTCGATACGCTCGAAGGTTTGGCCCTGTTGTTCGGACTGGCGTGGTTCAGGCACCCATCTCGGTGCGACAGCAGCTTCTCGCCGAGGAGCGAGCCGATCCGTCCTTGATCCCGCTCGATGCAGATGGTGGTCCCCTCGAGAGCTCGCGGCCCGGCTCGGGTCTCGACTGTCCCTAGATCGTTCCGATCGGGAGACGCTCTCTCGCCGCCTCACTCGCGACCGACGGTAGTCGTCCCAGATCACGCTCGAGTGTCCGTGAGAGCGCTCTCACGAGTGCTCCGCATTCTGCAACTGATACCGACAGACGGAGCCCGGCTCCGTACACGTCTCCACGTGAGACCCACGAGGCGCATCCGGAGAACGCAACACGTCTCGAGCGATGGAGTGTGTCCCGTACTCGAGCGCAGCAAAAAGAACCGAACCGCTAGTCTTCGCGGCCGAACATCTGGCGCATCATCGGATGCATCTCCATCATCTGCTCCTCGGCGATCTCCTCGTACAGTTTGTACGTGATCGAGACCGCGAGCAGCAGCCCCGTCCCGGTGACGGCGCCGATGGTGCCCAGCATGTTCGCCCAGACGGCGAGCAGTCCGACCAGGGCGCCGCCGATGACGGTCACCTGCGGGATGTACCGCTCCATGACCTTCTCGATGACGCCGACGTTCTGTCGGAACCCGGGGATCTGCATCCCGGAGTTTTGGATCTGTCGGGCCGTCGCGTCGGGGCCCATGTTCGTCGTCTCGACCCAGAAGATGGCGAAGATCGCCCCGCCGACGACCATGAACGTCAGGTCGACGGAGATTCGAACCAGGACCATCCACGTCGCCTGGGCCACCTCACCGGTCCACCACATCCAGTCTTCCGGCGAGTAGATCGGCGCGGTGTAGTAGAAGAACCCGCTGACGGGCTCTCCCTGCGCGTTGTACTGGCCGAGGACGGCGGGCATGCCGGCCCACGTTCGGTCGAGGATCTGACCCATGAACTGGATGTTCGCCTGCAGCGCCCGAACGAGGATCATCGGCAGGACGCTCGCGTAGATGAGCTTCACGGGGAAGCGACCGCGGGCGCCCTTCACGCGGGCGTGACTGAGCGGAATTTCGACCCGAACGGACTCGGCGTAGACGACGATCCCGAAGATCAAAATCGTCGTCATGAGGGCGATGATCTGGCCCTCGCCGAGCAACAGCGTGTTCAGCGTATCCCCGGCGAGATCGACGTCGCCGAAGATGATCTGGTACCAGTCGTAGAAGAACCCGCCCTCCGCGGGCTGGATAAATCCGGTGACCAGTCGCTGGCTCACGCCGGCGATGATGAACAGGCCGATCCCGCTGCCGACGCCCCATTTGCTGACGACCTCGTCCATGTACAGGATGAGTACCCCGCCCATGAAGATCTGGAGGAACATCAGCACCTGAAGCTGCGTGCTATCGAACGTGAGCCCGCCAAGCGACAGCGACTGCTGAACCGGGAGGAAGCCGCCGGCAAACACCATCGGCAGCGCGGTTAGCGCCGTCATGATGATGACCAGAAGCTTCTGGAGCCCCTGGTAGAGAACCTGATCCCGCGGGTCGTCGGTGTCGAGACCCAGGAGGTTCGCTCCGCCCAGTAGCTGCATCACGATGCTTGCCGTAACGATCGGACCGATACCGACCTGGAGCAACGAGCCGTGCTCACCGGCGAGGATCGCACGGAACTCTCCGAAGAGGTCGGTCGCACCATCGGCCTGCATCCCAAGCAGGGCGATGTTCGTCAGGAAAAAGTACAACACGAGGATGCCGGCCGTCCACGCCAGCTTTCGCTTGAAGGGGACGTGCCCCTCCGGACGACGTACCGTCGGCATCCGTGTCAGAACCGGTTCAGCGGCTTCCTTCCATCCCATGCGTTAGTCCTCGACCTGTTCTGACTCGTCGTCGGTGTCGTCCTCGGCCTCAGCTTCGGCCTCGGCTTCGGCTTCCTCCTGGGCTCGCTCGGAGAGCACCGCCTTCCCGCCGGCGTCCTCGAGCTTTGCCTGAGCGGCCGCCGAGAAGGCGTCCGCCGTGACCTCGAGTGTGTTCCGGACCTGGCCGGAGCCAAGTACCTTCACGATGTCGACGTCGTGGCCGCTATCGACGACGTCGCGCGCGTCGAGTCGGTAGCCGTCGTCGGTCTCTTCGGCCTCACCCTCGGCGGCGTAGAGAACTGCGTCCTCGTCGAGCTTCTGGACGTCGATCTCGGCGACGTCGGCCTGAAGCTCGTCCGGTCGGTTGAAGCCGTGTTTGCCCTTCGGTTCGTAGTTGTGGAACTCGTGTTTGCTGCGGCCGGCACGTCCGCGTCCGCCGCGATGGCCGGCTCCTCGGCGGTTCTTGTGGGAGCCGCCGCTGTGCGTCCGGGATCCGCGCTGGCGTCGTTTTTTACTCGTCATGGTTTATCGCATCGATTCTAACAGTTGATTAATCTCCTCGGTTGTATGTTTTCCGAGTTGGCCGCCCTCCGCGGTCGGCTTCTTGATCCCCTCGTGACCGCCACGCGGGGGGTGGAGACGCAGCGTCGGGGAGAGCCCCTCCTCGCGAAGGGTCGTCTCCTCGGCGAGCAGCGCCTCGGCGAGCGCACCGAAGTCGTCGTATGCGGTGTTCTCGGCGAGCCACTCCTCGTCGACGTCTGCCTGCCGTCCCTCGAGCGGTTCCGCGCGCTTTGCGAGTACGGTCTCGAGGACGTCCTGATCGGGTTCGCCGATCGCGACGTAGTCGTTGACCTTGGCGACCATCCCGTTGTACGTGTCCGTCTCGGGGACGAGCGCGCAGTGGTTGACGCTGTGGATGTTGAGCATCTCCAGGGTATCCTGGATGTCGGTGTTGCGGTTGACCTCGCCGCGTACCTGTACGACCGCTCTCATTGGTCAGCCACCTCCGCTTCGTCCTGGCCCCGGGCGCTCGGATAGCGCGACTGGGAGGCGTTCTCGAGCGCGTTGAACGTCGCCTTCGCGAGGTTGACCGTCGTTCGCGTGTTGCCGTGGCTCTTCGTCCAGGCGTTCTCGATGCCGGCCAGCTCGAGGACGGCGCGAACCGTGTCGCTGGCGGCCAGTCCCAGCCCCTCGGGGGCGGGGATGAGCTCGACCTCGACGGAGCCGGCCTTGCCGGTCGTCTGTCGGGTCAGCGAGTGTGGCCGATCCGAGCGGTCCTCCCAGGAACCCGATCCGCGGGGCACCTTGATGATGTTCAGCTTCGCGATACCGATCGCCTTCTGGATGGCGGACCCGACCTGGTCGTCGCGGCCTTCCGCGTAGCCGACGAAGCCGTTGCGGTCGCCGACTGCACAGACACAGCGGAACTTCACGCGCCGTCCGGAGTCGGTCATCCGCTGGACCATGTTGATGTCCAGCACTTCGTCGTCCAGTCCGGGGAGGAGCTGGTCGACGATCTCGGGCTCCTTCAGCGGGAGGCCCGAGTTGAGGGCGTCTTCCATCGTGTCGATTTCGCCCTCCTGGACCATTCGGCCGAGACGGGTGACGGGTTCCCATCCACCGTCGTTGTAGTTGTTTCCACTCATTCGAGAATCGCCTCTCGTACCTCGTCGAAGTGTTCTGGTAGCTCTGTCGCGTCGAACTCGCCGCCGTACAGCGGCTCGTCCAGCTGTTCGGCGTACTCGGCGATATGCTCGCCGCGGGTACGCGACCAGTCCGCGAGCACGCTATCGTTGTGCGGGATCTCGAGGCCGGCGTCGATCGCCCCCTCCTGGACGGCGAACACCTTGTTGCCCGGTGTCGCCTTGTTGAGGCCGATGTCGAGGACCGCTTCCTCGAGGCCGGCGTCGACGGCCCGCTTTCCGGCCAGCAGGCCGGTCAGATAGGCCGCGGAGATGTTGCTCGTGGGTGCTTCCCAACCGTACTCCTCGAGATCGCTCGAGTGTGCGCTCGCAAGCGTTTCGTCGCCCTGTGGGCCGGGAACGATCAGCTGCGCCGTAGTGTGCTTGTTGCTCTTCCGAGCAACGAGACGTGGCTTATCCGATTTCAGCAGGCGCAACCTCTGATGGTAGTCCGTCCGGACCTCACGGCGACGGCGCATTGGAACGTTGTATCGTGGTCCTGTCGCCATTATTGGTCACCGTAGTTTTCGTCGATGTAGTTCAACAGGTAGCGGACGCTACGGAACTCGCCACCGCCAGCCTTCTTGTAGAGCTCGCGGTACTGCGTGGGCGTGATCTCGCCCTTGTCGCGGAGTTCGCGCAGCTTCCGTCGCTGTGCACGAATCTTGTCCTGCCACTCGTCCTTCTCGCTCTGGCGGGCGCCCTTCTTGCCCTTGCGCTTGCCCTGGCCCTTGCGGTGGCCGTAGGCGCGTTTCGCGTTGCGCTCGCGGGCGCGGCCTCGGGAGTTGCCGCGGGCGTTTTTGGCCTGAATGCGGCCGTCCTCGACGAGTTCGCGGATCTCGTCGCGGGTGATCGCCTCGGCGATGTCTCCCTGGGCGTCCGGGTCGATCCAGACGCGGTTCTTGCCGACGTCGAGGACGTCGGCCGCCAGTCGCTTCTGTGCGGAGAGATCAGTCATTGGATTCCACCTCGACTTCCTCGTAGGTCGGGTTCAGGACGCGAACGCCCTGATCCTCGGCCTGCTCCTCGATGCGCTCGCGCTTGCGCGCGCCGACCGAGGAGGAGATGCGGACTGCCTCCGTGTCGCCGTCGACACCCTCGAGGTCGTCCGTGTTCTCGACGTAGACCTCGTCGAATCCGCTCGGGTGTTTGCCACGAACCGCTTCGGGGGTTCGGTAGCCGGCCTGGACCTTCGGGCCCTTGCCCTTGATGCCGCGGCGCTGCTTCGAGAGCTGGCCGCGGGGACGGCGCCAGGATTCTGGCGTCCGCTTTTTCTTGTGGTAGTCCTGTCGATTGAACTGCGGTTTGCCCGCCTGCTTGCGTCGGGTGAGCAGCCGCTGCTCGTCCTCGGAGAGCTCGGGCGTCTTCTCGGTCAGCCCGCGGGGCTGCAGTTCGGTCTCGACGTCCTCTTCGGGCGCTTCTTCCTCTTCGACACCTTCGTCTTCGATCTCGGCCTCGGTCTCCTCGGTTACCTCGAGGTCGCCGACGTCGGCCTTGATACGAGCCGCGAGTGCGTTTCCGACGCCGTCGGCTTCCGCCAGGTCCTCCTGGTCGGCCTCCTTGACGTCGTCGATCGTCTCGAAGCCGGCGTCGCGGAGCGCGTCGGCCTTGCTTGCGCCGACGCCGCTGATGTCCTCGAGATCCTGCGGACCCTCTTCGGCTTCGGCCGTGGCGTCCTCGGTCTCGGTCTCTGGTTCGTCGTCAGCCATCTATCAGGCACCTCCTTTCGCGGGTTTCTCGGTGATGTAGACCCCGTCCTGGAAGACGCGGGTGTCCTTGCCGCTGACTCGGGTCAGCTGCTCGATGTCCGCCGCCGTCTGGCCGACGTCCTCCTTGTTCGGACCGGAGAGGACGAGCCGTTCGTCGTCGACGGAGACGTCGGTCTCACCGTGGATGGTCGTGCGTCGCGGTGCCTTCTCGCCGAGGAAGTTCTCGATGACGACGTCGTCGCCCTCCACGCGGACCTGCATCGGGAAGTGAGAGTAGAAGACCTCCATCTTGTACTCCCAGCCCTCGGTCACGCCGTGGAACGCGTTGTTCAGATGGCTCTCGAAGGTGCCGACGGTCGCGTTCGTCTTCGCGTCCTCGGCTCCACTTTCGATGACCACCTGGTCGTCTTCCGCTTCGACGGTCACGTCGGGGTACCAGAGACGCCGGCTCACGGCGCCCTCGGGTCCGTCGACGGTCACGTCGAGATGATCTACCTCGACAGTTACGTTTTCGGGGATTTCCAGTTCGACTCGCATTGTTAGTAGACGTATGCGATCACCTGGCCGCCGATCCCCTGCTCACGAGCCTCGTAATGGCTCATGATGCCGCTGCTCGTCGTGACGACGAGCGCACCGAAGTCTCGAGCCGGGAGGTATCGCTTCTCCCATTTCTCGAAGTCCTCGGCACCGGCGGCGTAGCGGGGCTTGACGGGGCCACACTCGTTGATCGCTCCTTTCAGTTCGACATCGAACTGACCGGCCTTACCGTCGTCGACGAACTCGAAGCCGTCGATGTACCCGCGGTCGTAGAAGACCTCGAGCACGCTGCCGATCTCGTTCGAAGCGGGCGTTACCTCGTGGCTCAGTTTCCCGACGCTCTCGGCGTTGTCGATGCCCGAGAGCGCGTTGCTGAGTGGGTCGTTTCCGGTCATGTTATCGGTACTTCCTGAATCCCATGTCGCGGGCGATCTCTCGGAAACACTGTCGACAGAGGTTGATGTCGTACTTGCCGACGAGTCCCTGTTTGCGGCCACAGCGCTGGCACTCTTCGATCTGGCCGGTGCGCTTTGCCGCGTGCTCGCCCGTCTGGTCGTTTTCTACGTCGCTTTCACTCATCCGTGGACTCCTCTACGTTGACGTCGAAGTTCGCCTCGAGGTACTGAATCGCGTCCTCGGGGGTAAGTCGGTGCTTCGACGGGATCGATCGGGTCACCTTGTTGCGCTTGGCGATGCGATAGCCCGGGCGGACGAGGTTGACGGTAACGTCCATCCCGTAGATCCCGACGTTCGGGTCGTACTCCTGGCTCGGGAACTCGGTGTGTTCCTCGACCCCGAAGCTGAAGTTTCCAGTGTTGTCGAACTGGTTCTCGGCCAGCGTCGCCAGCGGCAGGGCGGTCTCGAGGAACTCGGCCGCGTCCTCGCCGCGGAGGGTGACCTTCGTGCCGATCGGATCGCCCTGTCGGATGCCGAAGTCGGGCTCGGTCCGTTTGGCCTGGGTCCGGACGCTCTGCTGGTCCGTGACCTCCTCGATGATGTCCTCGGCCTTGCCGAGTTCGCGACCACCGCGGCCGACGCCCATGTGGACGACGACCTTTTCGACGCGGGGCTCGCGCATCTCGTGGAACTCGCCCTCGGCTTCACTACTCATCGTCATCACCGTCCTCGTCGGTGAAGTTCTCGTCGATCACGACGACGTACTCCTCGACGGTTTCGAACTCGCCGTCGTCGGCCTCGACGGTGACGATGTTCGATCCGCTGCCGGGGGTGACGTCGATCTCGGTGACCTCGCCGATCTTTCCGCCGTGGTTGCCGCTAATGGCTGTGACGAGTGCACCCTCCTCGTAGGGGAAGTGTGCGACGACCGACTTGTCGTCGTTGTCGACGACGACCGAGTCGTTCGTGCTGTACTCGCTTTCCTCGGCGAGGATGTTCGTTCCGTCGTGCAGCGTCAGCTGGGTGTCGCCACCCGGGACCTGACGCTTGCCCTCGATCTTGCCGAGACGGCTGTCGGCGGCGTCGGCGTCGATCTCGGTCAGGGCGAGTCGGCCGCCCTCGTCGGGGAAGACCCGGTAGTACTCCTCTCGACCGGGGAACGCAACGATGTCGAACATGCCGATCGGGCGCTGTTCGTCGTTGATCGGTTCCCCGTTGATCAGGATCGAGTCCTGCGAGAGGGCGTACCGCGCTTCCTTCTTCGAGTCGACGTAGCCGAGCACGTCCCGAAGCAGGACGACGAGCGGAACGCCGGCCTCACCGTGCGGGCCGGAGTCGGCCTTGACCGTGAAGACGTCGGTCTTTCGCTCGACTGGCCAGGACTTCGGTACGGACAGTCGTTTCTGATGTTTCGTCATTCGCTATCACCTTCGTCGTCGTCTTCGTTCGCGTCGCCCTCGAGGCGCGCCTCGCGGCGCTCGTCCTCGAGGTCGAGGTCCGTGACTCGGACGTTCGACGGGTCGAGCGGCCGCGGGACTTCCTCGCCGTCGGCCGTCTCGATGGTCACGTCCTCGACGTGGATCGTGCCGTCCTCGAGGATCGCGCGAAGGACCTCGCCGGTCTCGCCGGCGTGGTCACCGCGCATGACTTCGACGGTGTCGCCCGCGTTGACGCGGGTCCGTCGCGTGTCGTACTCCTCGCGGAGGTCATCCGAGAGCGTCGCGTGAAGCTGCTTCTGTCGCTTGTGCAGCGGTGCACGCTCCGTCTGCGTTCGCTGTTTGTGTGGTTGTTTGCTCATACTCAGACGATCATCGTTGCGGTCGAGGCGATCGCGCCGAAGCGTTCGGCGACTTCGCGAGCGATCGGGCCCTTGATCTCCGTCCCGCGGGGCTCTTCGTTCTCGTCGATGATGACCGCCGCGTTGTCCTCGAACTTCACGCGCGTCCCGTCGGGCCGGCGAATCGACTTCCGCTGGCGGACGATGACGGCCTCGAGGACCTGGCGGCGCATCTCGGGGGTACCCTTCGTGACCGAAACGGTCACCTTGTCACCGAGTCCCGCCTTCGGCTGGCGGTTCTTGGTGCCCTGGTAGCCCGAGACGCTGATGACCTTCAGCTCGCGTGCGCCGGTGTTGTCGGCACACGTGACCAGCGACCCCTTCTTGAGTCCCTGGGTGACGTCGGCTTTCATCGCCTCCATCACTGATCACCCTCGACGGCTTCCTCTTCGGAACCCTCGGTGACATCGCTGCTGGAAAGCTCACGGTCAGGCTCGGCCTGACGGGTGAGCGCGGCGATGTCCTCCGCGGTTGCCTCTTCGGTTACTTCGACGACCACGTGCGATTTCGTCTTCGACAGTGGTCGGGTCTCTGCGATCTTGACCGTGTCACCGACCGAGAGCGGCTCGAGCACGCCCGGTACGTGGGCCGGGATGCGCGAGCGACGCTTCATCTGGCGGTCGTACTTCGGAACCGCCACGTCGTACTCTCGTTCGACGACCACGGTCTTGTCCATGTCCGTCGAGATGACGGTCCCCTCGAGGATCTGACCTCGAACGGAGAGTTCGCCGTAGAACGGACACTTCTCGTAGTCGTATTCCTCCGGGTTTTCCGGTTCCGGAGGGGTTTCAACGTCTAATCCTATTGCCATGGTGAGTCACCATTCGTTTCCGTGCGTCGGGCGGGTTGTGAGAGCAGTCGCGAGCCATCGACCGTAACGTAGGCCACGTCCTCGCCAGCGCAGTCCGAGCCGGTGGAGAGTGTCTCCGTCGACTCGGGTTTAGCATCGGCCAGTTTGGACGCGGTCCCCGACGCCTTCGCGGCGTCGGCGGCGTCATCTGTGATCGCGAACTCGAACGTCGAGCCCGACTTCGGCACCATCACGACCCGAGACGCGCCCTGCTCTCGAATCTCGACGGAGAGCGTGTTGGTCGTCTCGATGACGACCCGTCCCTCGAGACCGACCCGCGAGGCGTCGTCACTCTCGACGACACGGACGGGCAGGCCGTTGAGTTCGTGTCGGGGCAGCGTTTCGGGTGTCAGTGCCATTGTGTATCTGTTATTCGTCGCCTTCGTCCAAGTCGCCTTCCTCTCGCTGGATCGTCTTGATCCGAGCGATGGTGCGACTCAGTTCGCCGATTCGACCCGGGTTCTCCGGGGCGCCACCGGCCGCGAGGACGGACTTCTGGTTGAGCAGCTCGGTCTCGAGCTCCTCGAGTTCGGCCTCGCGTTCGGCGGCGGTCATGTCGCGAACCTCTTCGACGTGGAGGATCGCCATCAGGCGTCACCTCCCTCGTCTTCGTCCGCCTCTTCCGAGGCGTCCTCTGCCTCGTCGTCCATCTCGGCCATCAGCTCCTCGGCCTCGGCTTCGACGTCCTCCTCGAGCTCGTCGAGGTCCTCCTCGACCGGGGCCTCGTCGGGGATGTCGACATCGTCGTCCTCGGCAGCGTCGACCTCCGCTTCGATGACCTCTTCGATGTCCTCTTCCTCGGGCTCGGGCTCGACGGCGTCCTCGGCGGGGGCTTCGGCGCCTTCCTCGGCGGCCTCGGCCTCCTCGGGCTCGCCCTCGAGCAGCTCCTCGACGCCCTCGGCCTCGTTGGCCTCGACGGCGTCGGGGACGACCTCTTCGGGGTCCATCTCGTCGTGGACCTGGAAGTCGTCGGGGAGTTTGGCACCCGGCGGGATGATCTTCACGTCGACGCCGATCGTGCCGAGTTTCATGACCGCGACGCCCTGGCCGTGGTCGACGACCTCTTCGGCGGGCTCGCCGTTGTGCTTGATGTAGCCGCGGTTGAACTTCTCGACACGCGAGCGAGCGCCCGTGACCTTCCCGGAGAGGACGATCTCTGCGCCGAGCGCGCCCGAATCCATGATCCGGTCGATCGTCGTGTGTCCGGCCTTCCGGAAGTACCAGCCACGCTCGAGTGCGTTGGCCAGTCGGTCCGCGACGATCCGTGCGTTGAGGTCGGGTTCGTCGACCTCCTGGACGTCGATCTGGGGGTCCTCGAGGTTGAACTTCTCCTCGAGAGCCGTCGTGACCTTCCGGATGTTCTCGCCGCCCTTGCCGATGACCATCCCTGGCTTCTCGGCCTTGAGAACGATCTGGGTACCCATCGGCGTCTTGGCGACGTCCATACCGCCGTAGCCCGCGCGGCCGAGCTCTTCTTCGAAGAACTCGTCGATCTGGGACCGCTGCAGGCCGTTTTCGATGAACTGGTGTTCGTCAGCCATTAGTTCTCATCCTCCTCGTTCTCGTCGACTTCCTCGACGACGATCTCAACGTCGACCTCCGGCGTGTTCCAGGCGGTCGCACGCCCCATCGCGCGGGGCTTGCGGCCGACGGACTCGCCGACCTTGTGGGCGGCGATGTGAACGATCTCCATCGAAGCGCCGTCGAAACCCTGGTGGTCGGCGTTGGATTCGACGTTCTCGAGCAGATCGAGGAACTCGCCCGAGACCTTCTCGGGGTACTTGCCGGCGTCCCAGCCCTCAACGTCCGAGCGGTGACCCGCACCGGAGTTGTGGGATTTAAAGGGTACCGACTGCTCCTCGTCGATCACGTCCTGAAGGTACGCCTGGGCGTCCGCGACGGTTCGGCCCTTGATCTCGCGGGCGACCTCCTTGCTGTGCTTGTGGCTCATGTGACGCTCCCGGAGCATCGCTTTCGCGGTGGAGTCCGGATCCGCGTCGACTGAGTAGTTGATTCCCATACGATGATCACTTCAGTGGGACGAACTTCGACGATCGAGTCGCGCCGATACCCGCCTGTCCGTGCTCGACGGAGGTGCGGGTCAGCTGGAACTCGCCGAGATAGTGTCCGATCATCTCGGGTTCGACGCGAACGCGCTCGAAGGACTGTCCGTTGTACACGGAGAAGGTCAGTCCGACGAACTCCGGCAGCACCGGCATGTCGCGCAGGTGCGTCCGGATCGGCGCGTTGGCGGTCTCTTCCTCGCCTTTCCCGCGGGCCTTCTCGAGCAGCTTCTCCTGCTCGACGGAAAGTCCGCGCGTGATACTTCGCCGCTTGCGTGCGGGCAGCAGTTCCACAACCTCGTCGAGCTCCATCTCCTGCAGCTCCTCGAGCGTGTGACCGCGGTAGGTAAACTCACCTTCGCGGCCGGTTCTGTACTCCTGACTCATTTGTTTCCACCTCGGCCGGTACGGCGCGAGGAGATGTCACCGACCTTCCGTCCCGGCGGGGCATCCCGCGAGACGGACTTCGGTTTGCCGGGGTGCTGTCGGCCACCGCCACCGAACGGGTGGTCGATCGCGTTCATCGCAACACCGCGGACGCGGGGCCACTTGGTACCCCGGGCTTTCATCTTGTGATACTTGTTTCCGGCCTTGACCATCGGCTTCTCCGTGCGTCCGCCACCGGCGACGACGCCGATGGTGGCACGACACTGCGGATCGAGGCGCTTGACCTCGCCGCTTGGAAGCTGGATGACCGCGGCGTTGCGGTCGTGGGTGATCAGGTCCGCGTTGACACCCGAGGCGCGGGCGAATCGACCGCCGTCGCCGGGGTTGGCCTCGATGTTACAGACCGGAACTCCCTCCGGAATCTCGGCCAGCGGCATCGTGTTGCCGGGCTTGATCTCCGCCGAGACGCCGACCTGGATCTCCTCGCCGACGGTGATCCCTTCCGGGGCCAGTACGAGGCGCTGGTCGCCGTCCTCGAACTCGATGGCCGCGACGGGCGCCGAGCGAGCGGGGTCGTGTTCGATGTCTACGACGGTCCCGCGGATCACGTCGTCGTCTTCCTCTTTCTTGTGGTCGAGCTTCGCCTTGTATCGGTGCGACGGGGCACGGAACGTCGGGGTTCCGCGACCGCGTCGTTGTCCCTGAATTCGTCGTCCCATTGTTAGAACACCCCGATACGCGAGGCGACTTCCTGGGCGTCGTCGTCCTCGGAGAGTTTGACGGTTGCTTTCTTCTTCCCGTTCATCGTCATCTGTGTGTTGACGCTGTCGACCGAGACCTCGAAGCGCCGCTCGACTTCCTCTCGGATCTCGGGTTTGGTGGCGTCGGGGTTGGCGACGAACTGGAGCTTGTTCTCGAAGTCCATGTCGTTCATCGCCTTCTCCGTCACGAGCGGGTGGTCGATCGCTCCGCTCATCGGTCGGCCACCTCCTCGAGTGCGCTCTCGGTCCAAACGGTCAGCCGTCCGGGCTGGGTGCCCGGCGCGAGATCCTCCGCGTTGACCTCCGCGGCCGTCGTGACGTCCGCGCCGGCGAGATTCCGGGCCGCACGGGACGGGCCGGACTCACTGGAGGTGACGAAGAGGATCGACTTGGGCTGTTTGTACTTGCGTCCGCGGGTCTTTCCGCGACCCGAGCGCACGCTGCGACCCTCGTCGGCTCGCTCGACGTCGTCGGCGAGACCGGCGGCCTCGAGGAACTCGACGACCTCCTTCGTCTTCTGGAGGTCCTCGAACTCGTCGCTGACGACGATCGGTGCCTCGACGTCCGCGTCGAACTCGTGGCCACGGTCGGCGACGAGCTCGGCGTCGGTCGTCGCGGCGATGGCGCTGCGGACGGCCAGCTTCTTCTCTTTCGTGTTGATCGATTCGGTCCAGTCCTTCTCGGCTTTCGGCGGGTGTCCCTTTCGTCCCTTGACGGTCTGGGGAACGCGTCGAGCGCGTCCGTTCTGTCGGGGGACGTGGGCCATCCCGCGGCCGCTACCGAACGATTCGGCCGGCGTTCGCATGCCGGCGAACTCGTCGGCGCCGTAGTCCTGTTTTCGGTTGGCCTGGGCGGCGCGAACGGCACGGGCGATCAGGTCCGGGCGGTACTGGGTCTCGAAGACCGCCGGGAGCTCGATCGTGTCCGCGTCCGAGCCGTCCAGGTTGCGTACTGTTGCGTCCATGTGTTATCCCTGGTTGGATGCGGTGGAGACGAACCGGACCTCGGGATCGAGGCGCGGCTGGTCTCCGGGTCGGATCGCCGGGCGGAAGCGTACGAGACGCTTGTTCGGCCCGGGGAGCGAGCCCTTGATCAACGCGTGCGGTCCGTCGACCTCGCCGTAGTTGACGAAGCCGCCGTCGACCGTCGCGTCGGCGCCGTCGCCGATGTCGACGAGGCGCTTGTTCAGTTCCGTCCGCTGGTGGTAGCCGGTCTGCCCCTGCTGGGGGACCGTCGAGCGGACGCGGGAGGGGTTCCAGGGGCCGAGGTTGCCGATGCGGCGTCGCCAGCCCTGCCGGGCGTGTTTGCCCTTGCGCTTCTGGACGCCCCATCGCTTGACGGGACCCTGGGTCCCTTTCCCCTTCGTGACGCCGCTCGCGTCGACGTACTCGCCGGCGCGGAACGTGTCGTTCATGACGTGTTCCCCGCCGTCGGCGATCAGTTCGAGCGCGAAGTCGACGCGCTCGTCGACCGAGCCGCCGCCGACGCGCGTCTCCATCACGTCCGGTTTCTTCTTCGGTACCGATGGTACCGCCGAAGGCACCGTGTGCGTGATGACGCGAACGTCGTCGACGCGGCCGGCCTCGAGCAGCTCTCGAAGCTCGTCTTCGGCCGCGTCGGTGTCGTAGTCGTCACCGGGAAGGTCCAGAACGCGGTCGAGTTCGGGAACGAACTCGTCGGTCCAGACCTCGGTGATCGGTTTCTTTCCGTACGGTGTGTCCTCGTACGCACGCAGGGCGACCGCGCGCATCGGCGGCGTCTCCACGATCGTGACGGGGACGGTCTCTTCCATCCCCTCGGTCGGCGAGTTCGCTTCGTCGTCGACCATCACGACGTGGGTCATGCCGGCCTTGTAGCCCGCGAAACCCTGGAGCGTCGGCTGTCCGTCGTCGTCCGGCCACGAGTTAAAGCGCGGAACCTCCGAAGAGGCGCGCTGTCGTGGGCCGAACCCGAGTGAGCCTTTGCGTGGTGAATTTGGTTGTGGCATTCTATCACTCTCTGAGAGTGAGGGATGCGAGCGTGGCGAACAGAGCCTCTTCCGTTCGCACCACGTCGCTTCCCTGGTCCGGAACCGTATTCAGCCAGAGGTCGAACCCCGGATCGATGGGTTCGACTCCGTCACCGTCGACGCCGTCCCAATGGGACAGCGCGTCGACGGCCTCCTCGTCCATTCCGAGGATGTCCGGCAGCCCTCTCTCGGGTGCCCCGAAGACGACGGTCATCCCGTCGCGCTCGCGGCGTCCGGCCAGCGTCCCCAGCCGCCCGACGGTGAGTTCTGCACCGAATCGGGAGGCTGCGATGCGGACGCCGGCGTCCTCACGGCCGAGTGCTGCCTGGAGGCCCGTCCGCTCGACGTCGAGCCCCGGGAGGGGCTCGTCCTCGAGTTTCGCCCGGACCGGTCGTCGCGAAGAGATCCTGACGGTCACGCGCTCCCCCTCCTCGAGCTCCATACCGGGAGGCACGTTGAGGGAGATCGGGTGTTGCAAGCCGCAATTGACCCGCACGCGTTGATCAGGTCCGACCTCGGTCACGATTCCTTGTCTTGACGACCCCGAACCGTTCGATTCGGAGCCGGTCTGTGACACGGCGCGGAGCGGGGGCAGGATGCCCGCGTACTCGAGTTCGTCGCGCATCCCCCAGGCCTCGTTTCGGAGGTAGGGGGGCGTCGTCGCGTACCGCAAGACGGTGTCGACGAACTCGCCGCCGAATCGCCCGCGTTCGCCCTCCCGGTCAGGGAAGACGACGAGCCGATCCGCCCGGAACACGGTCGCCGCGCGGGCGACGTATCCGAGCTTGCGAGTTGCCTCGCGTTTGTCCTCGGCTTCGCGGGTGAGCGACGACGGCACGAGCACGCTGACGGTCATGCCCACGCTTCGGCGCCGCGTCACTAGACTGTAGCGATGTCTTGCCGACAAAGTCTTAAAAGGGTAGCGGATTCGATCCCGGCTGTGAACGGCTCACAGGTGAGAATTCGACGCATACGGGTCCTCGAGCCACACTGTCACGGGTACTAACGCGTTTCCCCTGCGGACGCACGCTCGAGGCCGCGGGAGACGGTCGGTACGGGGCGGCGAGCGATCGGCGTTTGGTACGGCTGGACGGGACACACACCGTCCGATTCGCAATCCTTATACAGTTACCAGAGATAGATAAGAGTGCAATAGGGCGCTGGTAGTGTAGTGGTATCACGTGACCTTGCCATGGTCACAACCTGGGTTCAAATCCCAGCCAGCGCATTTCTCCGACTACAACACCGCGAGCACTGCGTAGCAGTGCGAGTATTCGT
Source organism: Natronococcus roseus (assembly GCF_043677095.1). NCBI lineage: Archaea > Methanobacteriati > Methanobacteriota > Halobacteria > Halobacteriales > Natrialbaceae > Natronococcus > Natronococcus roseus. The sequence goes on from NZ_JBHLJR010000005.1 coordinate 81,090, forward strand.
AGTCGGAGAAATCGTTCTCGGATTTGAACGAGAGAAGTCGCAGCGCCGAGCGAAGCAAGGCGACCGTCTTCGCGTTGTTCAAATCCCAGCCAGCGCATTTTCACTGAACAACAACGACGAGCGTCGCGTGGCGCGTAGCGCCACGGTATTGCGAACGGCGAAGCCGTGAGCGAAGCGAGTCGGCTGTTCAGTGAAAATCGCACTAGATTTGAAGCAGGCCAGTCGCGCGCAGCGCAGCGAGCACGTCTGGCCGTGGTTCAAATCCCAGCCAGCACACTTCTACGACGAACACCTCGAGCCACTCGAGTATCCTGACGAAGTGACGGTGTCGGCTATCGGGTGGGGTCGGGCGAACGGTCAGATCCGGGCTCGAGTCGAGCGATTCGTAACCCTTATCAATTCACTCGAGAGACGTAAAACTGTAACAGGGCGCTGGTAGTGTAGTGGTATCACGTGACCTTGCCATGGTCACAACCTGGGTTCAAATCCCAGCCAGCGCATTTCTGTCGCGAACAAAATCGTGAGCGACAGCAATCGAATCTGGATTTGAACGAGAGAAGTCGCAGCGCCGAGCGAAGCGAGGCGACCGTCTTCGCGTTGTTCAAATCCCAGCCAGCACACGGCTTCCAGAAACGCCTCGAGAACTCCGAGACCCGATCCCTCGAGAACCCCGCGCTTTCACGACCGAGTCCTCCGTTCCGAGTTTTTGGAAACCGTTCGTCCTCGAGTCGCACGGTTCGACGGCGAGTTGCCAACCGTCGATTGGCGCGAGTAACTCGAGATGAACCGCAGTCGCGCTCCCTGCCGACGTGAAACCACTGGCCGGCTTTAAGTTGGTTCGCGGCGGCGTCGAACCCGGGATGATCGGACCAGACGACGAGCGAACGAGAGAGCTGGGTGTCGAGTTCGGACCGCTCGCTCGCGAACTCGAGGAGCATCAGTATCCGGCGACGAGCGACGAACTGGTCGAGCGTTACGGCGACGCGGTACTGGAGCTCCCGAACGGCGAGCAGACGCTGCGCGAGCTGTTCGAGCTGGTCCCCGACGAGCGATTCGAGTCCGCCGCGGACGCGCGGGTCGCCGTCTTCAACACCGTCGGCGATCGGGCGATCGGACGGAAGGGGTACAGCGACCGAACCCCGCCGGCGCTGGGCGAGCGCGAGGAGTGGCCCCACGAGTCGTTCTGACCTGGAGTCGGGCGATGCGAGTGCGGTCGTCGAGCGCATCCGATCACGGCGTATCGGCGTCGCCCGTCGAAGCGATCAACGCCCGCGACTGTCGGTTCCGAGAAGCGTTTCCGACGGCGAGTAGCTTTTATACTCCGGGACGATACCACCACCGAACAGCCGAACGAACAGGTTCCCATGCAAACCGAGTCCACATCAAGAGACGAGAGCGACGAACTCCGGTACGAACAGGGCGAGGACCGCTATGTCTTCCACTACGACGAAGACGACACGGCGACGCTGACCGCGACGATCGTCCACGCGCTCGCGTCGATCGCGGACACGGACGTCTCCCAGGGGGAGTTCTCGCTGTACGACAGTATCGATCCCGACGCCCTCGATCGGATCTTCCGGCCGAAGGCCGACGGCACCGAGCGCACCAGCGGCCACATCGCCTTCACGGCCCTCGAGCACGAGGTGTACGTCTACGCCAACGGCGACATCGTCATCTACCCGCCCGCCGAAACCCGTCGGCCGGGACCCCGTCGATAACCTCTCCTCGAGTTCGTCGGCTGTTTTTCTCGAGCCCGAGAGTGCGTCGAGCGTCGTCTGCAGGGATCGGATTTACGGACGGCAGTCTGGACAGTGTCGAGTATGACCGTCGTTGCACTACTCAGCGTCGCACCGGTAACCGAAGACAGTATGGCCGACGAAGTGGCGAAGGCCGTCGAGGCCCTCGAGGAGTACGACGTCGGCTACGAGACGAACCCGATGGGGACGGTGATCGAGGCCGACTCGACCGACGAACTGTTCGCGGCCGCCCAGGCCGCTCACGAGGCCGTCGACGGCGATCGGGTGAGCACCGTGTTGAAGATCGACGACAAGCGAACCCGCGACGCCGCCGCCTCGGAGAAGGTCGAGGCCGTCGAGAAGGCCCTCGGCCGTTCGGCCTCGAGCGACCGATAGTACGGTCAGGTCGGAACGACCATCACCGGGCGGTTCGTCTCGAGTAGCACCGACTGGGCGACGCTTCCGAACACCGCCTTGCCGACGGGCGATCGACGGCGAGCGCCGAGTACGAGCAGGTCCGCGTCGAAGCGCTCGGCCGCGTCGAGGATCGACGGCTCGGGACGGCCGGTCGCCGCGTGGACGTCGGTCTCGATCCCCGCCTCCCGCAGCGCCGTAGCGATTCTCGAGACCGTCTCCGGGAGCCCATCGAGGTCCACCAACCCTTCCTCGAGCGTGCCGACGGCGACGTCGTCGACGTTCTCGGCCGAGAAGTCGAGTTCCTCTCGCGCGTGGAGTACGTCGACGGCAACCGATTCGTCCCCCGCAGCCAGCTCGCGGACGGCCTCGAGCTGTTCGTCGACCCGGTCGTCGTCGCCGTCGACCGGAACCAGAACCGTGTACATGCTCGAACCGACTGCGGGAACGCATATCAAACCACGAGTCGGTGGCTGGTACCCGGCCGACCAATGCGGAAGACCGAACTGTCCCGAGTCGCGATCGGGAGTATGGAACAGACGACCATCGACGTACGCGGGATGTCCTGTAGCGGCTGCGAGGAGAACGTCACCGACGCCCTCGAGGCGCTCGAGGGCGTGTCGTCGGCCACCGCGAACCACGAGGCCAACGAGGTTCGCGTCGAACACGACGAGGGAACGACCGTCGACGCGATCGGGAGCGCGATCGAGGACGCGGGGTACGAGGCTGACGCCTGAGACGGTCCGTCGTAACGACAGACAGCAGCCGGTGTGGATTCCCGCGACGACGGTCGAGGGACCGAACTGACAAACTGTTTTACGCCAGACGCTAGAGGAAGGGTATGGAGAGTCTCAACCGGATGGCGATCGAGCTGGTCGACGAAGCCCTCGACTACGCCGAGGAGCTGAACATCGGCGGGTTCGACCTCGAGAACGAGGCGACCGTGCTCGACTTCGGCGTCGAGTTCGACGGCGGAGTCGAAGCCGGATTGCTGCTGACGGAGATCCAGACCGCGGGGATGGCCACGCCGAGCCATCTGCTGGGCGAGGTCGACGGCACGTCGATTCCCTACGTGGAGCTGACGACCGATCAGCCGGCACTCGCGCTTCTGTGTTCGCAGAAGGCCGGCTGGGAGCTCGCGACCGAGGACTTCGAGGGACTCGGGAGCGGACCCGCACGCGCACTCGTCGCGCGCGAAGAGGAGTTTCGAAAGGTTGGGTATACGGACGCGTTCGATCTGACCGCGCTGGCCGTCGAGAGCGACGAGCTGCCGCCGGCGTCGGCCGCAGAACAGGTCGCGGAGCTCGCGGAGGTCGAACCGAGCAGCGTCTTCCTGCTGGCCTACCGGACGGCGAGTCTCGCGGGAAGTATTACGTCGGCCGCTCGTGCGGCCGAGCTCGCGACCTACCGACTGACGGAGCTCGGCTACGACCCGAACGATATCGTCTCCGCGACGGGGCGAGCGCCGGTCGCGCCGATCGCGGGCGACGAACAGACCGCGATCGCCCGGACGAACGACGCGCTGGCCTACGGCGGCCGGGCCCACCTGACGGTCCGGAAGGACGACGACGTCTTCGACTCGATTCCCTCGACCGCCGCTGACGCACACGGCCGTCCGTTCGCCGAGGTGTTCGACGACCTCGACTGGCAGTTCGAGGAGGTTCCCGCGGATCTGTTCGCGCCCGCGGCGGTCACCGTCGACGTACTCGGCGGACCGACCTACAGCCACGGCGAGACTGACGAGGAGCTCCTCGCGGAGTCGTTCGGCCTGTAGGCCGGTCCGAGGGTCACCGGCGATCGACCGATTTTTCTTCCGATCGCACCTTCCGACGATCGATGAGCGATTCGATCGACACCGTTCTTTTCGATCTCGACGACACCCTCTGTCGGTATCGTCGCGGCGCCGACGAGGTGCTCGAGCTCGCGTTCGAGCGGGCGGGCGTCGGCCCCGTCTTCGAGCCGGCGACCTACTACGATCGGTACCGGGAGTACTTGGAACGGACCGACGGCTTCGCCGACTTCCACGAGCGGTGTTTCGGCGATCTGGCCGTCGAGGCGGGCCACGATCGCGCGGACGGCGTCGCGGTCGCCCGCGAGTTCCGCGAGGAACGCGACCAGCGCAACGTCGAGGCGCTCCCGGGGGCGACCGCGACGCTGGAGGCGCTGGCCGACGAGTACAGGCTGGGGCTGATTACGAACGGGCTGTCAGCGATGCAACGACAGAAACTCGAGGCGACCGGGCTCGATCGCGCGTTCGAGACGACCGTGTTCGCGGGGGAGGACACCGCGCCGAAACCCGATCCCGAGCCGTTCTCGGTCGCCCTCGACGAACTCGACTCGAGCCCGGAGCGGGCGGTGTACATCGGGAACTCCCTCTCGTCCGACGTCGCCGGCGCTCGAGCCGCGGGGCTCGATTCGGTGTGGGTTCCTCGAGGAACGAAAACGACGAATCCGGAGCCACGGCCGAGCTACGTTCTCGAGTCGGTGGCCGAGCTGCAGTCCCCGCCCTGGCGGTAGCGCCGTTGCTGCTTGCGACCGGCAGGGAACCGATTAGTCGGCCGGGCGGACGTCGGTGACGGTACCGACGCCCTTGCTTCGTCCCTCCCGGAAGACGAACTTCTGGCCCTCCTCGATCAGGTACGGACGGAACTTGAACCGGACCGTGGTTTCGCCGGTGTCGCCCGGCAGCAGCCGTCCGTTCTCGGGCGAGAAGGAGGCGGCCTCGCCGATCGTCTCGAGGTGGACGACCGGTTCGTAGCCGTCGCCGATCCTGGTGGGGTGGTTCAACACCATCACTTCGGCCTCGAACTCGCGGACGGGTTCGGGGTCGGCCTCGCGGGGGAGCAACACCATTCCGCGCTCGATCGCGCTCTCCTTGACGCCCTTGAGCGCGATCCCGACGATCCGGCCGGCGCTGGCCTGGTCGACTCGGTGGTAGTGCATCTCGATCGAGCGGACCTCCACCTCCTGGAAGCGCCCGTCGGGCATCGGCCCGAGCAGGAGTTCGTCGCCGGCCTCGACCTCGCCGGACATGACGGTGCCAGACGCCACGGCGCCGACGCCGGTAACGGAGTAACTCCGGTCGACGTACATCCGGAACTCCCCGGCGTCCTGGGAGGTCTTCGGCAGTCGGTCGAACAGCTCGTCGAGCGTGTCGAGCCCGTCCATCGTGATCGCGCTGGTCGTCACGATCGGGACGACGCGCTCGCTGATCTCCTCTACGGCGGCGTCGACGCCGTGGCGAGCGACCCGCAGCGGCGACTTGTCGACGTCCCGGAGGAGGCGTTCGACCTCGCGTTCGACCTCCTCGCACCGCTCGTCGGAGACGGCGTCGGTCTTCGTGATCGCAACGATCGTCGGGAGCTCCGTCGCCAGCAGGACGCCGAGATGTTCGCGAGTCGTCTGGGTCGGCCCGTCGTCGGCGGCGACGACGAGTAGCCCGTAGTCGAGTTTCTGGCCGACGAGCCCGCGGATCGTCGTTCGCAGCCAGGGCTCGTGCCCGACGGTGTCGACGAACGAGACGAGCCGATCGGCCTCCTCGACGACCTTCGCGCGGTCGGCCTTGCGATCGGGGTTGCGAACCCGGACCGGACCGTCGGCGTCGAAGCCGTAGACGGCGTAGGAGAGATCCGCCGAGAGCCCGCGTTCGACCTCGTGGGGCTGGACGTCGAGGTACGCTCGGGTCGCCCCGTCGCCGTCGTCCGCGGTGCCGGTGACGAGCGACCCGACCAGCGTGCTCTTGCCGTGGTCGACGTGGCCGGCGGTTCCGACGACGAGGTGTTCGTCGTCGGTCTCGAGGATCGATCCGTCCCGGACCTGCGCGACGCCGACGAGTCCCCCCTCGACGCCCCAGGTCTGGACGTCGTCGATGTGGGCGTCGGCCTCCTCGGCGAGCAGGGAGAGGACGTCCATCGACTCCGAGAAGGTGTCGTGGTCGATGCCGGCGAGCCCGCCGTCGTCGGTGACGCCGACGACGTACGTCGCCTCGCCGTCACCCGACAGCAGGCGGTGTCGAAGCTGTGCGGCCAGACTCTCCCGGCGTCCGCCCTCGAGGTGGACGTCCCGGAGGAGCCGTTCCTTGAACTCGACGCTTCCGCCGTCCTGTTCGCCACGGTCCAGGGCCCGTTCGAGGAGGACCCGGTCACGGCTCATAGGTGGGGGTAGCTGGCGAGCCGATAAAAACTTCCCGGCGGAGAGACGTGTTAGCACGGGACTCTGTTGGTCGACGGGCGGCGCGGCCGACGGCGGGCCCGTTTCGTCGGTCACAATGGCTGATTAACTCCGCCCGCGGGTCGGTAACAGTCGTCTACTCTCGATCGAGCGTGCGACCGGTTCCGGAACAACGACTTTCGAGCCGGGCATAGTTAACCGACTAATAGCTATTCCTCGTGAAGCGGTATCGTTCGACGCGATGTCCTCGAACAACGACACGTTACGAACGTTCCTCGCGGAGCACCCACGACTGATCGGCGCCCTGTTCGCGGCCTGTCTCCTGCTCTCGCAGGTCGGAACGGCCGCGGCGGACGTCGGAATCGCCGGCAACGGCGGCGGCACCTGGTAGGCCGTCCTTACTCGACGAACCGATCGTCCGTCGACCAGTACCATTCTTCGTCCCAGCGAACCGGGATCTCCGCAAGCCTGAGAAACCGCGAGAGCGCCCCATTGGAGACCACTATCGGCGGGAGTTCGGTGCCCGCGAGGAAGTGTCGGTCGACGCCGTCGATGTAGGGGACGTACTGGGCGCCGGGTCCGCTATCGACGTGGTGAAGCTCGAGTCGAAGCCGGCGCTCGCCGTCCCCGATCGGTTCGACTCGGGCGGTATTCGGGACCCCACTGCCGGCCTGACCGACGGTAACGCTCCCGTCGCCGACGACGGTGTACTGGTTGCCGACGAGGCGCTGACTGCGGGCGATCGAGGTCGCGTCCCGGATCGAGAACCCGTTGTTCAACAGCCGCGCGACGAGCCGGCCGACGGCGATCGCGTCCCGGTTGCCGACGTCGCTGAGCGTGACGACGCCGCCGACGCCGCCCCGTTCGATCACGCGAACGCCGACGTCGTAGGAGCGACAGCCGTTGATCAGGAAGGCGTCGACGCCGACGTCGGCCAGCGCTCGCGCCTCGAGCGGGCCGTCCGAACAGACGAACGCGCCGTCCTCGACGTGGCCGACGTAGTGGAGGAAGTCGATCTCAGCCGCGAACAGCTCCCGGAGCTCCTCGGCGGAGACGGATCTGTGTACCGTCACTTCGAACGGGAGCTTCTCGCGCTCCCCGTAGAGGGTGCCATCGGTCGTATCGAACTCCGCGGCCATCTCGGGGTCGTTGCAGACGATCGCTACCTCGACGGCGTCGCCCGGGGACGAGCGCTCGAGCCCGTTCTCGAAGGCGCTTCGCAGGAGCTTGGTCGCGCCGATCGGGACGCCCTCGCCCAGCCACGCCTGGCCGAAGGCGTCGGTCGACGGCGGGGAGACGTACGAAAACTCCGCCCCGCGGTCGACTCCCGCGCGAGAGCGCGTGAACTCGTCTATCGCGAGTGCCGTGGGCCGGGTCGGGTCGGTCCCGGATCGATCTTCGGGTGCCGGTCGCACGATCGATAGCACATCGGCGAGGTAGGGCAGCACGGTCGCGTTCCCCGGCTCGGCCGTCGCGTGCGTAACGAGGTTCCACCGCGGCAGGAGGTCCGCGAGCGAGTCGTACGGAATCGAGAGGACGGGTTCGAGCCGATCGGCGAGATCGGCCTCGTACAGCTCGCCGAGCGCGAGGTCGAACCGCTCCTCGAACCGGTCGCGCTCGTGGAGGTCGACCCGATAGAGCCCCTCCGTTCGAGCCACGCAGTCGACGAAGAACACCTGCTTGAGCGCGCGTTCGATCGATCTGACGACTGCGTCGGTCGTTTTCCCGAGCGCATAGACGAATCCGTCCTCGGTTTCGATCCGCGGGTCCGTTCCGGTTTCGACCGTCGCCGCGAGGTAGTACGCAAGCGGGCTGGCGGCGTAGATCGCCGACCGATCCGGGGGGACGACGAGGCGGACGCCGGAGTCGGGCGCTTCGGCCGCCGACGGAATTCGAACCGCCGATCCCAGCTCCAGTCGGGGCGGGTGGCCCCGAAGCGACGGCAGCGAGCGATCGCAGCTGTGGGTCTTCAACGCCGAGCCGAACGTCGAGACGGCACGCGCCAGGTCCGCCGGCTCGGCCGTCGTCGTAACCGTGGCGGCGGGACGTTCATGTCGCGACCGCGCCCCGAGACGCACCGTCGTCGACTCGCCGAAGTCGAACGCCAGCCGGTCGTCGGCCGACGCGATCGTCACCGAGCTTCGGACGCGCACGTAGAGCTGGATCGGGGCCATCAGCTCGAGGACGTACTCGTCCTCGGGGAGCCGTTCGTAGGCACAGGAGTCGGTCTCGAGCAACATCTCGCCGGTCGGGTCGCGGACGTACACGGGGACGACGTACGGAAAGACCAGTTCGGAAGTCGTCAGCTCGACGGCGCCGTCGACGGGACGGGAGAATCCGGAGGGTTCGATCGACCGGGGCGAGACCGGGTCGTCGGTTCGGAACGGACACTGTCTGTTCTCGATCGGATCGACGACGGTGAGCCCGGCGCCGTCGTCGAACGGCTGGAACCTCGGATCGGCGGTCATCGCTCGCCGGATCGGGCGAGTCCGATCCAGTCGGTCGTATACCCGCTTTCGTGGAGGTGCCAGCGCTGCTGGGGACCGCAGTCGCCGACGCGAAGTTCGACGGTTGCGTCGAACAGCGATTCGAGGGCGTCGACGAGGGGCTCGTCGCGGTCGACCGGTAACACGTAGTGACCGAGTCCCGAGACGTCCCGGACCGCCTCGCAGATCGGCTCGAGGAGGGCGACGGTGCCGTCGGTTCCGCGCTCGTCGAGCATCGGCCGCAGCGAGTCGATACAGAGCCGGAGGTCCCCGGGTTCGCAGAGGGGTGTCTCGGTTCCGAACGCGCGGATCCGTGCGTCGACCGTCGCCTCGAGTTCGTCGAGATCGGCGGGTTCGTCGACGACGGCGACCGCGTCGGTGACGGGCGCTCCCGCCGACGCGACCGAACGTGCGGTCATCGCGTAGTCGACGATCTGTGCCGACGCGATATCGCTCGGCGCCAGCCGATCGGAGACGACCCGTCGGTCGCGATCGAGCAGCGCGAAGAGGTGACGGCGGTGTCGGTCGGGATCGCCGAGGAGGTTCGCGCTGGCGACGTCGACGAGGTCGTCGGGGACGCCCCCGGCGATCAGCACGTTCCCGCCCGTTCGCTTCAGCCGTCCGAGCGTGGAGCCGACGCTGACCGTCCCACCGGGGTCGACGACGACGTCGTGGCCGAGCACCGAGAACAAGACCGTCGCGCCGGGGCGCGAGATCCCGTTCTCCCGCTGCTGGCTGAGGCGTGCCAGTGCGTCCGGATCGATCACGTCTTCGATCGCCGTCCGTACTCGGTCCCGGTCCCGGCCGGATCGACTCGCGATGGCCGACGCGATGCGTACTGCGACGGCTCGCTCGCCGGGTTCCGCGACGATCGAGACGTGAGTCCACTCGTCGATGGCGGAGACGTCGGTCTCGTCCGGGTTCGTGAGTTCGATCACTCCGTCGGCGGTCGCCCGAATCCGACGGTTCGCGTACCGGAAGACGACGGTCGGCCACGGACTGTCCGGATCGTCGGCTTCGAGCAGTCGGTCGAGCGCGTCGACGTCTACCGTCTCGTTCAGCGGCGGCAACTCGAGGGGGGACCGATCGGTTCCGTCCGCGACCCGTTCGACGATCGAGATACTCGGACGAGACTGGATCCCGGCGGCTGTTTCGTCTCTCCCGTCAACTCCGGCGTTGTTCCGGGATCGGTCGTTCGTCATCCGTCACGGGGTACGACGGTCGCTTAGGAAAAACTCGCGGATGTTATGCAGAATCTGAGAATAAGATCAATATGAAAATAGACAAATTTATTTAATTTTCCCAGATAGTTTTTGTATTGATTTCGTACGTTGTGGCGTAGCAGCTCTCTAGCAAGTTTATTAACGTCGATCGAGACCGTACAGATATATGGTCGACTATCGCTCGGAAGACGGAGAGGACCACGGTACGACGGCCGAATCGAGCGTCGAACTACCCACCGTCGGCGAGCAACGGTCGTCGATGGACGAGTTTCTCTCCCTTCTCAGTAACCGACGGCGCCGCGACATGCTCTACTATCTTTCCGAGACGGAGGTCGCAAGCATCGAGTCGCTGGCGACGACGATCGCCGCCCGGGAGGCGTCGGTTCCCGCCGAGCGAGTTTCGGTCGACGACCGCGAGTCGGTGCTGATCGACCTCTACCACGTCCACCTGCCGAAGCTGGCAGACCGGCGACTGATCGAGTACGACCGACGGAGCGGGACCGTCAGACGGTCGGCACCCAGCGACGAACTCGAGGCGCTGCTCGAGCGCTGCTACGAACTCGAGATCGGAAGCGCGTGATCGACGGTCGCCGTCCGCCGGGACCGGATCGATCGAGCGGGCGTTGCCGGGTTCCCTTTCAAGCCGCTCGAGCCCGTACCGTTCGGTATGAGCATCAGTGGCCTCTGCCAGATCTGTGAGTCGAAACCGGCTCAGGAGCGGTGTGCCAACTGCGGGACGCTCGCCTGCGAGCAACACTACGAGCCGGGACCGGGGCTGTGTGCCGACTGCGTGGCCCAGGGCCAGCCCGACCGTCAGTCCGACGACGTCGACGTCCACCGGTTCTGAGACGGATGGGTGACCGTCGATGACGTCGATCCGCGATCTGCTGGGCGAGTCGCTCGCCGTCGGCGAGCGGTTCCGTCTCGAGCTCGAGCGGCGAGACGGAACCCTCGTCGCCACCCACCCCTCCGACGCCAGCCCGATGGACGTCGCCGTCGTCGAGGGGCTGGAGAAACTCGAGGAGCGACCGCCTCGAGAGCCCGTCGAGGTCGAAATCGTCGGCCGGGTCGTCGACAGCATGGTCGCCGGACGGATCGTCTCGCCGACCTGCGAGGATGACGCCGACGAGCGGACGGCGTAGAAATTACGTGTCGCGGTACCGGTTCAGCCGCTTCTTGAGCCGTTTTGCCGCCTGTCCGCTGGCGTTGGCAAAGTCTTCGCCACGATCCTCGCCCGCGAAGATGATTCCGCGCGAGGAGTTGACCAGCCCGACGCCGTCGGCGAGTCCGTACTCCACGGCCGCCTCGGCGTCGCCGCCCTGGGCGCCGATTCCCGGCACGAGAAATGGAAGATCGGGAACCTGCTCGCGAAGTTCCTCGAGCTCTTCGGGTTTGGTCGCACCCACCACGAGGCCGACGTTGTCGTTCTCGTTCCAGAGGTCCGCGAGCGCGGCCACGCGCTCGTAGACGGCCTCGCCGCTCGCGAGCTCGAGGTCCTGGAGGTCCTCCCCGCCCGGGTTCGACGTGCGACAGAGGACGAACACGCCCGCCTCCTCGTCGGCCAGAAACGGCTGGAGCGAGTCCCGACCCATGTAGGGGTTCACGGTGATTGCGTCCGCGTGCTCGAGCAACTCGGCGTACTGCCGGGTCGTGTTTCCGATGTCGGCTCGCTTGGCGTCGAGCAGGACGGGAACGCCCTTTCCGTGGGCGTAGGCGATCGTCTCCTCTAAGGCGCGCCAGCCGTCGGGATCCTCGTAGAACGCCGCGTTCGGTTTGAACACGGCCGCGTGCTCGTGCGTGGCGTCGATGATCCGCCGGTTGAACGCCCACCGCGGGAGGTCGTGTTCGGCGAGGTGATCGGGAATTCTCGAGGGGTCGGGATCGAGCCCGACCGAGACGACGCTGTCGACCGTTCGGATGCGGTCGCGCAGGCGATCGAAGAAGTTCATGCCCGAACGTGGGTCGGGTCGGTCGAAAAGATTGCCATCCTCGAGAGCGATCGCCGAGAAAGGATCGCCGGGCGAAAACAACTCTAAACTTTCAGTGGATTTCCCCGGCCGTGAGAATTGAGTTCCCGATATATGATGGTGGGTGGTCTACGGTAAACTGTAAAGGTGACCGACAATGTCCACGACAACTCGAAACCGGCTCGAAAGCCGATACGGGGGGATCGACCTCGTCGGCGAACCCCACGCGCTTAGCGCGTGGTTCGTCGTCGCACTACGGGCCGTCATGGGGGGAATGATGCTGTTCGCCGGGCTGGGGAAGTTCGCGTTCGTCAGCGGCGAAGCGTTCGACGCGAGCGGCTTCCTGGTCCAGGGCGTCGACCCCGCAAGTCCCGTCAGCGGGCTGTACGCCGCGATGGCGGGCAACGCGATGTTGCTCGAGGTTATCAACGTCGTCGTCCCGGTCACGCAGGTACTGATCGGCGTGGCGCTGATCGCGGGCGCGTTCGTCCGGCTGGCCGCCCTGGGGGGAGCCATCCAGATGAGCATGTTCTACCTCGGCGGCTGGGAGGGCGCCTGGCTCGCAGCGTTCGACTACACGCTAATCTACGCCGTCGTCTTCCTGGCTATCGCGGCCTTCGGCGCCGGCCGGATCCTCGGCCTGGACCGCTACATCGCGCGGATCCAGGTCGGCGGCGAGGCGCTCGTCGAGCGCTTCCCCAAGCTCCGGTACGTCCTGAGCTGAACTCCTCTTCTGCCGTTACGTTTCCAGTACTTCGACGAGGTTTCCCTCCGGATCCCGCAGAAAACAGATCGACGTCCCGCTCGCGGTGGTCCGGGGCTCGCTGATCGTCGGCACGTCCTCGGGCAGGTCGGCGTAGAACGCCTCGAGGTCCCCGACTGCGAGCCCGACGTGGGTCGCGCCGGGCTCGTTGAGCTCCGGCGTCGGTCGGGGGTCGGCTTCGGGGTCGTACTCGACGAGCTCGAGGCGGACGCCGTTCGCGTCGAGGTGGACGAAGTCGGCGCCCGCGCCGTCGACGCCGACGGCGTCGGCAAAGGCCTCGCCCTCGACCGAGAACCGGTCGAGTACCTCGAATCCGAGGGCGTCGCGGTAGAACGGGAGCGTCTCCTCGAGGTCGTCGACGGTGATACCGACGTGGTGTGCGTCGAGAGCTGTCATGGTCGAGAGTCCTGGGACCCGCTGACAAAAGCGCTTCCGTTCCCGCCGCACCTAGGATTATCTGGCTCTACGAGAAGGGAGATGTATGACGCGCGTCGCGCTCATCGCCCACGACGAAAAGAAGTCGGATCTGATCGAGTTCGCACAGACCCACGAGGACCAGCTCCGGGAGTACGAGCTGATGGCGACCGGGACGACCGGAAAGCGCCTGATGGAGGAAACCGACCTCGAGATCGAGCGCAAGCAGTCGGGACCGCTCGGCGGCGACCTGATGATCGGCTCGGAGGTCGCCGAGGGCAGGCTCGACGGGATCGTCTTCCTGCGCGATCCGCTTCGTGCCCAGCCCCACGAGCCCGACATCTCTGCGCTGTTGCGGATCTGTGACGTCCACGACACGGCGATCGCGACGAACCTCACCTCGGCGGAGTTCCTCATCGAGGGGCTCGCCGGGTAGCTGCGGCCGATTCCGGTCGACCAGGGCCGAACGTCCGCGGACTGGATCGCCCCCAGGCTGGTTGCACGGCCGGAACGCAATACATAAAACCGGACTGCGCAAACACGGAGACGACGTGGCCCGAAATGAGTGAGATCGCGCTCGCCGCCGACTTCGCTATCATCATCGTCGTCGCCACAGCCGTCGGACTGATCGCCCGGCAGACGGGCCAGCCGACGATCATCGCCTACATTCTGACCGGAATTATCCTCGGTCCGGTGATGTTCGACGTCGTCACCGACGAGGGGCTCGTCGACCTGATGGCCGAACTCGGACTCGGCTTTCTGCTGTTCTTGCTGGGGATGAAGATGCGCTTCGAGGACATCCGGGAGATCCTCCGTCCGATCACGAACGTCGCGATCGGACAGACGGTGCTCCAGACCGCGCTCGCGTTCCTGGTCGCGCTCGTCCTCGGCTTCGGCACGACCGAGGTGCTCGTCATCGCGCTGGCGACCGTCTTCGGCGCGACGCCGATCATCGTCAAGGTGCTCACCGACAAGGACGAGATCACGTCGCTACCCGGAAAGATCGACGTCGGGGTGCTCATCGTTCAGGACATTTACCTCGTCGTCGTGCTGGCGCTTTTCAGCGCCGACTCGCTCGACAACGCGGGCGAGATCGCCACGACGCTCGCCGTCATCTTCGTCATGATGGGCTTTATCGGCCTCTTCTCGATCGCATCCTCGCGCTACCTCCTGCCGCGGGTCTTCCGGCGGATCGCCAACAACAAGGACGTCTTCCTGATCGTCGCGATCGCGTGGGCGTTTCTCTTCATCGCGATCGCGGAAGGGTTCGATCTCTCCGTCGAGGTCGGCGCGTTCCTGGCGGGGATCAGCCTCGCACAGCTCCCCTACAGCAAGGAACTCGAGGATCGGATTACCCCGATTACGGACTTCTTCATCCTCGTGTTCTTCGCGAGCATCGGGCTCCAGATCGAGGGTGTCGGCGCCCTGCTGGCCTACTGGCAGGAGGCGATCATCGCGTCGATCGTCTTGATGGTCGGCAACTTCTGGATCATGTTCTACCTCATCGACCGCGAGGGCTTCAGCGTCGAGACCTCGTTCCTGGGCTCGATCAACATGGTTCAGGTCAGCGAGTTCTCGCTCGTCGTCGGCGCGCTCGCCTTTACGCAGGGGTACATCGGCTCCGACGTGCTGGGCTACCTGAGTCTGATGGCGCTGCTGACGATGAGCGTCTCCACATACATCATCTCGTACAACCACACGATCTACCGCTGGGTGAAGCCGTGGTTCAGTCGGTTCGAGTCCGAGGAGAAGATCGACACCGACCTTGCAGAGTACAAGAACCACGCCATCGCGATCGGCTACGACGAGGTCACCGAGCGAGCGCTTCCGGTCCTCGAGGAGCGGTACGGGACCGTCGTCGTCATCGATCGCAAGACCGAACACATCGACGAGATCGAGCGGGAGGGACGCTACGACCACATCTTCGGCGACTTCCGCCACGGCGAGGTCCGAAAGGCGGCGAACTTAAAGAACGCGAGCTTCGTCCTGAGCTCGAGCGTTCAGGTCGACGTCAACAAGGCCGTCCTCGACGAAGCTCCGGACGACGCGACGGTGTTCGTCGAGGCCGAGCGGATCGACGACGCCCGCGACCTCTACGACCGCGGTGCGGCGTACGTCATCATGAGCACGTACCTGACCGCCGAGAAGCTGAGCGAGTTCCTCGAGCAGTACGTCACCGACCGAGCAGCCTTCATGGACGCCATCGAGCAAGACATCGAGCGGATTCGACGCGAGGGGCGTATCGAAACGGACGAACTGCGACCGGAATCGGCGCGAGCCGAGAGCGGAGGTGAATCCGATGGCTGAGCTGGTCATCGCCCTCTCGGTCGTCTTCGTTACCGCCGGGATCCTGTTGCTGTTTGCGAACCACTTCGGGCTCTCACCGATCCCGTTTTACATCATCGCGGGCCTGATCGTCGGCTTCGTCGGCGAGATGGGAGTGGTCGCGATCGAACAGACAGATCTCGTCGAGCTCGCTCAGTGGGGGATCGCCTTCCTGGTGTTCGTCTTCGGCATCCGCGTCGAGTTCGACGCGCTCCGATCGGTCATCAGGGACGGCGAGGGGGCGGCGATCACGCTGCTGGTCGTCGTCGCGCCGATCGCGCTCGGGATCGGATACCTGTTCAGCACCTGGTTCGGCTTCGACGACCCCGTGCGAAACGCGATCTACTTCAGCGCCGCGGCGACGCTGAGCTCGACGATCGTCGGCGCCGGACTGCTCGAGACGGAGATCCGCAACAACCTCGTCCACGGACGTCTCGCCAACTCGGTCCATTTCTTCGACGACCTCGTCGCGGTCGGGCTCATCCTGATCCTCTCGGCCGAGGTGTTCACCGCGGACGTCGTCACGTCACAGATCGGGTACGGCGTCCTGTTTCTGGTCGCGGGGCTGCTCATCTACCGCCACGGGTTCCCGCTCCTGATTCGGCTGGCCGACGGCGTCGAGGAACTCGTCCTGATGGGGAGTATCTCGATCCTCATCGGCTTCATCGCCGCCGCGGAGTACGTCGGTATCTCGATCGTCGTCGGCGCGTTCGCGGCCGGGATCGCCGTCCGTAGCGAGGGCGCCGAATCGCTCGGCGTCCGAAACGGGATCAGCTCGATCAGAGACTTCTTCGTCGCCATCTTCTTCGTCACCGTGGGCGCGCTCGTCCAGTTTCCCACCGTGGAGATGGCGACGATCGCGCTCGCGCTCGTCGGTCTCGTGCTCGTCGTCAATCCGATCGTCCTCATGCTCGCCTTCACGTACGAGGGATACGACGCTCGCACCGGCTATCTCGCTAGCTCGACCCTGAACCAGGTCAGCGAACTCTCGCTGGTCATCGCGATCCAGGCGCTGCTCCTCGGAACCATCGCCCCGACCCTGTTCGACGCGATCATCCTCGCCGCGGCGATCACGATGATCCTCACTTCCGTCGCCAGACGCTACGAGGACGACGTCTACGAGAGGATCGTTAACCGATTCGTTGGCAGGCGCCAGACCAGAAAGATCGACGAGCGCAGCTCCGTCAAAAGCGGGCTCGAGGGTCACATCGTCCTCGTCGGCTACGGACGCCAGGGCCGGTGGCTCGTCGAGACGTTCGAACGGATCGACGCAGAGTACGTCGTCATCGAGAACGACCCGGTCGTCTGGGACGACCTCCGCGCCGAGTGCCGCAACTACGTGCTCGGCGACGCGATGGCCCGGTACCCCTGGCAGAAAGCCAACGTCGACGCGGCGTCGCTCGTCGTCTCGACCGTCGAGCACCGGCCGGTTTCGGAGGCGATCCTCGTCCAGGCGGACTGCGATACGATCCTCCGGGCCGAAACCTCGCAGGAGGGCCGCGAACTGCTCGATGAGGGGGCGACGTTCGTCAACGTTCCGAACGTCCTCGCGGCGGATCAGCTCGTCGAGACCGTCGAGACGGTGGTCGCGGACGAGCGCTCGCGGGAGACGCTCCGAGAACAACACCGTGACACCCTCGCCACCCTCGAGCGCTACGGGTTCGCCACGCAATTCGGCGACGGCTGAGACGGTTTACTGAACGGGTTCTCGGAGCGGTCACGTGGCTGTTACGATCGCTCCGGAACCGTCGTACAGGAGTCCGCCAGCGTCCTCAGATGGGACCACCCAGATACTCGTGGACGACGACGACGAGCGCGAGCCCGCCGACGAACAGCACCATCGCGAGGAGTACGGACAGCTCTATTGCGTCGGCGAGCGCGAGCGCTCCGAACACGGCGAGTCCGACCCCGACGGCGTACATTCCGAGGTTTCGAACGAGATCGGCGACGGCAACTGAGTCGAGCATAGTCGTCGATACGGCGGACCCGCTAGTAAATCCGGCCTTTCGCGCCGCCCCGGCGGGCTCCGACCGAACGGTAGCTTCAAACGAGTCGAACCCCTTCGGTCGGATATGTTACAGGCGGTCGTCTTCGACCTCGATTACACGCTCGCGGTTCCCCAGCGGGATCGGACGACGATCCTCGAGGCGGCGACCGACGCCGCCGGCGCGCCCGAACTGTCCCGAGCCGACTACCTCGAGGCCCATCGCCGGAACCTCACGCAGGAAACCCGGGAGCCGATCTTCACCGAGCTGCTCGAGGACCGGGAGACCGATGCCGAGCCGGCCGAGGTCGCCGCGGCCTACCGCGAGGAGATCGCCGCCGACCTCGAGCCCCTGCCGGGCGTCGAGTCCATGCTCGCGACGCTACACGAGCGCTACCGGATCGGACTGCTGACGAACGGTCCCGTCCGCGCCCAGCGGGACAAGCTGACGACGCTCGGCTGGGAGGACGCCTTCGACGCGGCGCTGGTAACCGGCGAGCTCGAGGCGGGCAAACCCGATCCTCGCGCGTTCGAGGCGATCGCGGACGAGCTCGCCGTCGATCCCGAACGGACGGTGTACGTCGGCGACGAGGTCGAGGCCGACGTCGAGGGTGCGACCGGAGCCGGGATGACCGCGATCCAGATCCTGCTCGAGGACGGCCCTGAACCCGACCCGCGTGCGGCCGCTCACGTCGAACAGGAGGCCGTCGCGACGGCGGTCCCCGAGGCGGTCGCCGCGCTCGAGGGGACGAACTCGACGATCGGATCGTAGCGCTCGAGGAGCGTTAGCCGTCCGCGACGACGGCGTCGACGACGTCGGTCGCTCGTTTTACCGCGGCGCCGTTCTCGACGAACACCAGCGTCTTCGGCGGTTTCGATGCTTTCGGTCGGACGCGCAACTCGAGGCCCGTCGCCGTCTCGGCCGCGAGCTCCTGCCCGCGCTCGAACTCGAGGCGGAGCCGATCCGGGTGGATGAACACCCGGGCGATGCGGTCGGCCTCCGTTCCGGCGACGAGGTCGTACGCCCGCGCGCCGTCGGCCGACGGCTCGACGTTCCGGTCTGCGTCCGTGACCGAGACGGTCTCGAGCGCCCCGTCCTCGCGTCCGTCGAGCTCCGAGGCGAGCAGTTCGGCGATCCGTCGGCCGTCGGTGGTTCGTTCCTCGACCATGGCCGAGGTCGGTCGTCGGCGACCTAACGCTCTTCGATCAGCGCCGAGCGAGCGACCGGGACGAGTTCGGAGACGTCGATCCCCCGGCGGCGAGCGTAGACGACGGCCGCGGTCTCGATCGTCACCCCCAGCTCCCCCTGCAGGCCGTTTATCGCGCCGACCGCCTCGTGTTTCTCGACGCCCTCGGCGACGAGGCCGTCGAGAACCCGCTCGAACGCCGACCGTTCCCGGAGCAGATCCTCGTCGGGGACGAACTCCTCGGGGATCCGAACGTCGGTGGGGTCGAAGGCGGCGACGAGGTCGCCGTCCTCGTGGTCGAGCAGCCCCTCCTGGGTCGCGACGTCGATCAGCCGCTTCGCCTGGTCGGGCGAGAACCAGTCGCGATCCAGCGAGAGCGCGACGACGACGGCGTGTTCCTGCAGGCGGTCGGTTCCGTGCTGGATGAAGGGGGCTGCGACGGCGACGCGAAGACTCATCGAGGACGACTCTCTCGAGGGACGGAAAAACGATGGCGGTTCCGGTCGGACTCAGTCCGAGGCGCGGCCTCCGCCGTTGCGGTCGGCCCGCGAGGGCGGCGGGAACTCGGTCGGCGCGGTCGCCTCGGGCGGTTCGGGGAGAACGCAGCGATCGGGTTCGCGGTTGACGTGCTGGTACTGTGCCGGCGCGTTCGCGAGCGGATGAGCGGGGTTCTGATCGCTGTCGATCCGTGCGGCGCGGATCTCCGCGAAGCCGTTGAGTCGTGCTTGAATCCCGCGCCAGTGATACCGGGTAGCCGTCGGCACCGAGATCGGCTGTGGTGGCTTCCGGTCGGGATGACCGATGGCGAGGACGGTGTTGTTGACGTTGCTGGCGAGGGCATCGTGATCGATGAGAACGCCGACCCGAGCGTCCGCCGGGGCTCGAGCCGCCAGCACGTCGAGGCCGAGATGTAGCGCTCGGTACTCGGCGACGTTGTTGTCCGGCGGCGCGTCCGCGGTCGCGATCCGAGCGACGCGGGTGCCGTCGCGCGTTTCGATGACGGCGCCCAGGCCACCGCCCGACTCGCGAAAGGACCCATCGGTAGCGACGTAGAAGTCGCGATGGTGGGTTCGTGGAGGGTGGGCGATGTGGGGCGTGGGCGACTCGTCGAACAGGTCCCGCAGGGCAGACCGGCCGTGAGCGGCCATACTGGATGTAGGTCATCTAGCTCACTTAAACTTGTGGCCGGTATCAGCCAGAGCAGTCGAGCGATCGCTACAAACTCGAGTCTGGTTGTAAATAGTTGTACAGTATGGCTTCTTACTGTCGATACCTGCACGGATCTGGTCCAAAACCGCGTAACAAACAACCAACCTTTATATTACATACACCTATTTCATAGAGTATGAAGGGTGCTGACAACCTGTATTCCGGTCGGCGATCCGTGCTGAAGGCCACCGGCGTAATCGGTGCAACGGCTGGTCTGGGCGCCATCGCGGGCTGTCTCGACGACCCCGAGGGCGACGACGACGACGACCTAGACGAGATCGTGATCACGCAGGGGGAGATCATCGAGAATCCGGATCCGAACGACCACATCACGGGACCGTACTTCAACGTCCTCGACCCCGTCTACGAGCCGCTGTTCAACGTGACGCCGGAGTTCGAGTTCGAATCCCGGGTCGTCGAGGAGTGGGAGGACACCGACGACGGCGCCGAACTCACGCTGCGCGACGACGTCGTCTTCCACAACGGCGACGAGATGACCGCCGAGGACGTCGCCTACACGTTCAACCGGATGATCGACCCCGAGCTCGGTATCGAGAGCGACCAGGCGGCCGGGCTGGGCGCGATCGACAACGCGGAGGCGCTCGACGACACGACCGTCCTCCTGGAACACGACGTCGCGCCGTCGCTGGCGGAGTTCGAGTACGCGAACTACGGCCGCGTCGTCAACCAGGAGTGGATCGAGGAGCAAGAACAGCCGGTCGCCGGCGACGACGAGGAGGCGTTCAACGGCACCGGTCCCTACGAGGTCGTCGAGTACGAGCCGGACGTCCAGGTCGTTCTCGAGCCGTTCGAGGACTACTGGGGTGACGAAGCGACCCTCGAACGGGTCGTCTTCAACCAGGACGGCGAGTCCAGCGGTCGCGCGAACGCGCTGGAAACCGGCGAGAGCGACATCGTCGACAACATCATTCCCGAGGACGTGCCGGGCGTCGACGACGCCGACGGCGTCGAGATTCGCGAAGAGACCAGCCTCCGGAACGTCTTCCTCGTGATGAAATCGGGCGTCGAGCCGTTCGACAGCACCGAGTTCCGCCAGGCGATGAACTACGCCGTCGACAACGAGGGAATCATCTCCGACGCGCTGGGCGGGTACGGCGAGGCGATGACCCAGCCGATTCCCGATGGTGTGTTCGGCCACAACCCGGACCTCGACACCTACGAGCAGGACATAGAGCAGGCCGAGGAGCTGGTCGAGGAGAGCGGCTACGCGGGCGAGGAGATCACGCTGTACTCCCCGGAGGGCCGGTACCTCAACGACGCCGACGTCGCCCAGATGGCTGCCGACCAGATCGACCAGCTCGACAACGTCGACTGTACCTTCGACACCGCGCCGTTTCCGGATATCTCCGACGCCAACAGCGCCGGCTACGACGACGAGGAGATGCCGTTCTTCCTGATCGGCTGGGGCGTCATCACGGGCGACTCCGACTACGGGCTCGCACCGTTCTTCGTCGAGGAGGCACCACAGGAGACGCTTCGCAACGAGGAGATCTCCGAGGCGATCCTCGAGAGCCAGACGATCGAGGACGAGGACGAACGCGAACAGCAGCTCCAGGAGATCAACGAGGAGCTCCGGGAGGAGGCGCCGTGGGTGTTCCTCCACTCCCAGGACAGCGTCTACGGGGTCCGCGAGGACCTCGAGTGGGAGCCCCGGACCGACGAGAGCATCTACCTCTGGGAGCTCGATAGCTGAGACTCCGAAGGGAGGGGTGGAAACGTTTCAGATCGCTATTCCGGAAGAACCACATACTCCTGGCAAAAAATTCGGCTACCGATACGTCTAACAGCGTTCGATCGACATACCAATGGCTTTTGGAAAATTCTTGCTCAAGCGAACCTTGCAGGGGATCCTCGTCGTCTGGGGGGTCGTGACGGTGTTGTTCGGGCTCCGGGCAGTGACACCCGGCGACCCGGTCAACCTGATCGTCGACCCGGCCGTCGACCAGGCAACCCGTGAACAGATCCGACAGGAACTCGGACTGGATCAACCGATCTACGTACAGTACGCCGACTACTTGCAGGACCTACTAGTTGGTGATCTGGGCTACTCCTACCAGGCGAGCCGACCGGTCTCGACGATGGTCATAGAGCGCGTTCCCGCAACGCTAGAGCTTGCGATCGCAGCGACGATCGTCGCGCTCGTGATTGCGATCCCGCTCGGCGTCATCAGCGGGACCCGTCGCAACGAGCCCGCCGACTACGGTGCGACGTCGTTCTCGCTCCTGGGGATCAGTACGCCGAACTTCTGGCTGGGGATCATGTTGATCCTGCTGCTGGCCGTTCAGCTGGACGTGTTCCCGACGGGCCGTCGCCCGGTGGCGTTCCACGACGCCTTGTGGATGTTCCTGACGACGTTTTACGTCGGCGATCTGCTCACCTGGCTCCACCACATCATCCTCCCGGCGGTCACCCTGGGAACGTACTTCACCGCGTTGATCACCCGGCTGACCAGAAGCGGCATGCTCGACGAGTACGGGAAACCGTACGTGACCGCGACCGAGGCGAAGGGCATTCCGGAGACGCTGGTCCGGTACAAACACGTCCTCCGGAACACGATGATCCCGATCATCACCGTGTTGGGACTGCAGCTCGGCCAGCTGATCGGCGGCGCGGTCGTCACGGAGACCGTCTTCTCCTGGCCCGGCCTCGGGCTGCGGCTCATCAACGCGATACATAACCTGGACTGGCCGCTCATTCAGGGCATCATCATCTTCATCGGTGTTAGCTTCGTGGTCATCAATATCGGCGTCGACGCGATCTACGCGAAACTCAACCCGCGGGTGCTAGACGAATGATTTCGGACCGAATCAAATCCAACCTCAGACAGGAGTTCCGGCGAAACCTGCTGCCGAAAATCGGACTCGCGATCCTCGTCGTTGTCGTGTTGATGGCGCTTTTCGCTCCCGTCCTCGCGACGCACAACCCGAACACGACGGGCCACTTCGACGACGGCAACTCCTACCCGCCGATGGGGATCAGTTACGACTCCTACGAGGTCGTCGACGGCGAGCGCGAGCCCTACTCCGTCGAGTACTCGAGCGACCACTACCTCGGGACGAACAACGTCGGACAGGACGTCTTCTCGCGGCTCCTGTACGGCGCCCGCACCTCCCTACTCGTGGGCATACTCGGCACCGGGCTCGCGGTGGCGATGGGCGTCCCGTTCGGGCTGGTGTCGGGATACTACGGCGGACGGGTCGACGACGCGATGATGCGGGTCGCCGACGTCATGCTCGCGTTCCCGTCGCTGGTGTTGGCGCTCGCGCTGATCGGCGTCTTCGGCTCGCTGTCGATACCGATCCCCGATCCGATCGTCGCAGCCGGCTTCGCCGAGGGGATGCCCTCGGCGACGATATTGCCCGGGACGATAACCGTCGTGGTCGGGCTCGTCACCTGGGTGTGGTTCGCCCGGGTCGCCCGCGGGGAGGCGATGGCGATCCGCAACGAGGAGTACGTCAAGGCCGCCCGCAGCCTCGGGGCGAGCAACGCGACGATCCTGCTCAAACACGTGCTACCGAACAGCCTGACGCCGGTGATCGTCCTCGCGACGATCCAGGTCGCGGCGGTCATCATCCTCGAGAGCTCGCTGTCGTACCTGGGCTTTTCAGGGACGACCCTCTCGTGGGGGTACGAGATCCAGCAGGGCCAGGACTACCTCCGAACGGCCTGGTGGGTCTCGACGGTCCCCGGGATCGGGATCGTGCTGTCGGTGATCAGTATCAACCTCCTCGGTGACTGGCTCCGGGACTCGCTGGATCCGAACATCGAGGGCGAAGGAGGGGGTGCCTAACATGACAGAGGATATTCTCCGCGTAAACGGACTGTCGACGCGATTCTTCACGGAACAGGGACAGGTAAACGCGGTCTCGGACCTCGACCTCCGGATCGAACGGGGCGAGGTGGTCGGGATCGTCGGCGAGAGCGGCAGCGGGAAGAGCGTGACCGCCCGATCGGTGATCGACCTCATCGAATCGCCGGGCGAGATCACCGAGGGTGAGATCTGGTTCAACGAACCCGACCTCGCCGACGCGGTCGCCGACGACCACCCCGAGGCCGTCGACGGCTCGTTCGTGAACTTACTCGAGGTGCCAAAGCGGGTCCGGCGGTCGCTTCGGGGCTCGTCGTTCAGCATGATCTTCCAGGATCCCGAAAGCAGCTTCAATCCGAGTCTCACCGTCGGCGAGCAGATCGCCGAGGCCGTCGAGGTCCAACAGCGGGCGAGCGCGAACCCCCGGTCGACGCGGGCGAAGACCCAGGAGTACTCGCTTGGCACGCTGATGCTGTCGACCGTGTTACCCTCGAAGAAGTACGTCAGCGAGGCCAGCCGCGAGCGGGCGATCGAGCTGCTCGAGCTAGTCGGTATCCCTGACCCCGTCGAACGGGCCGACGAGTACCCCCACGAGTACTCCGGGGGGATGCTCCAGCGGGCGATGATCGCTCAGGCGTTAGCCGGCGAACCCGATATCCTGGTTGCCGACGAGCCGACGACGGCGCTCGACGTGACGATCCAGGCCCAGGTGCTCGATCTGCTCGACGACCTGCAGGAAGAGACCGGCATGACGATCCTGCTGATCACGCACAACCTGGGCGTTGTCGCCCGAATGTGCAACCGCGTCGGCGTCATGTACGCCGGCGAGATCGTCGAGCGGGGCACGCTCGAGGACGTCTTCGACGACCACGTCCACCCCTACACCGAGGGGCTGTTGGGGTCGATTCCGGACCTGGAGGGAGCGGGAGGCCGTCTCGAGCCGATTCCGGGCAACGTGCCGAGCCTGCTCGACCACGAGATGCCCGATCGGTGTTACTTCGTGGATCGCTGTCCGAAGGCGATGGAGGACTGTCTCTCCCACCCGCCGGAGTACGACGGCGCCGGAAGCGCGGAACATGAGGTGCGCTGCGTGCTCGCGACCCGGGAGTACACCGAGGCGCGCGCACTGCCGGCCGACTACTTCGGGAAGGACGACCGAACGGCGGTCGACAAACACGCCGATCCCGACGGGTTCGAGGACGACGTCCAGCCCGAGCGGGCAGAGTCGACCATTGAGGGATCGGGAGGTGAGCGCCGATGAGCGCCGACGATCCCCTCGTCCGCGTCGACGGGCTCCAGAAGTACTTCTGGGAGAACGACTCCGTCCTCGATCGACTGCTCGGCGACGATCCGGTTCCCGTCCGGGCCGTCGACGGCGTGAGCTTCGACATCCGACCCGGCGAAACGCTCGGGCTCGTCGGCGAGTCCGGCTGTGGGAAATCGACCACGGGCGAGACCGTCCTTCGCCTCCAGGAGCCGACCGACGGCGACGTCGCTTTCGACGGAAGCAGTGTCTACGACCTCGAGGGCAAGTCGCTGACCGAGTTCCGGCGGAACGCCCAGGTCGTCTTTCAGGACCCGTTCTCGAGTCTGGATCCCCGGATGACGATCGGCGGAATCGTCACCCAGCCCCTCGAGATCCACGACTGGCCCTGGACCGACGCCGACGTCGAGAGCCGCGCCGAGTTGCGAACCGACGGGATCTCCGCGGATATCGTCTCGGTGACCGTCGCCGACGACGTCGACAAGCTCGTTTCGCCGGTCGACGGGGTCGCGACGGTCCACGTTACCGTCCGCTCGAGCGACGTCGCGGGCGACGTCGACCCCGACGAGCGGGGCGTCGCCGAAGCCGAGGGCGCCGTCGCGGAGGTCGCCGAGGATCTCTCGATCGACGTCGAGCGCGGCGACGGGATCGAAGTCCACGTTTCGGTCGGCCGTTCGACGAAGCAGCTCCGACTCGACCGCGCGCGGGACCTCCTCGAGCGGGTCGGGCTCTCGGTCGACCAGCTCGATCGCTACCCTCACGAGTTCTCGGGCGGCCAGCGCCAGCGCATCGGCATTGCCCGGGCGCTCGCGCTCGAGCCGGAGTTCATGGTGCTCGACGAGCCGACGTCGGCGCTGGACGTCTCGGTCCAGGCGCAGGTGCTGAACCTGCTCAACGATCTGCAGACGGAGTTCGATCTCACTTACCTGCTGATCAGCCACGATCTCTCGGTGATCCGTCACGTCTGTGACCGGGTCGCCGTGATGTACCTCGGCGAGATCGTCGAGATCGGTCCCGTCGATGAGCTGTTCGAGGACCCGAAACACCCCTACACACGGGCGTTGCTCGACAGCGTGCCGCGAGCCTCAACCGACGAGCGCGACCGCGAGCGCGAAACCCTCTCCGGGGACGTTCCCTCGCCGCGGGATCCGCCGAGTGGCTGTCGATTCCGGACCCGGTGTCCGAAGGTGATTCCGCCCGCGGACCTCGAGATCGACCAGGAGACCTTCCGCGAGCTGATGACGCTCCGCGAGCGCGTCGAGAGCCGCGATATCTCCCTCGAGACCGTCGGCGACGAGGACGAGTTCGACCTCGAGGACGGGACCGTCGCCGCGGCCGACGCCGACGCGTTCGCGATGGCGCTGAAGGGGCGACTGCTCGAGACCGAGCTTCCGCCGCGACACGACGGGGTCGTCGAGGACGCGCTGGCGTCGGTCGCGGTCGGCGACTGGGAGGAGGCAGCCGAGCGGCTCCGCGAGGAGTACGAGAGCGTCTGCGAGCGGCGGAATCCGGCCCTCGAGGCCGATGACCATCCCGTCGCCTGCCACCTCTACGACGAGGAGGCCGGGCGACGCGAGGCGCCCGCACCGGAGCGGTAGTCGGCCGTCCACCTTTTTTTCGAGCAGCCGAATGCGAGAGCATCACTCGCTCGGCCCAAACCGTTTTGGCAGCAGGTGTAATTACAAACGGCGGCTTCCCTCAGATATGACGCAGACCCCATCTCGCATGGAAGCTGCCTGTTCGCTGCTGGCCGAGTCCGAGCGTCGGTACCTCCTCTACCAGCTAGCCGAGACGCGGCGGGGGAACCTCGAGGACGTCGTCTCCGAGATCGCCGCCTGGGAGCGCGGCGAGGGCGGTTCGGTCGACTCGGAGGACAGACAGCGCGTATACGTCTCGCTGATCCACAATCACCTCCCGCGGCTGGCCGATTACGGTATCCTCGACTACGACCTCCGAAGCGGCGATATCGTCCTGACGGAGGGGTTCGACGACATCCGGCCGCTGCTCGAGCAGTTCAAGCAGACCGAGTCGGAGCCGGAGATCCGCGAGAAGCCGCTGCTGTAGATTCGAAACGCATAGCAGGTCGCCCGCGAAACGGTGACCGTGAGCCGCTACCGAAACCTCGCTCTCTTCTTGGTTCTCGCCGCTGCCTGGGGTAGTTCGTTCGTCGCGATCAGCGCGGGGCTCGATCACTTTCCGCCGGTGTTGTTCGCGGCGCTTCGCTACGACGTCGCGGGTGTAGCGATGCTCGCGTACGCGATCTACGCCGTCGATCACTGGCGACCCACCGGGCGCGAGGAGTGGGCGACCGTCGCGGTCGGCGCGGCGCTGTTGATCGGCGCCTACCACGTCTTTCTCTTCGTCGGCCAGCAGCACACGACCGCCGCCGCCGCGGCGGTGCTGGTGAGCCTCTCCCCGGTGTTGACGACCGGGTTCGCGCGGGCGCTCGTTCCGTCCGATGCGCTGTCGCCCGTCGGCGTCGCCGGCGTCTGCGTCGGCCTCGTCGGGGTCGGCGTCGTCGTCCAGCCCGACCCGTCGAACCTGTTCGCGACCGACGCCGTCGCGAAGCTGCTGGTGTTCTGTGCGGCCGCGGCGTTCGCGCTCGGCAGCGTCCTCACGAGGCGGCTCGAGGCCGATCTGCCGATCGAGACGATGGAGGCCTGGTCGATGCTCGGCGGGGCAGCCCTGATGCACCTCGTGAGCCTCGGCCTCCGCGAGCCGATCGAGCCGGCCACCTGGACCGATCTCGAGGCGATCGGGGCGCTCGCGTACCTCTCGATCGTCGCGAGCGCGCTCGGCTTTCTGCTGTACTTCGATCTGCTCGAGCGACTCGGCGCCGTCGAGATCAACATGGTCTCCTACGTCGCCCCGGTGTTCACGGCGATCGTCGGCTGGCTGTACCTCGGCGAGGTGATCGATGCGGCGACGATTGCCGGGTTCGCGCTGATCGCCTGCGGGTTCGTCCTCGTGAAGCGTCGTGCGATCGGCCAGGAGGTCGCCGCGGTCAGGCGGTGGGGATCGAGCTAACGGCGCGCCCTACCGACCGTACGCGTGGCCGACGTAGAGCGCGGCGAGGTTGAGCCCGAGCAGGGCCAGAAACGTGGCGGTCTCGGTCGCCGTCGACAGGCCGGTCGCCAGCAGCGGGACGTACAGAAAGGGGAGCACGATCGCCGACCAGAAGCCGGCCTTCCGAACGGAGTCGGCGACGTGGGGGGCGAGTCGCTCGAGGAGCCGATCGCCGTCCCGTCCCTCGGCGCGGGAGTCGTGAGTCGTTGAAGAGTTAGCCATCGAAACACCTGACCACGACTCGCGTTCCCACTCGGCGTCACATATATCGGCGCGACCGTTTCGATCGGTTGTGGACGGTTCATCCGAATAAGGGTCGAACTGAACCGAACCGAACGCGGACTCGCGGTCGGTGAGAGCGGTTGCGCCCGCAACGCGCCCTCAGAGCCACGGCTCGAGAATATGACTGTGTAGCTAGGGGTTCCAGCTGTTTGGCCGAGCGAACGATCGATCGAACCACCGGAAACGAACATCGAACCGTCCGAACCGCCTGGCGGCGCGGCGTCGTCGCGGGAACGAAACCGTTCGGAAACCGAGCCGGTAGCGATCGAACGGAGCGTAAATCGAACCCTATCGTCAGCAGAAGGGAGGTCGAGTCGCTACTGGAACCCGATCCGGCTGCCGCGGCGACCGGTCGGATCCGGGCCGCTCGAGCCGCCCTGGAACTCCTCCTCGATCCGCTCGTAGTAGTCGAGGATGTCGTCGGTGATCGTCGGGCGGACGTTCTCCATGGCCTGCCGGAAGTGACGCATCTCGACGGTGTCGGCCTCGTGGTCCTCCCGGAGCGCCTCGATGGCGGCCTCGCGGGCGATCGACTCGAGGTCGCTGCCGACGTAGCCGTCGGTGATCTCGGCGATCTCCTGGAGGTTGACGTCCGCGGCCATCGGCGTCCCCTCGGTGTGGATGTCGAGGATCCGTTCGCGACCCTCGATGTCGGGCTCGCCGATCATCACCAGCCGGTCGAACCGCCCCGAGCGCAACAGAGCGGGGTCGATCATGTCGGGTCGGTTGGTCGCGCCGATGACCATCACGTTCTCCATCTCCTCGAGGCCGTCGAGTTCCGTGAGGAGTTGATTGACGACCCGTTCGGAGACGTTCGACCCGGTCTCGCCGCCGCGGCCGGGCGCCAGCGCGTCGAGCTCGTCGAAGAAGATCACCGTCGGCGACACCTGCCGCGCTTTGCGGAAGGTCTGGCGGATCGCCTTCTCGGACTCGCCGACCCACTTGCTGAGCAGCTGTGGGCCCCGGACCGAGATGAAGTTGGCGTTGGTCTCGTTGGCGACGGCTTTCGCCATCAGCGTCTTCCCGGTGCCCGGCGGTCCGTACAGCAGGACGCCCGCCGGCGGATCGATCCCCAGTCGCTCGAACCGCTCGGGGTTGTTCAGCGGCCACTCGACGGACTCCTGGACCTGCTCCTTCGCGGTGTGGAGTCCGCCGACGTCGTCCCAGGAGATCTTCGGCAGCTCGACGAGCACCTCCCGCATCGCCGAGGGCTCGACCTCGTTCAGGGCGCCGCGGAAGTCCTGGCGCTTGACGATCATCCGGTCGATCAGACTCGGCGGAATGTCCTCCTCGTCCAGGTCGATCTCCGGGAGGTATCGGCGCAGGGCCTTCATCGCGGCCTCCTTGGTCAGACTCTCGATGTCGGCGCCGACGAAGCCGTGGGTTTCGTCGGCCATGTGGGCCAGATCCACGTCGTCCGACAGCGGCATCCCGCGCGTGTGGATCTGGAGGATCTCCTCGCGACCTACCTCGTCGGGGACGCCGATCTCGATCTCGCGGTCGAACCGACCCGGCCGACGCAGGGCGGGGTCGACGCTGTCGACCCGGTTGGTCGCGGCGATGACGATCACCTGGCCGCGGGCCTCGAGGCCGTCCATCATCGTCAGCAGCTGGGCGACGACCCGGCGCTCGACCTCGCCGGTCACGTCCTCCCGTTTGGGTGCGATGGAGTCGAGTTCGTCGATGAAGATGATCGCGGGCGACTCCTCGCTTGCGTCCTCGAAGATCTCCCTGAGCTGCTGTTCGCTTTCCCCGTAGTACTTCGAGATGATCTCCGGTCCGGCGATGGAGAAGAAACTCGCCGAGGTCTCGTTGGCCACCGCTTTGGCGAGCAGGGTCTTCCCCGTGCCGGGCGGGCCGTGTAGCAACACGCCCTGTGGCGGCTCGATCCCCAGCTTCTTGAAGATCTGGGGATGTTTCATCGGCAGCTCGACCATCTCGCGGACCCGCTGGATCTCGTCTTGCAGGCCCCCGATGTCCTCGTAGGTGATCCCGCCGCCGGTCTTTTCGAAACCGCTGATGGGTTCCTCGCGGAGTTCGACGTCGGTGTCTTCGGTGATCAAAACCACACCCTCGGGCTCAGTCTCGACGGCGATCAGCGGGATCGCCTGGCCGGGCGAGCGCATGAAGGGGTGGTTCGTCGAGCTCATCACGGGGACGATGTCGCGGCCGACGACCGGGCGCTTGAGGATCTGGCGTTTGACCATGCCGGCGGCGTCGGAACCGAACTGGACCGACGCCTCCTCGGGCGGTGCGAGGACGAGTTCGTCGGCCTTCGTCGCCTCGGCCTTCCGGATCGTCACTCGCTCGCCGATACCGACGTCGGCGTTCTGTCGGGTGAAGCCGTCGATCCGGACGGTGTCCGTGTTCCAGTCCTGTCGATCCGCACGCCACACCTTCGCGGCGGTCGTATCCGCGCCTTCGATCTCGATGATGTCGCCCGGACTCAGCTTTAGATGTAACAGCGTGTCCGGGTCGAGTCGGGCGATACCGCGACCCGAGTCGTTCGGGTACGCTTTCGCAACCTCCAGTTGGACTTCGTTCATGATTCGGGATGGACGGCGATGTCAGTGATTCCGATTCGGTACCGGATAGGCTTTTTGCTACCGTGAACCCACACCGTGCTAGTTGTCACCACATCTAACTGAGGTGGCAAGACACATAGAGGTACCGCCTTCGGTCGCGGGCGCCCCTTCCGCCCGCAAAGAGGGTGGCTTTTTGCCCGCGCCAGCCGCCCCTACGAGTATGCACACGCTCGCGTTCGACGGCCGACTGGGTGCAAGCGGCGACATGCTCCTCGCCGCGTTGCTCGACGCCGGCGCCGATCCGGCCGCCCTCGAGCCCGTCACGAACGAACTCGACCTCGAGTACCGGATCGACGACGCCGTCAAGTGCGGGATCGCGGCGACGACCGTCGACGTCGTGCTGACAGATGCCGACGAGGGATCCGACTCGGGTTCTCACGAGGGGAGCCACGGTCACGTCCACGATCACGATCGAGGAGACTCGGAATCCCACGGCTACGGACACGCCCACGACCACGACGATAACGATCCGGATCAGCATGGCCACGGCCACGTTCACGACCACGACGACTCGAGCGACGCGGTTCCAGCCGAGGGCCACGGCCCCCACCGCAGCTACCTCGAGGTCCGTAGGATCGTCGAGGGAATGGGTCTCGACGACGCGATCGAACGCGATGCCCTCGCGATCTTCGAGCTGCTCAGCGAGGCCGAGGCGAGCGTCCACGGCGAATCCCTCGAGGAAATCCACTTCCACGAGGTCGGCGCCGACGACGCCATCGCCGACGTCGTCGGTGCGGTCGCGCTCGTTCACGACCTCGAGCCCGAGCGAATCGTCACGACCCCGCTGTCGACCGGCGGCGGCAGCGTCGGCATGAGTCACGGCGAGTACCCCGTCCCCACCCCTGCAGTCGTCGAAATCACCGAGCAAGCCGACTGGTCGCTGCAGGGTGGTCCCGTCGACGCCGAACTGCTGACGCCGACCGGGGCGGCGATTCTGGGTCACCTCGCCGACGGCGTGGAGTCGCTGCCCGCACTGGAGCTCGAGTCCGCCGGGTACGGTGCCGGCGGCTACGATCTCGATCCACATCCGAACGTGCTTCGAGTGCTGGTGGGTGACGGCGGCAGCGAACTCGTCCGCGACGACATTGCCGTCCTCGAGACGAACCTCGACGACGCGACGCCGGAGGTGCTCGGCGGTCTTCAGGAGACGCTCGCGGACGCGGGCGCGCGCGATGTTACGATCGTCCCGGTGACGATGAAGAAGTCCCGACCCGGCCATCTCGTGAAGGTGATCTGCAAACCCGAGGACCGAAAGCGAGTTGCGCGAACGCTAGCCGAGGAGACCGGCACCCTCGGGATCAGGGAGGCGGGCGCGACCCACCGCTGGATCGCCGACCGGGAGTTCGAGACCGTCGAACTCGAGCTCGAGGGCGGGAGCTACGAGGTGACAGTCAAACTCGCGAGCGACGCCGACGGTGATATCTACGACGTCAGCGCCGAGTACGACGACGCGGCGCGAGTGGCTCGAGAGAGCGGCCTCCCGGTTCGGGAGGTCGCTCGCCGCGCCGAATCCGCACTCCTGGACGAAGAGACCGAGCGTTGACGAGACGGCGTCCGCCGCCGATTCGTTCGCGGTCGACCGCTTCGAGCGCCTTCGATAGAAACTTTCTTCCAATCCTCGAGGAGCGAACGACAGCGATCCTGGGCGAGTAGGGCGGACGGTTCACTCGTCCTCGTCGCCGGTGTCGTCGATCGGGATCGAGGTCGGATCGTCCCGGTCGTCTCCGGACGACGTGGTCGAAGACTGCGAGACGTTCGTCGACTGTGAGACATTCGAAGACTGCGAGACGTTCGAAGATCGTGACACGTTCGTCGAACGGGTGACCGACGTGCTGCTGGATTGGGAGACGGCCGTACTTGCGGTGTCCGAGAACTGGTCACCGAAGTCGTCGGTCCGGACGGTCGACCTCGAGGTCGACTCGGCGCCGTCGGAAATCGTGGTCACCGAGAGGTCGATGTCGTCTTCGGCGTCGACGATCACTTTGACGTCGGTTGCGCCGGCGTCGGGATCGCTCTCGTAAGTCACTGCCCCCCACTGGAACGTCTCCGCCTCGAGGTCTCGCTCGTCGTCACTCGGGCCGTTCCCGTCGAGGAAGACGTTCGTCGCGTCGGGAGCTGCGATCGTCGCGACCGAGACGCTGTCTTCGGACTCGACGGTTATCTCGACGGTCGTTTCTCCGGTTTTCGACTCGGTCTCGTGGGTTACCGTTCCCCAGGGAAATTCGGTTTCGGTCATGGTGTAATCTGTGACTGCTGGTCGTTCGCCGTCTCTCGGACGGCTACGAGTGGTACCGCTCCCCGGAACGTCAGCAGGAGCTTCCAGTCCGAGGAGTATCCCGCTCGCTTTCCGCCGAGTCGTATCGGTTCCGTCTCCATCGAGCGCTCTCGATCGGAACCTCGCTAGTTCGTCGATCGACCCGATTCGGTTTGAACAGCCGAAATCGTTTCACCGGTAGTCGCAACTTGAACGCTCGAACGAACTGCCGACCGCCGGTAGGGAGAGACAACGACTTGCTACTGGCCGGCGAGCGGCCCGAAACACATTGACTCTCGTGACATATCCCTGGGCCGCTACTGTTGTCCAGTCCGACGGCCGGGTGTTTTCGACGGGACGACACCGGCGACACGATCCGAGACTGGCTCACGGGAGTGTGAGAGACAAGGTACTGAGACGCGAATCCGGGTACCGTTACGTCGAAATCGACGGGCTTGCAACCGATCCTGTTCGTGGGTCCGCGGCGACGTCGTTATAGTAGCCGTTGAAACTCTCTCCCATCTCGCTTGGCGAGACCGCTCGGAGATTCGGCGGCCGACGTAGACGTACCTGCTCGGGATCGATTCAAAAAAGCGACCGGAACGAATAGCGATTCCATCACCCGGCCGAGAGGTCGATTACATCTCGGTTGCTCGCGTTAGCGCTGGCTCTGGGAGTTCGAGTTGTACTGCTCGTTGTTGCCTATAGCCGTCGCCTTTCCGCCCTTACTTGCCGACGCTTTGGCGTTGCCGCTGTTGACCGCCTTGTTGGACTGGTGCACGTTCTGGTGTTGCTGCTGGCCGCCTCCTCGTCCGCGACCGCGGCGGCCGCGCTGGCGCTGTTCGTTCCAGTTCTCCTGGACGTTGGAGCCTTCGGCGTAGGCATCTCCACCCTTGCCCGCCGACGCTTTGGCGTTGCCGCTGTTGTACGCCTCGTTAGATTGGCGCACGTTCTGGCTCTGTCGCTGGCCGTGGCCCCGGTGTCCTCGGCGATCTCGGCCTTTTCCGCGATCTCGGCCTTTTCCGCGATCTTGGCCTTTTCCGTTACCTCGGCCTTTTCCGTTACCTCGGCCTTTTCCGTTACCTCGGCCTTTTCCGTTACCTCGGCCTTTTCCGTTACCTCGGCCTTTTCCGTTACCTCGGCCTTTTCCGTTACCTCGGCCTTTTCCGTTACCTCGGCCTTTTCCGTTCTTGCTAGCTGCAGCAGTTCCGGCGGATCCGGTGAAGAGCAGTCCTGCCACAAGTGCCGTAACGCCTCGTCGTGAGTATTTTTCTTTGTCGCTCATTTTTTCTTCTCCGAGCACGTAGGGGTGGATGGCGTCGCCAGTGGCTTCGACTCTTGGTGGCGCCCCGTAGTTCAGGGCGTGTATCACCACCTCCCCGTGAGTGCTCGTTTTGGCCGTCTATGGTGCCCGTATTAAACCACGACCATCGTTTCAACAGTGGTCCAATATACTGTATGACAAGCCTCCCTTTGAGGGGCGGAAACGGTCTTGGTTTCTAGGAAAGAACTCCGGAGTTTCATCGAGCGGACTATTATACTATACTGCGTTCGAAACGGAAACACGAGACTCCTCGGACTGAGCGAGTAGTGTACCGACACCGAAAAAGGCCGTTTCACGGGAGGATTCGGCCACCGTGCCGACTCTCTCCTCTCGACTGCCAACGGCAGTGAGCGAATCAGACGGAGAGTGAGGGCGTACTTTACGGGAAGAGTCGATTAGCGCCTCAACGTCGCCTACAGTTCGGAGTTCAACGACGTGTATATGTCACGGCGTGTCATAAGAGAGTGTGTAACATATAACTAGTCAACTATACCGTATGTTATTTCAAACGATAGATTGTTCCGTAACCGTTCAGGTAATCGAGTGTGACCGACGTGGTTTCGACGACGGTCCCGTGTACCGACAGCTCGTCGCGATCCACTCGCGACGAGCGGGAGTTCGTCCGACGGGTGTCGATGAGAAGTGCCCGCCGCCGAATCACCGCCCGTCCTCGAGCCCGAGACTTCGACCGCCGAGAGGACGAGTTCCCGATCGACGGGACGGTGATCGATACCGACGAATCGGTAGCTGCTCGCACTCGAGTGGTGAGTACGATAGCCGAACGCCACTGTCGTCCCACGGGAGCCCCGGCAGCCGAGTCGGCAAACGCCGTGAACAGCAGGCCACCGAACGGTGCGAGGTATCCTCTCGATCGTGCGTACGTACCGCTCGTCGACTCCCTCGCAGTAACGGTTTCGGCCGGCCGACGAGCAGCGTGGCTGGAGTGTGACTGCACCGACCGAGTCGGTCGGGTCGTCGGAACCGTTTCGGTCCCGCTGCGGTCTCGAAACGGCGAGTTCTGACCTCCCCACCAGGAGTAATACCGAAATTCGAAATCGGGCGGTCGATCGCCGATCTATCGATACTGCCGGTTGCGACCGCCTCTTCGATACCTACTGGTGGTTTTCGGACCGAAACCGAGACGTCGCGTCGCCGGAACGACCCGCGACCGTCCTCGAGCGGTCGCCGACCACGGGACCCCCGCGCCGTGAGCGGCGCCACGCCGGCGACCGAGACACAGTGACTCGTTGTGCCAGAATCGAGCGTGTTAACGCCCGGAACGATCGTTTCGGCTTTTGAAACCCTCTACCCATGGCGAGAGAACATGAGCGAGGGATCACAAAGCAAGCGAGCGTTGCCCACCAGGATGGTCGTCTGCACGTACCGCGCCGGCTCTCAGCCGTCGAGAGTCGGGGCCGATCCGGTCGTTGGACCGGGAACGATCGTCTGCGACGATGTCGCTGACGGCGATCGGTCCCAGATCGGCCGCCTCGTGCCGATCCGCGAACGAACGTTCCGACGGGGGCCGACCGGCCGCAGTTCGAACGTCCGCCGGCGTATCCACGACGGATCGCGGTTCTCACTTTCCGTCCACCCGACGCGCTCGGAGGCCGGCCTCGACTACCTGACGGAGGTGATCGCGTCCGATGACGGCTGAACGCCCGCTCGCCGTCGGCGTAATCGGCGTCGGCACGATGGGCCAACACCACGCCCGGGTGTACGACGACCTCGAGGGGGCGACCCTCGTCGGCGTCTTCGACGTCGACGCCGAGCGAGCGAGGACCGTCGCCGAGCGCCACGGAACCGTCGCTGTCGGTCTCGAGGCGCTGCTCGAGCGGGTCGACGCCGTCTCGGTTGCGGTTCCGACGGCCCACCACCACTCGGTCGCGACGACCTGTCTCGAGGCGGGAGTCCCGATTCTCGTCGAGAAACCGGTCGTCGCCGATCCCGAGACGGGCCAGGAACTCCTCGCGAGAGCCGACGCGGCGGACGTCCCCGTTCAGGTCGGTCACGTCGAGCGGTTCAATCCGGCCGTCGAAACGCTCGCCGAGATCGTCGGGGGGCTGTCGGTCGTCGCCCTCACTGCTCGCCGACTCGGCCCACCGCCCGCTCGGCGGATCGAGGACAGCGCCGTCCTCGACCTGATGATCCACGACATCGACGTCGTCCTCGCCTTGCTCGGCGAGGAGCCCGTCGACGTCACCGGTTGTGGCGCCGCCGGAAACCGCCACGCCGGTGCCCTCCTCGAGTTTCCCGAGGCGATGGCGTCGCTGACCGCGAGCCGGCTGACTCAGCGGAAGGTCCGGACCCTCGAGATCACCGCCGAGGAGTGTCTCGTCGCGGTCGACTACCTCGAGCAGTCGATCGAGATCCACCGGCGGTCGGTCCCCGAGTACGTCGAGCGCGCGGAGGGGGTCCGGTTCAGACACGAGAGCCTGATCGAACGGGTACGGGTTCCGAACGACGAACCCCTTCGAAACGAACTCGCGTCGTTTCTCGAGGTTGTCCGGACGGGGTCGACCCCCGAGGTGACGATCGATGACGGGCTCGCTGCCCTCGAGATCGCACGGCGTATCGAGGCAGGGGAACGTCCCGAACGACCGCGAGCCGATCTGGAGGTGCTCCATGACTGATCCGCAGACACGCGATCGGTCGCGGCGCCGAAACCGGCGAGGGGCGGGCTGATGTACGGCGGGCGAACGATCGGCGTCGTCGTCCCGGCGTACGACGAGGCGGGGTTCGTCGGCGAGGTTCTCGAGACGATCCCCGACTACGTCGATCGGGTCTACGCGGTCGACGATCGCTCGAGGGACCGCACCTGGCTTGAGATCACCGATCGCGCGACCCGACTCAACCGCGACGCGGCGGCCGATCGTGGTCGGGGCACGCTTGTCGCCAACGACGCGGCGTTCGGGCGGCGGATCGTTCCGATCCGTCACGAGCGAAACCGCGGCGTCGGCGCCGCGATCGCGACGGGGTACCGCCGGGCGGTCGCCGACGGGATCGACGTGACCGCGGTGATGGCCGGGGACGGTCAGATGGATCCCGCGTACCTGCCCGCGCTGCTGGACCCGATCGTCGACGGCGAGGCCGACTACGCGAAGGGGAACCGGCTGACCGACGGCGTCTACAGGGCGGAGATGCCCCGGTTCCGGCTGGTCGGGAACGCGATCCTGACCCTTCTGACTCGAGTCGCTTCGGGGTACTGGCGGATCGGCGACCCGCAGAACGGGTACGCCGCGATCTCCCGGCGCGCGCTCGACGCGCTCGACCTCGACGCGGTCTACGATCGGTACGGCTACCCCAACGACCTGCTCGCCCGGTGTAACGCCGCGGGGCTTCGCGTCGCCGACGTCCCGATCCCCGCCCGGTACGGCGACGAGGAGTCGTCGATCGCGTACGCGACGTACGTGCCGACGGTGTCGGCGCTGCTCGTTCGCACGTTCGTCCGGCGACTCGCGAGGCGGTACCCGTTCCGGAAGCGACACCCCGTCTCGCTGTCGTACGCGCTCGGTGCGTTCGCCCTCGGCGGGAGCGCCCTCGAGGGGGTGCGGTGGGTTCTCGGTCGTCGATCGCGCGCCAGCGGTCGGGGTTCGGTCGCGCTCGGACGCGCTGCGTTCCTGGCGATCGCGGGGACGGCGCTGTTGGCGCTTGCGGCTCGCCTCGAGAAGCGCCTGAACGCGCCCCTGGAGGTGCTTCGATGAGCGAGCGCGTCGTCGTCACGATCCAACACCCCGCCCACGTCCACTTCTTCAGACACGCGATCGGCGAGCTACGCGAGCGGGGGTACGACGTCCGCGTTCTCGTTCGGGAGCGCGAGTTGGCCCGCGAACTGCTCGAGCGCTACGGCATCGCCCATCGGCGGATCGCCGGCTCCGTCGAGTCGCCGCTGGGACTGCTCTCGGTTCAGCCCCGCTACGAGTACGAGATCATTCGCCGCGTTCGCCGTCTCGAGCCCGCCGCGATCGTCGGGATCGGCGAGCCGGCGGTGGCCCACGCGGCGAGGCTCGCCGACTGCGAGGGAATCCTCTTTACCGACACCGAGCACGCGGCGGTGCAAAACGCCGTCTCGCTCCCGCTGGCCGATCGGCTCTACACGCCGACGGCGTTCTGGGACGAGTACGGTGCCCACCACCGCCGATACCCCGGCTACCACGAGCTGGCGTACCTCCGGCCCGGTCGGTTCGCTCCCGCTCCCGTCGGGCTGGCCGGGATCGGCGACGAGGAGCCGCTCGTCGTGGTCCGGCTCGTCTCCTGGACGGCCGCCCACGACGTCGGCCGGAGCGGGCTGTCCGACCTCGAGCGGGTGATCGCCGGCCTCGAGCGCTTCGGCGCGACCGTTCGCGTCACCGCGGAGGGTCGGCTGCCGCCGTCCCTCGAGACCCGTCGACTCGCGATCGCCCCCGACCGGATCCACGACCTCCTCGCTCGAGCCGACCTGTTTCTCGGCGAGGGCGCGACGATGGCGACCGAGAGCGCGCTGCTCGGGACGCCCGCGATCTACGTCTCGGGGCTCCGGGCGGGCGTTCTCGAGGAGCTCGAGGCGCGGTACCGGCTGCTGCGGTGGCTCTCTGCGGACGTTCGTCCGATCGAGGTTCTCTCGCACGCGCGGGAGTTGCTTCGGATCCGCGAGTCGACCTGGACGCGTCGACGACGGCGAGTCCTCGAGGAGACGGTCGACACGACCGACGTCATCGTCGGCGCCGTCGAGGACGCCGTCCGGGACGGGCAATCGACGGAGCCGGCGGCACCAGTCGTTCCGGAAGTGGTCCGACGATGACTGAATCGGTTGTCCCGGAGGTGATCCAGCGGTGACCGACACGGCCGTTCCGGGGGAGTTTGCGCTCTGTCTCACCCACGACGTCGATCGAGTGTACAAGACCTACCAGGCGCCGTACTACGCCGTCCTCGAGCGCGACCCCTCGCACCTGCGCTCGCTCGTTACCGGCGACCGACCCTACTGGCAGTTCGAGGAGTTGATGGCCCTCGAGGACGAACTCGACGTCCGCTCGTCGTGGTACGTCCTCGACGAGCAGTCGCTGTTGGATCGGTCCCCGCGGGAGTGGCTCCGGCCGGAGAGCTGGACGCTCTATGCGGGGCGGTACGACCCCACGGATCCGGAGCTCGCCGAGGTCTTCCGAACCCTCGAGCGCGGAGGCTGGGAGGTCGGGCTGCACGGCTCCTATGAGTCCGCGGACGACCGGGAGCGGCTGCGAGCGGAGAAACGCACGCTCGAGGGCATTCTGGAGGGAAGCGTGGTCGGCGGCCGTCAACACTACCTGAACCTAGTCGGCCGGCGCAGCTGGGCCCACCACCGCGCGATCGGCCTCGAGTACGACGCCAGCTACGGCTCGAGCACGCGCTACGGGTTCGACGGACGCTACGACGTGTTACGACCGTTCGACGACTCGTTCGTCGTCTTCCCGCTGACGCTGATGGAGCGGGCGCTGCTCCCCTCGGCGCCCTCCCTCGAGTGGGCCTGGCGGGAGTGTCGACGGCTGCTCGAGGAGGCCCACGACCACGGCGCCGTGATGACCGTGCTCTGGCACCCCCGGTACATGAACGAGGACGAGTTTCCGGGCTACCGAACGCTCTACGAGCGACTGATCCGCGAGGCGAAGGCGATGGGGGCCTGGATCGGCCCCTGTCGGGAGTGTTACGAGCTGCTCGAGGCCCGGCGGGAGGCGTCGTCACGGCAGTAACCGGTACCCCCATCGGACGTCGAACGGAACGAGAGTGTCGTCACCGATCGTTCGGAGATTTCGGGAGGAATGACGCGGCGACAGCGCCTCGGGGTAGTGACGTCGCTCGCATCGGTGCGGTGCCGTTGGAGCGACCGGCGGGTATTTCCTCGAGCGGAACACGATAGATTGAAACGAATTACTACAATAGTAACAAACATGTCCTCGTTCGCGTCGTATCCCCAACTCGCCGGCGAGCTCTTCGAGCGGGTGCAACTCTCGGAGACGTTTGACGACTCGAAGACGTTCGTCGATACGATTCCCGAGAACGAGGTCGAGGCGATCAGGGACCGCTTCGAGCGCGAACGAACCGAACCGGAGTTCGACCTCGAGACGTTCGTCGCCGACAGCTTCAGACACCCGGAGGATCCCGTCACCGCCGCCGACCCCTCGAGGATCTCGATGGAGCGCTACATCGACGAGCTGTGGAAACACCTCATTCGACAGCCCAGCGAGGAGTCCGAGCGGAGCACGCTGCTCTCGGTGCCGGGCCGGTACGTGATCCCCGGCGGACGGTTCCGGGAGAGCTACTACTGGGATACGTACTTCGCCGCGACCGGACTCGCCGTGACGGGCCGGATCGACCTCATCGACGAACTTGCCAAGAACAACGCGGCGCTCATCGAGGAGTACGGCTGCGTCCCGAACGGGAATCGCCTCTACTACTCGAGCCGATCGAACCCGCCGATGTTCTGTCACCTTCTCGACATTCTCGAGAGCGAGCGCGGGCTCGAATCGATCGAACCCTACCTCCCGGCGCTGCGACGCGAACACGAGTTCTGGATGGACGGCACCAAGACCGCGACGGCAGACGACCGCGCGACCCGTCGCGTCGTTCGGACCGACGAGGGAGCGCTCAACCGGTATTGGGACGACCGCGCCGCTCCGCGCGAGGAGTCCTATCGTGAGGACGTCGCCCTTGCAGAGGAGGCCGATCGGGAGGAGCGGCGGCTCTACCGTGACGTCCGGGCCGCCTGCGAGTCGGGCTGGGACTTCAGCAGCCGGTGGCTCGCCGACGAGGACGACCTGACATCGATCCGGACGACGGAGCTGCTCCCGGTCGATCTGAACGCGCTGTGTTACGCGATGGAGGACAAACTCGCGCGGTGGGAGCGAGGCGCCGGCAACCCCGATCGGGCGGACCGCTACGCTCGAGCCGCATACGAGCGACGCCGGGCGATCGACGCCTACTGCTGGGACGACGAGGCGGGCTTTTATTTCGACTACTGCTGGACCGAGGAGCGACGAACCGACAGCTGGTCGCTGGCGGCCGTCGTCCCGCTGTTTTGCGGGCTGGCGACGGATCAGCAGGCGGCCGCGGTCGCGGCCCACCTCGAGGAGCGCTTTCTCCACTCGGGCGGGCTGGTGACGACGTTGACGGCGTCGGGCGAACAGTGGGACTATCCGAACGGCTGGGCGCCGCTGCACTGGATGGCGGCCGTGGGCCTCCGGCAGTACGGCTACGACGAGCTGGCGGAGACGATCGCCGGCCGGTGGCTCGACCTCAACCGCGACGTCTTCGATCGCAGCGGACTGATGCTCGAGAAGTACGACGTCACCGACGGCACCGGTTCCGGCGCCGGCGGAGGCGGGGAGTACCCGCTGCAGTTCGGCTTCGGCTGGACGAACGGCGTCGCGCTCGCGCTGCCGGCGTTGTTCTACTAGGCTGGTCGTTCCGCCACCGACGGAACCGACCGCACACACCCCTGCCGGAGCCGCCCGAACATACCCTCGGCCGACCGTTGCCAAGCAAGGCCAACCCCTACCCACGTCTGCCGAGTACGGCCGACCGAGACACGTGGTCGTCGCTACCGAAGTGCTGGTCGCGCTGGTCGCCCTGGCCTTCCTCGGCGGAATCATCGTCGCCACGATCGGCCCCGGGGGCATCCTCATCGTCACCGGGCTCTACCTCACGACGCCGCTCTCGAGCGCCGAGGTCGCGGGCACCTCGAGCGCCGTCTTCACGATCGGCGCGTTGCTGGGCAGCCTCATCTACGCCCGCTCGGGCGAGATCGACTGGTGGATCGCGGGCGTCGTCAGCGCGGCCGCCGCGGCGGGCACCTGGGTGGGCGTACAGGCCAACGCCTACCTCTCGCGGGCGCTGTACGGCCTCCTCCTCTCCGGACTGCTCGCCGTCGTCGGCGCCACGATCCTGTATCGGGAGTACCACGACCTCGAGCCGCGCGTCGAACTCGGTCGGGGCGGGTGGGACACCGTCGGCTTCGTCGCCGTCGGGCTCGTGATCGGCGTCGCGGGCGGCCTGCTGGGGATCGGCGGGGCAGCGCTGTCGGCGCCCGCGCTGGTGCTGGTGGGCGTGCCGATGCTCGCGACCATCGCGATCACGCAGGTCGTCGTCGTCGCGACGGCGCTGTTTACGGCCGTCAACTACCTGCTGCTGGACGCGATCGTCACCTCGCTGTTCGTTCCGATCACGCTGGCCTACCTCGCCGGCGTCGGGATCGGCTGGTGGGTCGCCCACCGGACCGAGCCGGGCCGGCTCAAGTTCGCCCTCGGCGTGGCGCTGCTCGGGCTGGCGGGCTCGCTGGTCGTGTAACAGCGGAAAAAGTAGTCCGGCTACGTCGATCAGCACGGAGAGTGGATCCGAAGTGGACAATTCGTTACGTACAGCGAACTTTTTTACCGAGGGCATCGGCTGACGCCGAGGCGTCAGCCTCAACCCCCGGCAAAAAACTTCGATGAAAAAAGGCCGACGGCTCGCCCACGGGGCTCGCCGTCGGTGAAACGCCTCGCTTCGCTCGGCGTATTCCTCTCCGTTCCATACGCCTATCTTAATAACAGCCGTTTCACAAGATATTCTGAATAACGAAACCTGTTACTCGAGTCGCGCTCGAGCCTCCTCGCGGCCCGTTCCGAGGCCGAGCTGGTGTTCGCCGTAGTAGAGCGCACCGCCGCCGCTGCCGACGATGTAGCCCAGCGGGCCGACAGCCTCGATGCGGTTGTCGTCGCTCGCGGTGAAGCGCATCGAGGTGTCCTCGAACGCGAGCTCGCCGTTGACCCAGTAGCGCATCGTCCCGTCGGCCTCAGCGGTTCCGCCGTCGTAGGAGTTCGTCTCGACGTAACACTCGATCTCGTTCCAGTCGTCCATCTCGACGACGGCGTCGGTCATCTGAAAGTCGCCCGAGCCGTCCATGTGATAGGAGTACGAGAAGAACTTGTACCCCTCCGGCGCGGGCGAGTCGTTCCGGTTGGCGAATCCGATCGCGTTCGACCAGCCGTTCTGCCCGTCGGCCGCGCCGCCGCCCGAGGAGCCCCCGCCGTTGGTCAGCGGCGCCCAGAACATCCGAACCGTGTCGTCGGCGCCCAGATCGAACCCCTCGGGGTAGACGGTAAACCGGGTGTAGATCTCGTCCTGTTGTCCGCCGACGTGGTCGGGGAGGCGGTACTCGCAGTTCGCGATCTTCGAGTCGCCGGTGAACTCCGTTCGCAGCGAGCGCTCGTTGCTCGTCGCCCGATCCGCGAC
The DNA here is from genome assembly GCF_043677095.1 of Natronococcus roseus. NCBI lineage: Archaea > Methanobacteriati > Methanobacteriota > Halobacteria > Halobacteriales > Natrialbaceae > Natronococcus > Natronococcus roseus. The sequence goes on from NZ_JBHLJR010000005.1 coordinate 124,794, forward strand.
GAACTCCGGTTCGTGCGATCCCCGGACGTCGTTGACGTCGTACACCTCCCCCGGACTCGCGTACTCGTCGTAGTCGACGTCGATCACCCGCGAGTCGGTTTCGGCTGCCGCGGTCCCGCTCGCGCCCGCGCCGGTACCGACGCCGAGCGCGGCCAGTGTCCCGCCAGCGAGTCCGAGGTACGATCGCCGGCCGAGAACCTCGCCGTTACGCCCGCGAAATCCGTCGTTACGCGTCTCGTCGGTTCGGTCTCGAGCCGGGTGCTGTCGTTCCATGCGGTCGGGAAACGGGAAACGACGGTTATCAATTTTCCCTTTCGAAAGACTGTAATAAAATCCGAAACTGATTCTGACTGGCCGGATCCTGTGTTAGGTTTGACCGGATCCGACCGCGTAGATACTCCGGTCCCAATCGTTCGTTACGCCGAACAACACGCGGTTCACCGCGGTCAATCACGAGTTAGACACGGCGGGACGGGTGATCGCGATCGCTCGCCGAACCGACGACGGCGAGAAAAACGGGATTACCCGCCGACCGAAGCTGTGACGATCGGGACCGCTTTCCCCGTGGCCGTCGCCCTCGACCTATGCCACCGGGGCCGCGAGTGCTGGTCCTCGACGGAGACTATCCAACCTCGCTGACGATCGCCGGCGAACTCTCGAGCGATCTCGAGGCGACGATCGTCGGCGCCGGGACCTCCCGGTACAGCCGTCTCTGCCGGTCGCGGTACTGCGACGTCGCAGTCACGATCCCCTCGCCCGACGATCCGGACTACATCGAGGCGCTGTGGGCCGTCCTCGAGGCGACCCGCCCGCAACTCGTGCTTCCAGTCGGATACGAATCGGCCGCTGCCCTCCAGTCCGCCCGCGATGAACTTCCCGACTCCACAGCGGCGTGTCTTCCCGATCCAGACGCCTTCGAGACCGCCGCCGACAAGACGGCGACGATGGCCCTGGCCGAACGGGTCGGAATCGACGTTCCGATCGACTACTCGAGCCTCGTCGAGACCCTCGACGCCGAGGGACGGGAGCGGGGCGCGCTCGAGGCCCTCGAGTTCCCGATCTTCTGCAAAGCGCGGCGGGAGGCCGGCGGCGGGGGCGAGACGACGGCCCGCGTCGCCGATCCGACCCGGTTCTGGGAGGTCTACGACCGCCTCGAGGAGGCGTCGCCGACCGGCGAGGTGCTCGTCCAGGAGTCGATCGACGGCTCGAGTGTGACCGACGGCTGCGGGCTGTTCTGCAGGGGCGGGACGGTCGAACTGCGGATGGCTCACGAGGAGCTGCGGTCGGTCCCCCGCCGCGGCGGGAGCGGTACGCACCTCCGGCTGCGTCGGGACCCCGATCTCGAGTCGGCGGCGAGCGACCTGCTCCGGGAGCTCGAGTGGGACGGCGTCGCCCTCGTCGAGTGCAAGCGCCGCGCGGACGGCGAGGTCGTCCTCATGGAGATCAACCCGAAGTTCTGGGCGTCCTACGCGCTGGCCAGCGCCCACGGCTACCGGTTCGCCTCGCGGCTGGTCGCGGCGACGCTCGGGCTCGAGGACCGCCTCCCCGAGCGCTCGCCGGAGCCGACGGGGGAGATGACGTTCCCGCTCCGGGAGCTGTACTACTACGCCCGCAATCGGGAGGCGGAGCGACTGCTCGAGTGCGTGCGCGCGGTCACGAGGCCGGGAGTTCCCTGGAACGTCGATCGCTCGGACCTCCGCGCGTGGCTGACGCCGCCGGCGGCCCTCCTCGAGCGACTCCCGACCGGGACCGCCGAGGCGGGTCGATCCGGCGACCGCGAAATGGTCGCGTTCACCCGTCGCTAGGCTCGTCGGGGTAGTCGCCGGGATCGACCTCGTCGCCGCCGACCCACAGCTCGTCGGGCGGGGGGTCGGCCTCGAGGCCGACGACCTCGCCGTCGAAGAGGTAGCCGTCGACGGTCTCGGGTTCGGCCGTCGCCTCGGCGGTCGCGTACCCGCTCTCGGACTCCTCGGCGGGTGTGATCTCGACGGTCGCGTTGTAGGTCGCCTGGTGGCCGTCGGCGTTGCTCCAGTCGGTGTGGACGAGGGTCCCGTCGACGAACAGCCGGTAGGTCGCGCGCTCCGCGCCGTTGGCGTACGTTACTCGCCCGTCGTAGGCGTCCATGTTCGCCGGATCCTCGAAGTGCGGGTGCTGGTCGTAGGGCGGAATCTCGGGGATCCCCGCCGCGAGCAGCTCGTGTTCGTCGTAGTAGATCGACAGGTCCGCGGGCGCGGTCTCGCTCCCGCCGTAGCGCACCAGCGGGCCGGCGTACTCGACGGCCTGCTCCTCGACCGTCGTCCAGCGGAAGTCCGTTCGCTCGTAGGCGAGGTCGCCGTCGATCCAGCACCGGGCCTCGCCGTCGGCGAGCGCCTCGCCGTCCGCGACCGCGTTCATCGCGACCTCGGTCTCGAGGGCGATCCACTCGTCGGCCGGCAGCCGGGCGTCGGTCAGTTCGAACTCGCCGCTGGTCGAGGGCTGATCGAGGTGGTAGGTGTAGGCCGCGAGCTTGTACTCGTCGGCCGACCGTCCCTCCCGGTTCGTGATCGCGAGCATGCTCGACCAGCCGTCGGTACCCGAGGGCCGTCCGCGACCGCCCGACCCGTGCTCCCCCGCCTCCGTGTTCAGCCCGAGCGCCCAGAACCGACAGACGTCGCTCGGCTCCATCGTCCAGTCCTCGCCCAGTCGGATCATCGCCCGCTGTCGAACCTCGAGGGGCTGGCCGTAGCCGTTCGCGGGGAACCAGTAGGCGGCGTTGCTCCCGTTGCTCTCGCCGCGAGGGATCTCGCAGCGAAGCGCCCGCTCCCCCTCGAAGGTGTGGTTGTCGACGAACGAGAACGCCGTCGGCTCGCCCGACCAGACCCGATAGGCCTCGGTCGGCGCCTCGAGCGCGTCGTACTCGAGCCCGACGAACTCGACGCTCTCGTCGTCCTCGTCGACGCGGTCCTCGAGCGAGTCCTCGAACCCGACGGTCTCCTCCGGCTCCTCGTCCTCAGGTGGTTCGTCCGGTTCCGTCTCCTCCGGCCCGTCCGGTTCGTCGGGGTCCTCGGGGTCGTCGGTCGGACACCCCGCCAGCAACACCGCCGCGGCGACGGCGCCGCTCGTTCGCAGGACGGTTCGCCGATCCATCGCTCGCGAGACGGGACGACGATGCTATAGCGTTCGGCACCGTCGCACGGGGAAGCGCGATATTGTCGCCGCTCGAGGGCGGGAACTGCGCCCGATCGAACGTGGTAACCGCGAGTTATCGATCGACGGCGGCGGGACGCGTTCCTCCGCCGGATCGCGCTGATGATCACGGGACAGCACCCGATTACGTCGCCACAAGCTGTCGATTCTGCCGAACGTCCTGTAACGTTTTTCGCGGTGGTTCGCGTAGCCGCCGCTCGACCGTGTCCCACCGCCAGACGGAATCGCTCGGCCCGGCTTCCGGCCGGGATCGGAGGACGGAATGAGCCGGAGCGTCCTCGATCCGGTTCGGCTGCTCTCGGCCGCGCTCGTCGCAGCGGCCGTGCTGGGCGTCGGGATCCCGCTCGCGCTCGGGCTGTCGAACCTGTCGATCCTGGGGCTGTACGTCGCCGTCCCGCTGCTCGCGGCGCCACTGGTCGCCCGTCGGGTTCGTGGCAGTTCCGCGGGCGTCAGCGAGACGGTGCCGATCCGGGTTGACTGGCGCCTCCCGTCGACGGCGTTTCACCTCCTGGTCGGCGCGCTCGTGATTATGCTGGTCGCAACGGAGGTCCGACCGTACGGCTTCTACGCGGGCGTCGCCGTCCTCTACGGCCTCTGTTTCCTGCTTATCGTGACGACTCCGCCGGGGCGGGCGAGCCGCGCGATCGGGCTCTACCACCTGGTCGTCGCCCTCCTGCTGGTCGTCTTCAGCGTCACGCTGAACTACGACTTCTTCGTCGGCCACACCGACCTCTCGGCCCACACCGCGATGACCGAGACGATCCTCGAGACCGGGCGGACGTCGACCCTGCTGCCGGGGTACGAGTCGTTCCAGCTCTGGCACGTCTACGCCGCGTTCGGCTCGCTCCTGCTGGGCGAGGGCGTCGCGGCCCACACGACTACGTACCTCCTGTCGGGCGGACTGTTCGCGGCGGGGATCGGGCTCGTCTTCGGGCTCGCCCGTCGGCTCCACCCCGACGAGCGGTTCGGTCTGCTGGCGTCGCTGGTGGCGATCGCGTTCCCGCTGTACCTGTTCTACGGGATGTACTCGATCCCCCGCAGCGCGACGTCGATTTTCCTGCTCGCGCTGCTGGTCGCGCTCGCGAGCCCGCCGACCGCCGGAACGAGGCTGCTGACCGTCGGGCTCGTCGTCGCTATCGTCGTCGCCCACCCCGTGACGATCCCGTTCGTGCTGGCGATCCTCGCCCTCGTCGCGCTGGCCGAGCGCGCGACCGGTCGGGCCGACCCGCTCGTCGACGCCTACGTCCTCGCGGTGTCGGTGCTGGCGACGAGCCTCTACTGGCTGTACGCCGCGGAGGGGCTTGTCGCGCGGCTCGCGGGGACGATCGAGTCGGTCCTGTTCGATCCCTCCGAATCGGCGGTCCCGGAGGGCGTAATCGCCAGCCCCTGGGTCGAGGTCGCGAACTACGTCCCCTACGGGTTCGCCCTCTTTTTCGTCGTCCTCGGCTTTCTGTTCCTGCTCGAGCGCCGCTCTCGAGGAATCGACGCGAGCGAGGACGACCCCTCGAGTGCCGCGATCGCGAGCGACGGCGGCCGACCGCGGAGCCCGCACCTGCTGGCGATCGGGCTCGTCACCGTCGCACTCGTTCCGCTCGTCTTCCCCGGTCCGCTCCTCTTGCTCGACGCGCTCGCGGGAGTCAACGTCGACCGGTTCGGCCACTACGGGTTCGCGTTCGTCGCGCTGACGGGCGGGTACGGACTGTACGAACTCGTCCATCGGGGCGGTCTCGTAACCCTGCTGGCCCTGCTCGTCGTCCTCTCGCTGTTTACCTTCACGGCGGTTTCGAACGACTTCACCGCCTCCGACAATCCCGTCGTCGAACGGCCGTTCTACACCTTCTCCCTCGAAGACGAGGAGCGACAGTCGTTCGAAGCGATCGACGACGGCTATCGGGGCGAGTTCGGCACCGATCGGGTCAGCTGTCGATACATGGGCGAACGCCTCGGGGCGCCGTGTACGGTGGTCGACGCCGCCGAGGGCGACGCCATGTTCGACGAGCACGACGCCGTCCTCCTGCGGGAGGGCGAGCTCGAGGACCGCCCGCTGCAGTTCTCGGCGTACGTCGACGAGGCCGAGCTTCCGCGGGAGGGACTCGAGGACCGTGATCGGGTCTACGACTCCGGTTCGGTGTCGTTTCACGCCTGAGGGCACTCGGTCATCTCTCGTCCCACCACCTGAGCCGGCCGGAAACAACGTCGTATTACCGCGTCCTCGAGCCCGAAATCGTCGAGCGGATTTACACCCCTCGGCGTGGACGGATGGCCGATGACGACCCCGCGCCGACGTCGATACCTCCGACTGCAGCTGGCCTGGCTGCTCGGAGCGCTGCTGGCCCTCCTTCTCTCGGGAGCGTTCTCCCTCGGCGCGTACGTCCTGCTCGCGGTCCTCGGGAGCGTCGTCCTCGACGAGCTGTTGATTTCCCGCGAGGTCGAGCCGCGCTGGCGCCCGCGCTGGCTCCTGCCGGTCGGACTCCTCGCGGCCGCGGCCGTCGTCGCCGCCCGCACGCTCGAGTTGCTCGCGCCGGGGGTGGTTCCGTGACCGACTCCCAATCCCTCGAACGGTCACGGCTCGCCCTGCTCGCGTTCGCCGCCGTCGTCGTCCTCGCGATCGGCTGGTTCGGCGCGACCTCGAGCGGCGCCTACGACCCGTACAACCTCGGGAGCGAGGGCACCAGCGAGCTCCGGCAGGCCCTCGAGGGCGATCCCGACCGCGAGTACGCGGCCGTCGGTAGCTACGACGCGCTCGAGATCGACGACGCCGCGATCGTCGTCCTCGACGCCGAGAGCGACGAGGAAACGGCCGATGGCGCCGCGTCGTTCGTCCGCGAGGGCGGAACGCTGATCGTCCTCGCCGACGACCCGGCGGCGAACGAGTTCCTCGCGTCGGTCGGCGCTGAGACCCGCCTCGAGGACGGAACTCTCCGCGACGACCGCCACCACCACCGCGGCCCCGCGATGCCGATCTCGACCGAGACGGCCGACCACGAGTTGACTGCGGGAGTCGATCGGCTGGGCCTCGACCGGGCGACGGCCCTCGAGCCGAACGGCGCAACGGTCCTCGCGACGACGAGCGACTCGAGCTACCTCGCGGACGGCCCCGACGCGAGCCGCGGCGAGGACGACGTCCTCGGTCCGCGTCCCGTCGCGACCGTCGAGAACGTCGGCGAGGGAACCGCGATCGTCGTCGGCGACGCGACGATCGCGACCAACGGCGGGCTCGAGCGCGAGGACAACGCGGCGCTGCTCGCGAACGGGTACGGAGACGCCGATCGGATCGCCGTCTTCGCGCCCGAGTTCGACGGGCCGCCGCCGCTCTCGTCGATCGGCTCGAGCGCGGGAGATCGCCTCGGGTTCCCGCCGTGACCTCGATTGCGTCAGCACAACGAACTGTTACCGTCCCCAGCGGGGTCGAGAAACGCGACCGTGTTCGACGGACGCTCCGAAGCTACTTGCCGGCGGCCGGTGGGATCGGACGAACACGCCGATGTTCGCATGAGTCTCGAAGTCGAACACATAGACAGTATCGAGGAAGCGAACCGCAACCAGTGGAATCACGTCGTCGAGGGATCGGAGCTGGGCTGTGTCTTCCATCGCTACGAGTGGCTCCGGGCGATCGAGGAGGGGCTCGACTACGAGCCGAGACACGTCCTCGTCTCGAAGAAGGGCAATCCGATCGCCGTCCTCCCGAACTTCGTCACCCGGCTCGGCCCCGTCGCGCAGCTGACGTCGATCGAGCCGGGTTACGGCGGGCCGATCGCCGTCGCCGACGAGGAGCGGGCGCTCGAGTTGCTGCTCGCCGGCGTCGCCGAGCGCTGCGACGGACGGGTCTTCTTCAACCGGTTCCGGACCTACGACGAGGGGTACGTACGCTACCAGAACGTGCTTCGGGAACGGGGGTACGACGTCGCCGTCCACTCCTGTCGGTTCGCGCTGGACCTCACCCGCGGCTGGGACGCGATCCTCGAGGGGATGGACGGCGAGCGCCGTCGCGGTATCCGACGCGGCCGCGAGTCCGACCACGAGATCCGCGAGGAGCCCGTGACGCCCGCCGTGCTGGCGGACTTCTACGACGACTACGCGCGGGTGATGGACCGAGTCGGGATGGACGCCGTCCCCTACTCGTTTCTGGCCGCGCTCGAGAGGTTCGCGGATCGGATCACGATCCTCTCGCTGCGGGCCGACGGCGACCGTCGCGGGATGTACCTCTTTCTGGAGGACGACGAGCAGTCGGCGGTCCAGCATCTCTACACCGCCGTCACCAGGGAGCACTTCGAGTACCACGCGCCGGAGCTGCTTCACGAGCACGCGATCGGGCGGGCGATCGAGCGAGGGTACGAGACCTACGAGCTCCGGGGGTCGACGCCCGACTTCAGGAACGGCGTCTTCGGTTTCAAGGAACGCTTCGGTGCCCGGCCGATCCCGCTGTTGCTGTGGGAACGGGGGCGGCCGTCCCCGGCGCTGTCGGCGCTGAACCTCGGGCGAACGCTCTACTGGCGCTTTGGCTCGCCGACGTGGGACTGATCCGACGGGCCCCCGAACGACCCGTGTCGGCGGCGTTCGTTCGGGCGAATCAGCATGGCTGACTCGCTCGCCTCGGCGGTGCGGTCGGTCGTCGGCGCGAAGCTGTTCGTCGTCCTCGCGGGCTTTCTGTTCACGCCCGCGCTGGTCAGGCTGCTCGGGCCGACGGAGTACGGTCGGTACGCGCTCGCGCTCTCGATCTTCGGCATCGTCAACGTCGTGATCGTCGGGGGGACGAGCGACGCGGTTCGCAAGTACATCTCCGAGCGCTCGGATCCCGCCTGGCGGGCCGCGGTCTACGGCTACGTGTTTCGGCCGGCGCTGGCCCTCGGCGTCCTCGTCGGGGTCGCCTTCTGGCTCGCCGCGTGGTCCGGCCTCGCCGCCCGCCTCTTCGGTCCGCCGTTCACCTCGCTGTTCTACCTGCTGGGCGGGTACGCCCTCGCCAGCCAGCTCGCCTACCACAACCTGCGGACGCTGATGGGTCTCGAGCGCGAGTCCCGATCGGAGCCGCTGAAGATCCTCGAGAAGACGCTGTTCGTCGTCGCGGCGCTGGGGCTCGTCTATCTGGGCTTCGGCGTGGAGGGAGTGCTCCTCGGGCACATCATCGCCAGCGTCGTGGTGTTCGTGCTGGCGCTGGCGGTCATCGCACAGACCATCCCGCTGCGCTCGCTCGTCTCGCCCCCGAGCGTCGACCTTCCACGGCGAGGGATCATCGCCTACCTAGGAAGTACGATCCTCTTTTTCCTCTTCCTGAACTCGCTGTACCACGTCGACGTCGTCCTCCTGCAGCTGTGGACGACCGACGAGACCGTCGGCTACTACCGAGGGGCGCTCTCGATCGCCGAGTTCCTCTGGCTCGCCCCGACCGCGGTCCAGCTCGTGCTCCTCCAGCGGATCTCGAGTCGGTGGGCCGCGGGCGACCTCGGGGCGATCCAGCACCAAGCCGAGCGAGCCACCCGGTACGTCCTCCTCCTCACGGCCCTGCTCGCGGTCGGGGTCGCCGCGCTGGCCGCCGACTTCGTCCCGCTCTACCTCGGTTCGGCGTTCGAGCCGTCGGTGCTGCCCCTGCTGTTGTTGCTGCCCGGCGTCGTCGGCTTCGCCGTCGCGCGGCCGACGCTGGCGATCAACCAGGGTCGGCGCTCGCTGCGACCGCTGCTGGCGGCGACGGGTGCCTGCTCGCTGGTCAACCTCGCGCTCAACCTGGCGCTGATCCCCGCCTACGGGATGGCCGGGGCGGCCGTCGCCACCTCGATCGGCTACGGCAGCCTCGTCGTCTTCCAGTCGCTCGCCGCCCGCCACATGGGGTATCGGCCGCTCGAGGGCGTTCGATCGAAACCGATCCTCGCCTCGACAGTTGGGACGGCCGCGCTCATTGTTCCGCTTGCGGTCGCCCTCCCCTCGTCGCTGCTGGCTCTCGTCGTCGTCCCGCCGTTCGGCGCGCTCGCGTACGCGACGCTCGCGGTCGTCACCGGCGCGCTCACCCGCGAAGAGCTCGCGGAGCTCGTCGACGGGATCGGCGTCCTCCCGCGGGGGCTCGAGCGGCGGCTGTTCGTCGTCGTCGATCGGCTGCCGAAGCTCCAGGAGTGATTGGGGTTACAAAGAGGGCGTCGTAGAACTCTTCCCACGGTAGTGATGCCATCCACACCTTCGGTGAACTGACCGATACGTAGCGAGTGCACACGTACCTTTTTCTCGTCGGGTTCGCTCGCGTTGCTCGCTCACCACTCCTCCAAAAATCTACGCTAAAAAGCCGCCTCCGCGGGCTTCGCCCGCTTCGGCGGAGAACCGCTCGCTTCGCTCGCGGATGCTGGCCGTGATATCTGCTTCACCTGTACTTCTCGAATCAGGACGCCCACACAGTAGGCGCGAGAACCGTTCTATGACATCCTATTACAAAAGTTTCGACGGCGCCTCGATCGGTCAAGCGGACCGATCGAGCAGCGCTCGCAGCGCGAACCGGAGGGTGTGGTCGGTCTCGGTCAGCCGATTCAGGAAGTACCGCTTCCAGCGGGTGCCGTAGGGAACGTACTGGCTGACGTCGTACTCGGTCGCCAGCTCCCGCTGGACCGTCGGTCGGACGCCCATCAGCATCTGGATCTCGAGGGCCGTCCCGTGGCGCTCGCTCAGTCCGTCGGCGTACTCGAGGATCGAGAGATCGTGGGTCGCGACGGCGATCGGTCCCTCGAGAGTCGCGAGCGCCCGCTCGAGGACGTCCCGGTAGGCCCGATCCATCCGTTCGGGATCGCGGTAGGCGACCGAGCGCGGTTCGTCGTAGGCCCCGCCCCGAACGAGGCGGACCCGTCCGGGCACGCCGGCGAGGCGCTCGAGGTCGGCCGGGGTCCGCTTCAGGTTCGCCTGCAGACAGACACCCAGTTGCGCGTCGCCGTATCGGGGAGCGAACGCCTCGAAGGCGTCGAGGGTCGCGTCCGTCGTCGTCCGTTCTTCCATATCCAGCCAGACGGCGACGTCGCGCTCGCTTGCGACCTCGAGGATCGACTCGAGCGATCGTCGAAACCGCATCTCGCCGAGGTCGAGCCCGAGCTGGGAGGGTTTGACCGACACCGATCCCTCGAGTCCCGTGTCACCGATCCCCGCGACCAGTTCGCGGTAGGCCGCCGCGTCGGCGCGCACGCGCTCGGGATCGTCGTGGTGGGTTCCCAACCGATTGACCATCCCTCGAATCCCCCGCTCGTTTAGGCGGCGAACGCGCTCGAGAGCCTCGGCCTCGGTCTCGCCGGCGACGAACCGCCTGGCGACGGGCGGGATCATCCGTCGGGATCGGCCGCATCCGTGCCGTCCTTCGCCTCCCACCGGCAGGTCACGAGCCGTCTCCCGGACGTTCGCTCCTCGAGGACCGTCGCTTCGATCGGTCGCTCGAGACCGATGGCGAGCCCGCAGGCCAAAGTCGAGACGACCGGGTGGTCGAATCGATCGGCGGGCCCGAAGACGTCGTCCGCGACCGCGACCTCCAGTCGGCCCTCCGCTGGGTCGACCGACGGCGCCGCGCCGGAGACGAACTCGAACCGGTGGACGAGTGCGTCGGTCAGCTGCTCGGCCAGCCGCTCTGGTTCGGTCGCGAGCCCGTTCTCGAGCGACCGTTCGAGTTCGGCCACGAACGGCGCGCCGACGGGCTCGAGCGACAGGGTTGGTTCGTCGGCGTCGCCCCCGTCCCCGGCGACCGGGTCTGCCCCTCGAGGGGGGTCGGCGAGGGGAACGACCAGCCGAACTCCGTCCGGGTCGCTCCCTGAAACCGGAGCGTAGCGTCGCTCCGCGGTGGCGCCGACCGCCTCCGTAAGTCGGGAGAGGTTGGTCGCGCTCGTCTTGTACACCCGCGTCGCGTCCCGCGCTTCCACGGTGCGTTCCGGCTCCAGCCCGTACGCGAGCGCGGCGGCGAATCCGCCGACGCCGGCGAGCGCAAACAGCACCGCTCTACCGTCCGCTATCACGAGGCCGGCGACGAACGCGAGCGCCCCGACGAGGGCGAACCCGACGACGGCTCCGTTTCGACCGCGGTGTCGGCTGTCGTCGGATTCGCGCTGAAGGGACGCCTCGAGCGGTCGCTCGTTCGCAGCGAGCGTCGTCGACGACTCCCGGCGAACCACTGAGGCGTCGTCGTCCAGGTCGGTCGTCACGGCATTCACCCGCTCAACGTACGGCGAAGGGGTGTTTGAAACTGTGGGGCCGAAACGCGGTATTTCCTCGAGGCGAACGGAGCAATACGCGATTTCCCACCGTTCGGTCAGTTCTCGAACGGCTGTCGGGTTGCCGTCAGCTTCCCCTGACCACAACCGGCACTGTCATCCGCGAGAGCGGGAGCAGCCGGAGCGGTTCGACCGCGTACGACGAGGAACGACCCGACGATTCGTTCACGGTACCGTGACCGTTTGGAACGACGACTGGCGGGCTTTATGCGGCGACTGCAGGAGGGCACGAACGATGGGTTCGAACGGTCCGCTCGGCTCGGTTCGACGGCTCCCGGCCGATCTCGCCGTCGCGCTGGCGGTGACCGGACTGGTCACCGTCGCGGCGTTCGCTCCGGTGATTCGCGAGACGCCGGCTCGAGTTCCGCTCGGGCTCGCCTTCCTGTTGCTCGTTCCCGGCTATGTCGTCGTCGCCGCGCTGTTTCCGAGACGGGACGACGTCGACGGCGTCGATCGGCTCTCGCTGTCGGTCGTCTCGAGCGTAATCGTCGTTCCCGCCGTCGGCCTGGCGCTGAACGCGACGCCGTGGGGAATCCGGCTCGAGCCGATGCTGGTCGGAGTGTCGGTTCTTACCGTCGCGGTGGCGGGTCTCGCGACGCGGCGACGGCTGGCCGTGCGACCCGACGAGCGGTTCCGGGTTCCCTACCGGAAGTGGGGACGGCGTGGAGTCGCGGCGGTTCGACCGAACGGGTCTCGCGACCTCGCGCTGACGCTCTCGCTTACGGTCGCCGTCGCGGTCGCCGTCGGCGCGGTCGGGTTCGCAGTTGCCGACCACCACGGCTACGGGCCGTCGATCGGCGAGGACGACGACGGCTCCGCGGCGATCTCGCTGCTCGATTCGGAGGAAGAGCTGCTGACCGACGGAGCGGAACTCGAGCCCGGAACGACCGAGTCGGTCGTGATCGGCGTCGACAACCACGCCGACGAGGAGCGGACGTACACCGTCGTCGCGCTCGAGCAGGAACTCGAGGACGGAGCTGTCGACGGGGAGCGCGAACTCGAGCAGTTCGACGTCGCGGTCGGCGGCGGTGAGTCCGGGGTGCTCGAGTACGACCTCGAGACGACCGACGTGGCGGATCGGATCGTTTGGCTGCTGTATTCCGACGAGGTTCCCGCGGAGCCGTCGCCCGACTCGGCGGACGCACACGTCGCGCTTTCGAGTGGCACGGATACCGTCGACGTCGCGTAGCTTGTCGCGTCCTCGATCCGACGACCCGTTCGATCGGTGGACCGACTCCGCGCCGCTCGACCGACCGTTTCTCTCGAGAGATCGTACAACCGGTAGCAGTTGGCGATTACCCCCTCTAATTGACTATTCGTGTGACCGTCGGCGGAACTGTCGGATCGTCGAGACCGAGCTCACGAGAACGGGGAAGAGTAATGCCGCCGGCAATCTCTCGCAGGCCGGACGACGATGAGCCGAAGCTCCCGTTATCGTCCGCGGTCGGGCTTGTACCGCCGATCACTGTCGGTCACTCTTGCTCCGAGCGCGTTCCGTTCGGTTCAATTAGACGTAGTCGACTGAAACGATATCGGCTCTTTTTCGGGAGCACCGTCGTCCGTAACGGTGTTCCTCCGGCGTTCCGTGGATTTGAAACTCGGCGACTTCGAGGTGACGACGGCGACTTCGGGGAAACGACCGGAGCGGAAGCACACCCGTCGAACCACCGGAAACGAGAGACAGAGAATGGGCGAACAAAGTCAGCACTCCCGAAGTACGAACGTAAATACGATTCCCGACCGACGGAGCGACGAAGTTGTTGGCGTCGTCGCGGTGCCGACTGAGACGGACGGATCGCTCGACGGGATCGGTCGGATCCAACGAGCGAAGGCCGAGGGAAAGGACGTTCTCGTCGCGCTCTCGAGTGCCCGCTCCCCCGAGCTGGCGAACGTCGCCCGAGCCGTCGGTGCGGAGGTTGTGGATCTCGGAACCGACATCGAACTCGAGGAGGAGGTAGTTCGAGACGTACTCAGCGTCGTCGCCGAGCGACGAGGATATTCGCAAGTCGTCTTTCCCGATGAGGGGCTGTTCGGCGAATCGGACGGTGCGACCGCTCCGGCAGACGTTTCGGTCCTCGAGCGGAACTCAACGAGCGCGGAGTCGGGAGAAGCAATCGTCGCCGTGCCGGCGTACAACGAGGCCGGCGAGATCGCGAGCGTCGTCGAGGAGGCGGGCCCCCACGCGGACCGCGTTCTCGTAATCGACGACGGAAGCGCTGATGACACCGTGGATCGAGCGCGAGAGGCCGGGGCGACGGTCGTACAGCACGACTACAACCGCGGGTACGGCGCGGCGCTCAAGACGGCGTTCGACGAGGCGGCCCGTCTCGGAGCCGACTCCCTCGTAACGATCGACGGCGACGGCCAGCACGATCCGGCGGATATTCCGGTACTCCGTGGAGCGCTCGAGGACCGGACCGCCGACATCGTTATCGGCAGCCGGTTCGCCGACGGAGCGACAACGGATATCTCGCCGGTTCGTCGGTTCGGAGTCCGGACGGTGAACGTTCTTACGAACCTGAGCCTCGGCTACGTTCGACCGGGGCGTCGCATCACGGATACCCAGAGCGGTTTTCGCGCCTACAGCGACCGGGCGGTGCGGTCGCTCAGCGGGGATCGCAGTCTCGAAACCCAGATGGGCGCGAGCACGGATATCCTCTATCACGCCAGGAACTGCGGGTACGAGATCGAGGAGGTCGCGACGACGATCACGTACGACGTCGAGAACTCGAGCAGCCAGAACCCGTTCACGCATGGCGTGACGTTGGTCGAGAATATCACGAAGACGGTGATGTATCAACACCCCCTTCTTAGCCTCGGACTCCCGGGGTTCGTAACCGTCCTGTTCGCGATCTGGTTTGGCTTCCTGCTGGTTCTGAACTACCTCGAGATCGGACTCGTGTGGACGGTGATGCTCCTCTTCGCCGCAGCCTGTAGCTGGCTCGGCGTCGTCGCCGCTCTCACGGCCGTGCTCATCATCGTATTTAAGCTCCATCGCGGCTCGGGAGGGTGACGCCAACCGCTCGAGCGCGCCGCCGGAGAAGGCCCTTCGACAGCTATAGTAACAACTGAAACTGTTTGGACATCGATCGCACAGCAGTCGTGCGATCGGGTGCGCACTGACTTTCAGTGGCTACTATAGTTCGAAACCGCGGAGTTACCGTCGACACTCCTCGCTCGTCCAGATCTCCTTCCACTGATCCGGATACTTCTCTTGAAGGCGGTAGATATCCTGCACTTTGACGTACGCGATGACCAACTGATAGAACTCCAAAAATGCGAGAAAGAACCCGCGGTACCCGTCGAGGGCCGCCTTGTTGAGGACGAGGCGGTCCGCGGCGACGACAAGTCCGCGGACGAAGAACCGGACGAACCCGCTCTCGTCGCCATTTTCCACGACTTGGAGGGCTTCGAGGGCGCTGTACTGCCGGATCTTCTCCTCCATCTCCGAGGCGCGCTCGAAGCGATAGTGTTCGATGCGGTTTCGAAGAGGCCTCGTTCGATCCGCGTACGGTTTCGCGACCGACAATCGCTCCCAGATATACTCCTGTTGGTAGTAGAGGACGTCCTTTTTCGCGAGGTACGGCCGTTCGACGTGGTGCTGGCGCGTTCGAGCACCCATCATATGCTCCTGTTTCTCGATATAGAACGCGACGATTCCGGGAGTTCCGAACGAACTCGCAATCTCATCTCGGAGGTTCGGCGGAACCTCCTCGTCGGCGTCCAGAACGAGCACCCAATCGTTCGTCGCCAGCGACACCGACTCCATCTTGATCTGCGCAAAGCTCCGAAACTCCCGCTGGTAGACGGACGCCCCGTACTCCTCGCAGATGGCCACCGTGCCGTCTTCGCTGTTGCTGTCGACGACGACGATTTCGTCGGTCCACTCGGCCACGCTCTCTAGACACCGTCGGACCGTGTCCGCGTTGTTTTTCGTCGTGAGACAGACGGAGATCGGCAACGGTTCCCCGTCCCACGGGCGGGAACCCGCCGGCTCCGATTTCGGTTTCGCCGAGAGTTCGTTCAGCAGGTACTCCAGTACGTATCTGTGGGCGCCCGACATAGTCAGCTTCTCCCCGCCGACCCGGTTTTCCGCGCAAACTCGAACTCGGTCGACGGACAGATACCGTTCGTCAAACGGACGATTCGACGGCGACTTCTCCGGCAGCTCATGGGGTTGCCTCTCGACCCGAAGCGTAATGAAAGCGCTCTCCTCACCGTTTGACCGGTCAGGAGAATGGAGAGAGGTCGCTTCGAGACCGTCGTCGACGTCGACGGACCTCGCCGGAGCGAAGAGTGCCTACGAAACTACCCTCTGCCACCGTCTGCTACCGGATACCAGCGACTCGAGGGTTTCGAGATCGTGTGTGCGCATGACGGTGATGCGCGGAATCGTAAACGGGCGGTCGAAGTCGACGACGTCGGACGCGACGACCGTCGTCGCGGTCTCGAATCCCGCTTCGGCGGCGGCACTCGCGACGCGTCGGTCGAAAGCGCCGGACGGGTACGCGAAGCTGCGGGGAGGGTCGTCGACGAGCACCGCCAGTGCACGTCGCGATTCGACGAACTCCGCTCGCAGTCGCGATTCCGAAAGGACGGTTAGGTCCGGGTGGGTCATGGAGTGAGCGCCGATCTCCTGTCCCTGATCGTAGAGGCCGACGGCGTCGTCTCGTGTCATCACGGGCTTACTCTCGAAGCGCTCGCCGAGTAATCCCGGGATGACGTAGTGGGTCGCGGTTATCCCGTACTCCTCCAGAACCGGAAGGGCGTATTCGATCGTCGACGCGAGTCCGTCGTCGAAGGTGATAACTGCGGGGCGGGCGGGCAACGTCCCGTTCCGCCAGCACTCGATCGCCCTCGAGATCGGAAGCAGATCGAACGTCGCCGACAGCCAGTCGACGTGACGACGAAACTGGGACGGCGTAACGTCCCACGGTCCTGGTTCGTCCGTAACGCCGTGATAGAGGACGATCGGACAGCGAACGCCCTTCGGACGGCACCGTCGCTTCAGTCCCGTCCGACGAAACAACCCGTCACAGAGGCGCCGACCGCGTTCCCGAACGATGGCGCGACGTCGGTCCGCTCGGTTCATCGGTTCGAGGTACCGGACCGCGGCCCTTAGTTAATCGACACCGTTCGGATCGCGCTTTCCGCCCGATCGACGGTTGCGAGCGGGGCGGGAGTTTCTCGTGGAACCGGATGCGGTATCGTGCCGTTGCGGAGCCAACCCGTGCGAGTCGGCGCCGGTTTACGAACGGGTTCGGCGGCGTATACGCCCGATTACACGGAGTATTAGACGAACTAACAAAATGATCCCGGGGCGTCCACGAACCACTGCCACAGCAATGACTCATACGGAACCCGCGGTTTCCGTCGTTATTCCGTTCGGCCCGACGTACACGCCGGTCGAGATGCTCGAGGACGCGAAGCGATCCGCGGCCACACAATCGGTTCCGACCGAGATCATCGTCGTACGCGATCCGGGAGAGCACGGGCCCGCAGCGGCCAGAAACGTCGGTCTCGAGCGAGCGACCTGTCGGTACGTCGCCTTCCTCGACGCGGACGATCTCTGGCGCGAAAAGAAATTGTCGAAACAGCTCCGACGAATGCGAACGACGGGTGCTGGACTTTGTCTGGACGCGCCGAAGATGACCCGGGACGATTTCGTCTATGAACTGTTCGTCGGCGGACTCAACGAGATCATGTCCTCAGTCGTCGTCGACACCGAACAGGTCGAGACGCGATTCGACGAGGACCTCGAGCGTTGGGAGGATCACCTCTTCGCGCTCGAGGCGTCGACCGCCGGCGTCTGTTTCACGCAAGATACGTTCGACGTGCGATACCACGAGCGCAGTCTCTCGACGACGATCGACGATCCCGCGCTCTACCTTCGGAGCGGAAAGCGGTACGTGTCCCTCGTCGACGATCGCATCCCCGAGGCGAGGCCGTACGTGTATATCTTCTACAAGCACATGTACTTTCTAACAGGGTTTTACCACCACAGACGTGGCGGTTACCGGCGAGCGCTCGCGTACTTTCGCCGATCGCTCCAGATCGGCGTTTCGCCGTATCCGGTAGCCGGGTTGGTCGGAACGCCCCTGTTTTTGCTCGGCTCGCTCGCGCTTGATGCGCTACGGAAGGTCGGCCGACGAGTTCGACGGTTCGGAAGCAGCGTGCGGGGTGAACGGCCCATCAGAGACTGATGTTCTTCCGGATCGACGGTCCGATCCACTTCGTCGCCCGTCTCGGGAGTCGCTGCCACGTGTCCGAGAGTCGATCGTAGGTCTCGTCGTCCGGGTTCGGAAGCGTGACCGTTCCGCTCGGGAAGTAGTGGTAGTCGTCGAACCAGACTTTCTTGCCCCCCCAGCTCTTCTTGAAGGAGTACACGCCGGTCCCCTCTCGCGTCCGGCCGAGCGAGTAACTCGAGTAGTCCTCCTCGGCAGCCCGCTCGAGGGAATCCCACAAGAGTAGGCTTCCACCCTGAAGGTCGCGGTGTGCATGGTCGGAGACGGCCCCCCAGTGGAAACAGGTGTCTCTCGAGAACAACACGATCTGTCCGTTGACGAGCGAGCCGTCGTGTTCGGCGAGGTCGATGTCCATCCGATCGCCGAACTCCGACCACAGCTGTTCGAAGAAGCCGAACGAGTGGGGGGGCGTCCCGAAATTCTGCATGTTGTCGAGGTAGAGGCCGTAGTAGCGGCGTAGATCCTCGATCGACGTCGCTTGCCGCACCGTGAGACCGTTCTCCCGTCCGGTCCGAACGTGTCCCCGACGGGAGCTGTCCAGCGCGTCCCAGACGGCGTCGGAATCGCCGTCCTCGAGCCCGATCTCGAAGGTGACGAACCGACGCTTCCGTTCGAATCCGGCCGTCGGGGCGTTCGTCAAATCACGACCGCGGAGGCTGACGAACGCGACGTCCAACTCGTCGGCCATCTCGCGAACGCTCGCGAGCAGCCGGCTCGTCGTCTCGGGCGGCGCCTCCGACGCGAGGACGATAGAGCCGTACTCGCTGTAGGGCATCGAGACGAGTTTATCGCCGAGGACGCGACTCCGCATGTGAACGAGGGGAACGACGCCACAGAGGTCACCGTCCTCGGCCGCACCGAGATACGTAACGTCGTGACCGTACCGCTCGCAGAGTCGTCCCCACTCCCACAGATCGAAGACCGGTCCCGAGTGTCGAGTGACGAACCGGTTCCACCGATCCGAATCGTGAACGCGTTCGACCTGCATGCCGGGGCTTCCGACAGATCTCATCATATATCCGACGGTAGTTCACCCGGTAAATCCGGGTGGGACGAACTTCCGTCGGGCCGTGTCGATCGTTCACGTCGGTAAATCGGTAGTTGGGTAGGAGTCGTTCGAACGGATCGTTCACGGGCGCCTGTAGTACAGGCTGTAGTGAGATCAGATTCATCACGGGAGGGATCGATAGGACCTGAAAGTGAGACCCGATCCGCTTCGGCGTCTAGTTTTCAAATGACAGATGGAACCGAAACCGACGACTCGGGGACACTTCATCCGCGGGCGGCACGCGTCGTCGCCGATCTGGGATCCGACGGAGCGACCGTGCTCCCGGGACACTCCGCCACTGCCGCGGTCGTCGTGCTGGTGAGCGTCTACTGGGCGAGCGTTCTCGGGACGGCGGTCGACGACCGCGTCCTCGTCGTCCAGTCGATCGTCGGCGTAGTGTTGCTCACGATCGTACCCGGAATCTTCGTCTACGGGCTGTTCGACCGAACGGACGGGTTCGGCGAGTTCGTGTTGTACGCGGTCGGACTCGGTCTCGTCTTCGTCTCCGTCTTGATCGTGGGACTCGAGTGGACGGTGGGTCGCTTCGTTCAGCCGCTGTCCCAGCCCGTCTTTCCCGTCGCGTTGACCCTCGCGATCCTCGGACTGGCCGCAGTATCGACGTACGGCCACCGATCGATCTGTCTCCCGCCACTCTCGATCACTCGAGGGGACGTCTCGACCGTCGTCCTGTTCGGCGCGCTGCCGGGGCTTGCCGTCGCGGCCGCTCACGCGTGGGCCGTCTACCGACAGAATTTGCTTATGTACGTCCTCGCGGTCGCGATCGGCGTCGCCGTTCTCTCGTACCGAGTTATTCCGAGCCGACGGTACCCGATCGCTATCGGCTCCATCGCCCTCTCGACGCTGCTTCACCGGAACTTGGCCACCCCGTCGCTGGTCGGCGCCGACGTGCAGCTCCACTACTATCTCGCAACCCACTACCAGGAAATCGGCCACTGGACCGTCGATTTTGCGGGAGAAAACGCGTCCGTCCCACTCGTCACCGTGGCACCGACCGTTTTCTCGACGGTCATGGGTGTCGATCTCACGTTCGTGTTTACCGTCGTCTACTCGTGTTTGGTCGCGTTGCTCCCCGTCGCAGTGTACTACCTCGTTCGCGATCCGTTCGGAACGGCTCCCGCGTACTTCGGGAGTCTCTTTTTCCTGTTCTATCACGGTACGTTCTACTTCACTCCCGGCAAGGAGCACGTCTCGGAACTTTTCGTCGCGCTCTTGCTTCTCGCGCTCGTGAGCGACCGCTCGGGTCCGCGGGCAACGACGTTCGCGCTCCTGTTCGGCTTCGGGATGATCATCTCCCACTACGCGACGTCGTTTCTGTTTATCATCGGACTGGCCGGCTGTGCGGTGCTGATCCGTCTCTCGCCCAGTATCGACCGGCGTCGGACCGAGCGGACGATCACCCTTCCGTTCGTCGGCGTCCTGTTCGCGCTCGCGATCGGATGGTACTGGACGATCTCTCCGCCGCTGATAGCGATGCTGGCGGCGCTCCCGGAGTCGATTCTCGAACAGGTTTCGCACCTCGTCGCGCTTGAGTTCGAGTACCTCTCCGGCGGCTCCGGCGCCGGAATGGTCCGACAACAACAGACCGAGCTCGAGCGGCTAATGACGTACCTCTACGCCGGTGTAATCGCTCTCGCCGGTATCGGGCTGCTGAGTCGGACCCGGGCGGAACTGTGGCGCGGCGCGTCCTCGGCCGCGGCGAGTTCGCTGGTCTGTCTCGCGATCCCGCTGTACTTCTTCCTCGGCGTCTCGGCCGTCGCGATCCACGATCTCGATGCCGACCGCGTCTTCCAGATTACGATGCTCGTTCTCGGGCCGTTCGTCGTTCTCGGCTACGGGACGCTCTACTCCGCTCTCCGGGGCGTCCGACGATCCGTCGAATGGGGACCGATCGTGGCGCTGCTGTTGGTGATTTTTTCCATCAACGTCGGCGCCGTTCCCCAGCTCGTCGGCCAACCTACCGATTTCACGTTCGACGATGAGGTTTCCGACTTCGCATACACCGACGAGGAGATCGAGGCCCTCGAGTGGCTCGAACAGCGCGAGTCGCTCGAGCCAGCCGCCGAAACCGGAGGGGATTCGGTCGACGTCTACACCGACAGGCGAACGAATCAGCTGTTCAGGGCCGTCGTTCCGCCCGACTATGGAGAGACGAAGACCCACCTCTTTGCCGATACGCCGGACCACACTCCGCCGTTCGAAGACGGCTACGTAGTTATCAGGGAACGGGCGGTCAACGACGATCCCACGATCGGCGAGCTGACCGAGCGAGAACAATCCGCGATCGCCGACCTCGAGTCGACGGAGCTGGTCTACGACAACGGGGAGATGCAGATCTACGAGCACCGAACGGACGCGAACGCAGGATCGGAACCGTGACCGGGGAATCAACGGCCGCTGCCGACGGTCGAATCGACGCCTCCACCCAGGTCAACGTGTCACCGCACGGGACGGGAGGGCTATGACTCTTCGAAAGCGGACCGAGGGGAGCTCACGGTCCGGGCCGATCTCCCGTCGGGCGATCCTGTGTACCGTCGCGTTGGGCGGAGCGGTGATCGGCGCCGGTTCCGTCGCGTTACTGGGTCCGGGACCGGTCCGGTTCAGCTACGGCGGCGAGGCGATTGCGGTCGAGATGCGAGCCGACGACTCAGGGTCGCTCGAGGACGACGTACAGAGCTACGGGGAGTACGGCTACGGCGGCACGCGGTCCGACGGTCAATAGTCCGAACGTCGGCCGGAAACGGCCCGTTGACGCCACGAAGTGTCGCGTACATTGATCTGGGCGCTCCCCGTAGGCCGGCCACCCATTACCCACTGCGGCGGTACGGAGGACGAAATTCAATGACAGACAATCACGACTACCACACCCCCGAGAGGGGAACGCGAGACTGGGATACGCTACTGAACGAGAATTTTCGAACGATCGACGCCGACGTCGAAATTCGCGACACCGAGACGAATCTCGAGACGTACGAGCCGGAGCCCGGAACGAAGTTCTTCGCCACGGACACGGAGAACGTCTTTCTCGGCGACGGCTCGGAGTGGCGACCCGCCGTCACGTCGGGGCCGGAGCCGCAGTTTTCCTCGCTCGAGAGCGAGTCGGTGAACACAGTCCGAACGCCGGCACCGGAAGACGGCGTCGCGGGGATCAACGACGCGATCGACGAACCCGGGGTGACGGTGCAGCTTCGCCGAGGCGTCTACGAGGCGGACGAGTCGCTGGAGGTTCCCTACGACAACGTGACGGTTCGAGGGAGCGGCCACCGATCGCCCGAAGCGCTGACCGGCGACGTCGGGGCGGCGGGAACGACGATCAGGCGGGAAACCGACGACGCCGTCGTCTCGCTTCCGGAGTCGGGCATCAAGAGCCTCGCCGTCCTCGACCTACACGTCGACGGGAACGGAACGGACGGCGCAGCGGTGTTCGACCTCGGGACGTACGCGCCGTACGCCCGGTTCGAGAACGTTTCCTGCCGAGACGTCGGCGGGGACGTGCTCGTCGGCGAGACGATCCACAACTTCAGGCTGTTCCATCTCACGGCACGGAACGTCGGCGGCTACCTCGTTCGGATCGACCGCTCCGGCGAGGTCAATCCGGCCTGGGGGACGATGCTAAACTGCCGCGTTACCGGGACCGGCGACGAGCGCGGCAGTGGGATTCTCGACGCCGACGCGCTCCACCTCTCGACGCTCATCAACTGCACTGCAGACGAAACCGACGACGCCGCGTTTCGCGTCCGGGACGGATTCAACAATCTGGTTCTCAACTGTGGTGTCGAGAACGCGCGCGGTCACGGCTTCGTGCTCGGCGACCGGTCGGAGGGGCAGGGATACGAGGGAGGAGTTGTCGCCGCCTGCTGGTTCCGCGGCGTCGACGGTTCCGGCGACGGGATCAGCGTCGATAACGCCGCAAGCGTCCGGTTCGAGGGAAACACGATCGAGGAGTTCGACGGAGACGACGTACGGATCGTCAGCGGCGAGAACCTCGACTGGGGACGGAACACATTCGAGACGATCTCGAGCGACGAGGAGCGGCCGTTCGTCGAGGGGCAGACGATCGAACACGACAACGAGGGCGAGATCGTTCACGTCGACTTCGAAGGAAACCGGCGGCTCGTCCGAACGGAGGGGTCCCAGCAGTTCCTCGACGCCGCCGAGAACCCGACCCTCTCGACCGGGGAGGGGTACGTCGATCTCGAGGGGAGCGACCTCAGGACCCTCGCCAAGTACGAGGACGACACGGCGGCGCCCGACGACACGCTGTACTTCGACGAGACCGACGAGCGGGTTGAGTACAAGGATCCGGACGGTACCGTCCACGAACTCGGTTAACGGCGAAACGTCCGATTGGCCGTTCGAAACGCGGGTAATCCGATACAACGGGGCAATCGGGCAGCAGGGATTTAATTGCGCCACCGTGGTTGGGCGTGGTGCTCATGAACGGCCACCTACGGCGTCCCGAAACCGAACAGATCGCGGAAGCGACCCGAAACGGTGAGATCGAGCTTCGACGGTCAGACACCGTCCAGACGGCGCGATCATGACCACCGGAACTGACGACCCGCTTCGCGTCTGTATCCTGTTCGACGGCGAGTCGACGACCGAGTGGGCCGCCCGGGCGATCGAACGGATGGTCGCGGAGACGAACGCGGAGGTCGTCCTCGCCGTCGTCGACGATCGACCTGACGGATCGCCGATCGATCTCCTCCGTCGCGTTCGCGAAAAGCCCCACTGGGCGCGCATCATCGGCGGACGGGCGATTCTCGACGCGATCGCGGGGGTTCCGGCGTACCGACGCGAGCGACCGATACGCGAGATCGACGGGCTGGAGAACGCCCCTCGGATCTACTGCGTTCCGGAGCCCGTCGGGGAGTTCGGCGTCGCGCTACCCGACGACGTCGTCGAACGGATCGGTGAACGCGCCGACCTGGTCTTCCGACGAGGGTTCGGGATCGTCAAAGGTGACGTCCTCACCGCGACGACGCACGGCGTGGTGAGCTACCACCACGACGATCCCCGCGAGTACCGGGGCGGCCCCCCGGGATTCTGGGAGTTCATGCACGGCCGGGAGACCGCCGGACTGATGTTACAGCAGCTCACCGAGGAGCTCGACGGCGGTCGGATCGTCGTCTACGACGAGATCGACGTGAGCGACGCGACCACCTGGCGGGAGGTACACCGCCGGCTCTGTACCCGTTCGATCGGCTTCCTGGCGACCGGCGTCGAGCGGTTGCAGGACGACTCGTTCGAACCGGAGCCGATAGAACCGCTCGGACCGGTTTACACCGCTCCCGACTGGCGGGAGTACGTCCGCTACCAGCGCAAGAACGCCGTCGGTCGCGCGACCTCGATCGCCAGCCGGCTGCGAGAGGCTACGCGTTGACCGAGGGTCCGGTCCGCGACCCGACGGCCTCGAGCACTCTGATCGTATCTCTGGCGTCCTCCAGGGGCACCGGCGGCTGGACGCCAGCCTCGAGTGACTCGAGGTAGGCGTCGACCTGGTGGTAGTGACCCGTGTTCGCCCAGCCTCTGACCTCACCCTTCCGGCGAAGTCGGAGGAGGTTGCCGTACGTCAGGACGTTTCGTGCGAGGTTTCCAAGCAGCTGTGCGGCCAGATCCAGGTTGCCGAGCAGCACCGTTGCGGGCGTGGGATCGAACGGGTGATCTCGATTGACGAAGACGCCGTATCGCCGGAAGTCGACGACCAGCTCCCCGTCGGTGCCGTGGATCTCGAGTGCGTGTTTCGGTACGGCGTTCGTACTTACTTTCGTCGTGATGAGCCGAGTTCCCGGCGAATCGGTCATTTCGATGGCGACGCCGTCGAAATCGATCGAGTCGTCGTACCCGGCGAAGTTCTGTTTCGAGACGCAGGCGATGTCGCCGAGACCGTCGACGAACGTCAGCGGTAGATACACCTGGTGGACGAGTCCCTCGCCGATCTCGGCGCCAGGAAGATCGAACACCCAGTCGCCGCGGGTCGGCTCGTAGAGATCCAGCGGCTCGGAGTACAGCATGGTCACCGAAACCACGTCCCCGATCTCTCCGCGTCGAACCTTCCGCCGCGCCCGCTGAATCTCCGGCGAGAACTTGCGGTCGTGAACGACCGACACCGGCGTCTCGTTTCGCTTCGCGGCGTCGATCATCTCTTCGACGGCCTCCGTACTCGGTGCCGCCGGCTTCTCGATGAGCGTCGCGATTCCTTCCTCGAGCGTCCTGGTCGCGATCGGGGCGTGGGTGTGGACCGGCGTACAGACGTGAACCGAGTCGAGCGTCTCGTCCTCGAGCAGACGCTCGAGATCCGCGTACCTCGTCGCCGGCGAGTCGATCTCGACCGCCCGCAATCGGTCGACGTCCGTATCACAGAGTGCGACGAGTTCCGCGGACGGATGGAGGTCGAGCAGATCCGCGTGAATCTCACCGGCGATTCCACAGCCGACGACAGCCGATCGAACGGGCATAGCGCACGGACCACGAAGGTGTGCATAAACCCGAGGGGGAGTAGCGATCAGTTACCCGTCGGATCCATAGGAAGCGGCTCGACACTCGGTCGTGCGAGGCGCCGTCTCAACGCCGGCGCCTCAAGGATCGTTACCAGCGGATACAGCGCCGGCATCCTGTCGGCACCGGCGAGGTGCTCGCGGTAGCACTCGACGATCCCGTCGTAATCGAGGAACGGACAGTTCCGAATCGTCGACTCGTGTCGCCGGATGGTCTCGATGACGAAGTCGCTCTCCCGAATCGCCACGGCTCGATTCGTCCACGGCCCGGGATGGGGTTCGGACGCGAACAGTTCGTCTCGCAGGCCGGTGACGTACGTCAGGAGATACTCCATCACCCACGGGTGCTGGAGCCCGATCCCCGTTTCGGGATGCGGAACGGCCGCGAGATCCGGGGCGAGCCGCGTGAGCCCATCGTTGACGAGATTCCGGCGGAAGAGGACCGACGTCGGGAGCCGAAGCGCGAACTCGACGAGCCGGTTGTCGAGGAAGGGATCCCGCGTCGGGAGCGTCCGGTAGAGGGTCTCGTACATCAGGAACGCTCCGTCGCTCGAGAGAGGGTAGTTCTGGTACTCCACCAGCTTCGTTAAGGACGGATACTCAACACCGTGAGAGGTGACAGTGTTCCCTTTCAGCTTGAGATTGTTCGCGATACAGGCTTCGGGCGTCGTCTCTACCGTTACGAACTCCGGGATCCCCGTCCCTCTGTCGATCGCCACGAGCCGATCGGCGAGTTCGCGAACGGTATGGACGTCGGTCTCGTACGGCAGCTCTACCTCCCAGCCGAGAGCGGGGAGCTCGATCGTGCGCTGAGGTGTGAAGAACCCGTTCAGGAGCGTGTCAGCGTAGAGCCCGGTCAAAAGGATATCCTGCTCGTCGCGGAGTCGCTCCGAGAACCCAGCGGTGTGCGCCTGATCGAACCAGCTGGCGAAGTTCGACCGCGGTGCGCTCCGCTCGAGGAGCGCCGCCTGATAGTCGGTTCCACGCCGGAGGAACTCGAACTCGACGCCCGCGGTGTCGGCGACTCGACGCGCGGCCGTCGCCTCGGCGTTTGGATACTCGTTCATGTGATAACAGACGACGTCGGTCGCGTCCTTGAGGGCGGCCAGCAGCAGGCGTGAGTCACTTCCGCCGCTCAACAGGAGTCCGTACCGTTCGTCGTCATCGATTCGCTCCCCCATTACTCGTTCGAAGAGAGTAATGAACTCGTCGACCACTTGCGAATACGGTCGCTCGCGGGGCCTGTACTCCGGCCGCCAGTAGGTATCCGTTGTGTACGTATCGCCGGAAACGTCGTACGTAAGCACCGAGCCGGGATGAACACTCTCGATTCCTTCGAACGGCGTTTTCACGCCCAACACTCGCTCGAACGCGAAGAACTCACAGAGCGCCTCGAGATCCAGAGCCGTTCCGACGGCCGGGTGGTCGGCGACCGACTGCACGAGCGTCGAGACGACGAGCCCCCCGTCCTCGGTTCGCGCATAAAACAGCGGTCTCGAGCTGAGTCGGTCGACGAACAGCGAAACCGTCCGATCGCGGCGGTCGTAGACGATGCCGGCGAACTCGCTGTTCAACCCGTGAACGAACCCGAGACCGTACCGATCGTACAACTCGGCACAGTACTCGGCGTCCGATCGGTTCGGTGCCGCCCTGGTTCGGGGGACGTACCCGTCCGGTCCGTCGAATCCGTACAGTTCTCCCCACACCCAGAGCAGAACGTCCCCTCCGGCCGCGCGTGCGGGCTGGTCGTGTTCGGCGTGGAGGGCGACGTGGACGGACGCGTCGTCGCCATCGTACCGGGTCACGTCTTCACTTTCGTACTGCAAGAGTGCGTCGGCGAGGGGTTCGATGCTGGACCGGCCGCTACCGAAACTGCCACAAATCCCTACCATTGGCCCTCCTACCACGCCAAAGGGTAAATGGTTGGTCGTGGGTGGGGAACCCTATGGATATCCGATCAGCTCTCCCGTCGATCACCGGATCCGCGACCGACTCCTGGTCGCTTTTTTTCGCCGGCGATTGCCAGCTCGCCTCGGACTGGTGGACGAATCGGCCGATCGATCGCTCGTTCCGAGAACGGATCGAATCGAACAGTCTCGCCGTTGCGAACCTGGAGGCACCGATTCCCGTCGGGGACCCGATCCCGAAGTACGGGCCGGCGCTTTCGATCGACGACCACACGCCACGGATGCTCAGCGAGTGCGGATTCGATGCGGTCTCGCTCGCCAACAACCACGCGATGGACTACGGCGTCGACGGCGTACGACGGACGATCGACGTCTGCAACGAGGCGGGTCTCCGGACGGTCGGATGGGGACGAACGGAGGCCGACGCGATCGAGCCGCTTGAGCTATCGGTCGGCGACGTCACGATCGCGCTCTTTTCGCTGTGCGAACGGGAGTTCGGGGTTGCGACCCGCGGCGAACCGGGTACGGGGTGGATCCGCGCCCCGGGAATTCGTGGTCGCATTGAGCGTGCCTCGAAAGCGTTCGACGTCGTCGTGTTATCCGTTCACGGGGGTATCGAGTACGTTCCGCTCCCGCCGCCGTCGTGGCGTCGACACCTTCGATCGTTGGTCGACGCCGGAGCCGATGTGGTCGTCGGTCACCACCCTCACACTCCCCAGGGGTGGGAGCACCACGACGGCTCACCGATCGTTTACAGTCTGGGAAACTGGTTGATGTGCACCGACGGACAACCCGACTGGACGCTCGCGCTCGAACTCGAGGGCGTCGGCGACGAACTTACTACCGTCCGAATCGCTCCCGCGGAGCACCGCGATGGGAAGGTGACCGAGCTACGGTCGGAGCGATCGTCCGTGGACTGTCGCGCATACCTGACCGACAGTACCGAGATACTGAACGCGGCCGATGGCTACGAGAGGTACTGGCAGGTGATCGCGAACCGCGTCTTTCTCGAGCGCTATGACCGGCACCTCGAGGATTACGGCACCGGTCGAACCGGATCCCTCGGGACCCATCCACGACTCGCACTCGATCGGGCAATTCGAGGCGTCGTCGGTGACGCGGTGCGCCGAGAACGGGAATTAACCCTTCAGAACTACTTTCAGAACGAGTCACACCGTGACGTGATTACTACGGCGCTCGCGCTCCATACCGGAACGAGTCGGGATCGTCGAACACGGGCGGTCCGGCGAACGGTCGACGAACTGTCCGATCTGATGGAACCGTCCCACCAGGTCCAGATCGGGGAGCGCGTCGAGTCTCTGAGAACGATCCATCACCGACTCCGATGACGCGATCGTTCACGTCTGCGTTCGCGTCCGTTATGTCCGCGAAGCTACTGTTGGTGATCTTCGGAGCGATCACGGCCCCGGCGTTGACGCGTCTCCTCGGCGCATCGAGCTACGGGGTGTATGCGACGGTTATTGCGGTGTTCAGCATCACCGAGATACTCATCACGTCGGGCGTAAACAGCGGAGCGAAGAAGTATCTGAGCGAGTCCCGGGAGTTCCCGGGGTGGAAGTCGCAGGTGTTCGCCTACTACTTCCGCCTCGGTCTCTTCCTTTCGGTTATCGGCGCGTCGATTTTCATGCTCGTCGCGGCCAGCGGTCTCATCGACGGCGTACTGGGACCGGAGTACAGGACGTACTTCTATCTCATCGGCGCCTACCTGATCGCGTTGCAGGCCCGCGAGTACGTCCTCCGATCGCTGATGGGACTGCAACTCGAGCGGCTCTCCGAACCGATCCGCGTCTGCTACGAAGGACTGTTCGCGGCGCTGGCGATCGGGCTCGCGTGGTTCGGCTACGGGGTTACCGGTGTGGTGTCGGCCCACGTGATCGCCAGCCTCGTGGGGTTCGCCATCGGCCTGTACTACGTCGAAAAACGTCTCGAGCTCGGCGCAGTAGTTCGATCGGCCGCACAGGACTTCCCGCGGCGGGAACTGCTTACGTTCAACAACGAATCGATCGTCTTCATCTTCCTGCTCACGTCGCTCTACCACATCGACGTCCTCATGGCTACGGTGTTCGTTCCGGAGTCACAGATCGGCTTCTACAAAGCGGCGCTTGTACTGGTCGGATTTCTGTGGCTCGTCCCGCAGTCGGTCCAGGACGTGCTCATCCAGTCGGTCTCCGATCACTGGCGGCGGAACGATCTCGACGAGATCAACCGTATCGCCTCGCGAACGACGCGGTACATCCTCCTGTTCAGCACGCTGTTGGGAATCGGTCTGGCCGCACTCGCCGATCCGTTCGTGCCGCTGTACTTCGGAGCGGAGTTCGAGCCGACGATACTCCCGCTTCTCATACTGATCCCCGGGACGATCGGGTTCGCGGCCGCACGGCCGATGCTGGTTATCACGCAGGCGAAAGGAGAGGTGCGCCCGCTCATCATCGCGACCGGAATCGTTGCGGTTGGAAACGTTGCGTTGAACGCTCTGTTGATCCCGAGATTTGGTATCCTCGGGGCCGCGGTCGCGACGACGATCGGCTACAGCATGTTGCCGGTCGCACAGACCGCGATCGCTCGAGAGATGGGGTACGACCCGTTTCGGGACGTCGGTTTCCTCCGGTTCGCGCTCGTCTGTGTGCTCGGAAGCCTCGCGATCGGCGGACTGGCGGCGATCGTTCCCGGACTGTTCGCACTCGTCGTCGTTCCGCCCCTCGGCGCCGTGCTGTTCGTCGGGATATGTGTGCTGACCGGTGCGATTCGGCGAAGCGAGATCGAGCGGGGACTCGCACTGCTTAGATCGAACCGATCCCTTCCGGCCCCGAGCAAAGACGACTGACGGTCCGGAGCCGAACTGTGCGGCCGACAGCGAGTCGAACGATTGCGGCGATCGAAGGCGAGCCATCGGCGACGACGACCGCGTCGTGATTCCGGTGCAGTTCATCCACTGGTTCGGTTCCGCCTCTCCCGACTCGTGGACCTGCCATCGTAGTCGTCCAGCCGCTGCTCGAGGGTGTCGAACTCGAACAACGCCAGCAGCGAGTCGAGTTTTCCCGCCAGCGTGTCGATACCGTGAAAGCTGACAAGTCGTTTGTGTCCCGGCGGCTCGATCGTCTCGACGGCAGGGTTGAACTCCCACGGATGAAAGTACAGCGTCGCGGGAATCCCGCGTCGGTTGAGGTTCCGGATCCCGCGTCGTAGCAGCCACGTCGGTTGTAGACGGGCGTAAAAGCCACCCGCGGTCGGGATTCGTAACGTCGGATGAAACGTCGCCAGGGGAAACTCGAGTAGATCGGTTCCTGTTGCCGTTACCGAGAACGGGTCGTCGACGGCGACGCGGTACGGTCGGACCGGCGCACTCGAGACGCCGTACATCGGCGTCCGAACCGGAAAGACGCTCGAATCGTATTGAAGGTCCGACTCCGAGAGAACGTCGAACGCCCATCGAGTCTTCGGCGTTATCGAGAAATTCGGGGCGCGAAAGCCGATCGGACGGGTTCCGGTCGCCTCGCCGATCGCGTCGGCGCTGTCAGCCAGTTCGGCTTCGAACTCGCCGGGCGTGAGCTCGAACAGCGGCGTGTGGGTGTGACCGTGGGTCGCGATCTCGTGCCCGTCCTCGGCGAGGGCTCGGACGAGTTCGGGATACTCGGCTGCGACTTGGCCGACGACGAAGAACGTCGCCCGGACGTCGCGGGCATCGAGGAGTTCGCAAACGAGACGGACCGACTCCTCGAGCCGGCCGGTCGGTGCACGGACCTCGTCGCGAAGTAGGGTGGCAGTGTACCAGTGTTCGAGATCAAACGAGAGGACGTTGGTGACCGACGACTCGGTCGCCGAGGCCGCGTCGACGTCCGATGTTGCCGGCCGACGGCGGTCGGAAAGCAGGCTCTCGAGTACGCTCATGAGTACCGACCCCGGGACCGGAAGACGCTTTGTTAACCCCTCTGTAGCCGTCCGACATCGCGAATTACGTTGCTCACGCGAGAACGAATCAGCGACGGCAACTCGACGATTCCTCTGTCCCGATGGAGGACGTAGTGCAGTCGACGAGCTGTATCCCGTATATCGATCGGATTACGGTGTGGATCGGTGTGACACAGTTAAGAACGTGTTTCGGATACGCTTCTCAGGAGATGATCTTCAGAGAAGACAGATCTGCGCACGCAACCCGAACGAACCGCGGGTCGAGACTGCATGCGGTTTACTCCGAGTATAGCTTCGATCGACTCCTGGACGTCGGGTGTGGAGACGGGTCGCTCACGGTCCGAATCGGGAACGCGTGCGGAGCGACCGATATTTGCGGAGTCGATGTTTCCCAATCGAATATCAGAGCGGCCCGAAACCACGGCGTGAACGGCGTGGTACTCGACATCGACCGCGAGAAAATACCGTTCGAGAGCGGAACCTTCGACAGCGTCCACTCCGGCGAGGTGTTCGATTACATCGAGAACGATACCCACTATTTCCGGGAGATTCACCGCGTGTTGAAAGCGGACGGAACGTTCGTCGTCTCGCTCCCGAACCTGGCGTCGCTTCACAACCGTCTCGCGTTGCTGGCCGGGCGAATGCCGTACTCGCTCCGCCCGGAGTTCGACTGCTGTTACTCCGAACGCGGCTCGGGATCGGAGATGACAGCGGAGCGAACGAACGTCATGACCCTCGGTCCGTTTCGAGAGACCCTCGAACGACACGGTTTCAGGGTAGACCGAGTCGTCGGCTGTGGCGTAGACACCACGCTGTCCCTTCCTGGAGATCTGTTCGATCACATCTGTACACGGTTCCCGACACTAAGCTATCGGAACATTCTCGTTTGCGAAAAGGCGTCGAGCTAGCGCCTCGGTCGCATCCGTTCTTGTGACGGTTTGAAAGAGCTACTCGCAGCTTCACTCTATATAAACGCTTCTCAGAATGTTTAATTCTGGTGGATAGCTTATATTTATCAGTACCTCTATTTGAAATAGACATGGTTCTCGAGCGAGGCCCGCAAGGAAAGCTCCACGCCCCGGCTCACCGTGATGGCTGTTACCACGGACGGGTAGCCGACTGCTGCGTGCTCTGCGTAGGACGGGTCGCCCTCGCCGCAACGACCTCGCCGCTACGGTATCGGCTTCGCGCGGCCCAGCGCGATGACGACCACGAACTTCTGGGCGAGCGCGTCGTGGTCCCGTACGTCGACCGGACATCTCAGTCGGACGAACTCGATTACAGAGAAGGGACGATCAGTGACGTCCACGCTCTCTCGGGAAACGACCCGGATCTGCTGACAGTGCAGGTGGATGACGACGAGTATATCCACGTCGATCTGTCGACGGGGCTGAAACCGACAGTCGATCAGCGATCGGACTGAGTCTTCGGGATCGACGGTCGTCTGAACGAACCGACGACGAGAACCGATCGTTGGACAGGAGGAGATTACTAGCCGGACTGTAGATCCGGAGAGTAGACGAACCGCTGAGAGCGCGAGCGTCCCGTCACGACGGCAAGGAGGGTGTCTCTCGCCCCCGCGATCTGTCGTTCCGAAAGAAACTATTTCCTCGGTTATATCGATACAGGGTAGAGTTCATTCAGTATATTGTCCGTTGGAGTGACGAGACGGTCGATGATAGCCAAGAGTCCCGTTCTCCAGGGAATGGGATATGTCCGAACGCTCCGCGATCGTCCTGGCCGCCGGAGAGGGAACCCGTCTCCGTCCGCTGACACGGAACCGCCCCAAGCCGATGCTCCCGGCGGCGACGAAACCGATCCTCGAGCACGTCTTCAATCAGCTCATCGACGCTGGAATCTCGGAACTCGTCGTCGTCGTCGGCTACCGACGCGATCGCGTTCAGTCGTACTTCGGCTCGACGTACCGGAACGTGCCGATCAGCTACGTTCTCCAGGAGAAGCAGCTCGGAACCGGCCACGCGGTGCTCGAAGCCGAATCCCGCGTCGAGAAACCCTGTCTGGTGATCAACGGGGATCAGATCGTCACCAGTCTCATCGTCGGCGACGTTCTGGCCGCACACGATTCGGACGCCGTCGCGACGGTCGCGCTGTTGCGGCGAGCGACCGTCCAACCGTACGGCGGTGCTCTCGTCGACGACGGACGCGTGACCCGTCTCACCGAGAATCCGCAAAGTGACGACGAATACCTGCTCAACGCCGGCGTATACGTCCTCGAGTCGGCTGCGTTCGACGCCGTGCGAGCGACGGAGCCGCGGGACGGCGAGCGCCACCTCGTCGACGGCCTCTCGGCGCTCGTCGACGACGGCGAAGCCGTTCGCGGGGCCGTCTCCGAGGGGCTGTGGGTCGACGCGACCTACCCATGGGATCTCCTCGACGTCTCCGCCGAACTGTTCGAGACGGGGTTCGTCAACGGCGATCCGGAGATCAGCGGCCGCGAGGCGACGATCCACGACGACGCAGTCGTCCGCGGTCCCGTCGTGATCGATCGGGACTGCGCGATCGGACCCGGGGCCGTCGTCGGACCGTACGTCTGCCTCGGGGAGAACGTGGCCGTCGGTTCGAACGCCGTCCTCGAGCGTAGCGTCGTCGACGACGATACCACGATCGGCGCCAACGCGACCGTCATCGAGTGCGTCACCGGGACCGGCGTCGAGATCGGCCCGGGATCGACGATTCCGGGCGGCCCGGGGGACGTTCGCGTCGGAGACACCGTCTACGAGGACGAAGACCTCGGCGCGCTACTGGCCGACCGCGTTGTCGACCGCGGCGGCGTCGACTACGTTCCCGGGGCACTCGTCGGGCCCGAAACGGACATCCAGACCGGGACGACAGTCCGCGGAACGCTCGCCGGCGGAACGGAGGTGCGTTCCTGATGTGTGGCATCATCGGATACGCGGGTGGAGAGGCGGACAGGAGCGTCGTCGAGGTCCTCTCGAGCGGACTCTCGAAACTGGAGTACCGCGGCTACGATTCGGCGGGGATCGCGATCGCGGAGCCGTCGGTCTCGGTCTACAAACGGAAGGGCGAACTCGAGACGCTCGAGGAGACGCTCCCGGACGGAACCGTCGACGCCCTGGCGGGGATCGGCCACACCCGCTGGAGCACGCACGGACCGCCGTCCGACGAGAACGCACACCCGCACACCGACTGCGAGGGTCGCGTCGCGGTCGTCCACAACGGAATCGTCGAGAACTACCGCGAGCTTCGCGGCGAACTCGAGGAGGCCGGTCACGTCTTCGACAGCGAGACCGACACCGAGGTCATCCCTCACCTGATCGAGACGGCCCTCGAGTACGGTGCCGACGAGGATGCTGCGTTCCGGCAGGCGATCGAGCGCCTCGAGGGGAGCTACGCCGTCGCAGCGGTGTTTCACGGCCGAAAGGAGGTGTACGCGACCCGATACCAGTCGCCGCTCGTGCTCGGCGTCGACGACGGCTGTGCGCTGCTGGCCAGCGACGTTCCCGCCTTCCTCGAGTACACCGACGAGGTCGTCTACCTCGAGGACGGACAGTTCGCGACGATCAGACCCAGCGGGATCGAGGTCCGGGACGAGCGGGGCGCGCTCGTGAACGTCTCGGTCGAAACCGTCGACTGGGATCCCGAGGATGCCGGCAAGAGCGGCTACGACCACTACATGTTGAAGGAGATCTACGAACAGCCCCGGTCGATCCGGGAGTGTCTCCGCGGACGGCTCCGACCGCTCGAGGGGTCGATCGCGATCGAGGAGCTCGACGGCCTCGCGCGGCCGACCGACGTGCAGTTCGTCGCCTGTGGCACGTCCTATCACGCCTCCCTGTACGGTGCACGGCTGTTCCGCGAGCGAGACGTTCGGGCGACGGCGTTTCTCGCGAGCGAGTACGATGTCGAGCGGCTCCCAGTCGACGACGAGACGCTGGTCGTCGGCGTCACCCAGAGCGGGGAGACGGCCGATACTCTGCGCGCGCTCCGGACCGCGAACGGGGTCGGTGCGCAAACGCTCGCCGTCACGAACGTCGTCGGCAGTTCGGCCGCGCGGGAGGCCGATCGCACGATGTACATCCGCGCGGGGCCGGAGATCGGCGTCGCCGCGACGAAGACGTTTACCTCCCAGCAGGTCGCCCTGGCGACGCTCTCGAGCGCGCTCACCGGTGAGTGCTCGCGGCGGTTCGTCGAGGCGCTTCGCGAGCTTCCCGACGAGATTCAGTCGATCCTCGACACCTCGAACGCTCGCGCCGTCGCCGAGGAGTACGTCGGTGCCGACGCCTACTTCTTCATCGGCCGGGGGTACGAGGCGCCGGTCGCCCTCGAGGGCGCGCTCAAGATGAAGGAGATCACGTACGAGCACGCAGAGGGGTTCCCCGCGGGCGAGCTCAAACACGGGCCCCTCGCGCTCGTGAGCGAGGCGACGCCGGTGGTCGCGCTCGTCAACGGCCGGAAGAACACCGACCGAATGCTCGGCAACGTCACGGAGGTCGAGGCTCGAGGGGCGCCGATCGTCGCGGTGACGGACGATCCGGACGCGGTCGCGGGCCACGCCGATCACGTCCTCTCGGTGCCCGAGACCCACTGGCGGTTCTACCCGATCCTGGCGAACGTCCAGCTGCAGCTGCTCGCCTACTGGGTCGCCAACCGACTGGGTCGATCGATCGACAGACCGCGTAACCTCGCGAAGAGCGTCACCGTCGAGTGATACGGTTTGCTGTACCGAGTTGCCGGTGGGACCGCAGACTGAATCGCGGTCCCACCGGAACTGACGTACAGCAGACAGTACGAGAACTCGAGTTACTCGAGGTCGTCCTCGTCGACGCTCGCGCGTCGGCGCAGCCACTCGAGGCCGAGGGCGCCACCGGCGATCCCGGCCCCGGTGGTAAAGCCGGGCATCTCCTCGATGTCGTCGTCCTCGTCGGCGGAGTCACCGTCGTCCGGCTCGTCGACTTCGTCGCCGTCCCGGCTACTCGCGGAGCTGTTCTCCTCGGTTTCTCGAGTCCCGTTGTCCGAGCCGTCGGCCGTCACCTCGTCATCACCTGTGGTCGTGTCGTCCGTCGCTCCGGCATCGGTTTCGTCGTCGTCCGTCACTCCGTCGTCGTCGGTTCCGTCGGAGTCGGAAGTGGCGTTCCCGTCGGTGTCACCGTCCGTCTCCTCACCGGTGTAGCCGTCGTCGGTTTCGGAGCTATCGGCACCGTCGGTCGTCTCCTCGAGGTCGTCGCTCTCCGAATCAGCAGCCCCATCGTCGCCGTCCGAACCGTCGCTTCCGTCCTCGTCGGAGCCGTCCTGGCCACCAGTGTCGTCGCTCTCGGACTCGTCGGCGGAATCGTTTCCGTCGTCGCTGGCGGGCTCCTCGTTCCCGCTATCGTCACTCGAGTCGTCTCCGCTTTCCTCGTTCCCGCCGTCGTCGCTGGCGGGCTCCTCGTTCTCGTCGTCGCTCGAGTCGTCCGAGTCGTTCCCCTCGTCTTCGTTCTCGTCATCCCTTTCCTCCGCCTCGGCTTCGTCGTCCGTCTCCTCGTCTTCGGCCTCCTCGTCGCCGTCGCTTTCCTGCGTCCCCTCGTCTTCCTCTGTCTCGTCTCCTTCGTCCTCGCCATCGGATCCGGAGCGGACGGCTACCAGCCGTTCGTCGCCTGCGTCTCCGCTCGCGGCGACGTAGACGGTGTCCTCGCTGGCGGCGTACCAGTCCGAGAGATCGCCGATATCGAGGTCGTCGTGGGTGAACGTCCACTGCTCGGTGCCGTCCTCGAGGTCGAACCCGTACAGCGCGTTCACGTGGTCGTCGCCCGGATAGTAGGGGACGATGAGCGTCTCGCCGACGATCACCGGAAGCCGCCAGGCGTCCGTTCCGCCGCCCTCGCTCCAGTTCTCGGTCGCCTCGTGGTCGGCGCTCGAGAATCCGTGTCGGTCCGCCGTTACACGCGTCTCGTCGGTCATCGCGGGCGGGAACCTGAACGTGAGCCGCTCGACTTCCGCGCCGGTGTCGGCGTCGAGTATCGGAAAGGTGTCGTCGTCGGCGATCGAGCCGGTGTAGACCCTGTCGGCGGTCGCCACCACGTATCCGTGGGGATCCCATCGCCACTGCTCCCAGTAGGTCCACCGGATCTCGCCGGTTTCCGCGTCGAAGGCGGCGAAGCCGGCGGTGCCGTCGACGCCGATTCCGTCGCCGACGGCCGCGTACACCGACCCGTTCGCGACCGCGAGGGGGACGGCTGCGACGGAGACGGTCGCGTCG
Source organism: Natronococcus roseus (assembly GCF_043677095.1). Classification (NCBI taxonomy): domain Archaea; kingdom Methanobacteriati; phylum Methanobacteriota; class Halobacteria; order Halobacteriales; family Natrialbaceae; genus Natronococcus; species Natronococcus roseus. The sequence continues at coordinate 162,061 of NZ_JBHLJR010000005.1, forward strand.
TCGACCTCGGACGTCCCGGACTCGGCCTCTCGCTCGAGGACGACCGACTCGCGGCGCCACTCGACGTCGCCGTCGGCCGCGTCGACCGCGAGCAGTTCCCCGTCGGCGACGAGGTAGACGGTCCCGTCGGCGACCGTCGGGGACGTCGACTCCCCGCCCTCGAGAGCGGTCGTCCACCGCACCTCGCCACTGGCGGCGTCCAGGGCCGTGAGCCCCTCGCCGCCGACGTAGACGGTGTCGCCGGCAACGGCCGGGGTTCCGGCGGCGCCGAGCCCCTCCGCGGTCCAGGCTACCGATCCATCACTGTCCTCGAGCGCGTGGACGTCCGTCCCGGTTCGGAGGTAGACCGCTCCGTCGACGGCCGCGAGGTCGCCCGCCCGGTCGTACGTCCAGGCGATCGTCCCGGGTTCGGGGAACGCACCGTCCGCTGGCACGAACGCGGTGTTTCCCGCGTTTCCGCGGTAGGACGACCACCCGTCCGCTTCGGAACTCGTCGTTCCCTCGAACTCCGTCTCGGCCGTTCCGGTGGAGGCCAGCACGCCTCCAGCCGCGAGCGCTACACCGGTCGACAGCACCGATCGACGACGCCAGTTTGCCATACACACCCTCCCGTCGAGACGACTATTGCTATCAGGTTACTACTGGAGAACTTATTCTATACACAACAGTTGTGTACAATTGTATTATGGATAAATACCTCAATACATGGTCGAATAGCGCGGATCGAACTATCCGGGTCGGTGGAGACTCTTCGGTCCCAAATCGCCATAGTAACCACCGAATAATCGATCGAAAAAAGGTGCGAATCGCGACCGGCGATTTCGGAGCGCTATCACCGACACCGATGCTCGATCAATCGTCGAAGCGTCGATCGACCGCTCCGCGGACGCGCTCGAGGACGGCGGGGTCGTCGCTGGGACGGCCGACGCTGACCGCGTCGGCGCCGTAGGCCGCGTACTCCCGAACCGTCTCGTCGTCGCGGACGCCGTTGTTCGCGATTACGTACAGGTCGGTCGCCGCGACGACCGCTGCGATCACCGACTCCGTGTCCATCGCGTCGACGTGGACGAACGACGCGCCCGCGTCCTCGAGTTCGGTTGCGAGCGCGGGCAGGTCGACCCCCGGAACCTCCGCGCGGACCTTGACCCCGACGGGCGCTCCCGTCTCGGTCGCGCGGGCGACGTACTCGCGGAGCCGTTCGCTGTCCCGCAACAGCGTCTCGCCGCAGCCGACGCCACAGAGCTCGTCCTGGCGACAGTGAGCGTTGATCTCGAGGACGGCCCCCCGATCCCGACAGACTCGCGCCGCGTCGACGACCGGTCCCGGAGTCGCGCTGCGAACGTTGAATCCTGGACGGATCGGGACGTCCTCGAGGGCAGCCAACTCGTGGTCGACGAACGCGAGTGGGTCTTCGGGGAGAAATTCGGTTCGGTCGCGGTCGCGGACCATCTCGCGGGCCGCGGCCCTCGACTCCGCATCGAGGGCGATCCCGCCGAGGAACGCGGCGCCCGCGTAGTCGGCGCCGGCACGGGCCCAGTCGGCGTCGGCCTCCCCGCTGAGACTCGCCAGCGCGAGCGGTGGCTCGAACATCTCAGCGCACCCGCTCGAGGGCGTCCTCGACCGCGCCGATCACGCGCTCGGCGTCGCTCGAGTCGTCGATTCGGATGTCGGTCCGGACCGTCGGTGCCTCGAGGCTCGTCCCGTCGTCCTCGTCGAGTACGAACGCGTCGGCGAAGGGGTAGGCCTCGGCCAGCCCCGCGGTGCCGGGCTCGTAGCCGACCGCGTCCATCAGCTCCGCGGCGGGCCCCGAGAACGCCTCGTCCCCGAGGAACGGCGAGACGGCGACGACGGTCGTCTCCGCGAGCGCGTCGGCGATCCCCGGCACGGCGAGCATCGGCCCGACGCTGGTGACGGGATTGGAGGGGCCGAGAACGACGGGCTCGGACAGGGCCTCGAGCACGCCGGGAGCGGGGGCGGCGCTCTCGGCACCCCGGAACTCGACGTCCTCGACAATCGGCGCGCCGCGCTCGGCGACCCAGTACTCCTGGAAGTGCATCGGGCCGTCGGGGGTGTGGACGATGCTCGCGACGGGATCGTCGCTCATCGGCAGCAGGTCGAACTCGAGGTCAAAGGCGTCGGCGAGCGTTTCGGTCGCCTCGCTCAGCGAGTGCCCCTGATCGAGAAGGCTCGTCCGCGTGATGTGGACGGCTCGGTCCCGGTCGCCGATCGTCATGAACTCGGCGACCCCCGAGAAGCGCCGCCAGTTCGCGAGCTCGCGGCCTGCGGTCTGTCGGTCGTCGGCGAGGTACTGCGGCCCCGTCGGCAGTCCCGCGGCGTCGGCGAGCGCCATCAGTTCGGCGTTCGTCTCGTGGCTGTCGTCCTCGATCCCCCACCACGTCTCGCGATCGAGGACGTCACCGCCCTGGAAGAGGACGGTGTCGACGTCCGGCGAGACGAACAGTCCGCCGAGCTCGATGTCGTCCCCGGTGTTGGCGACGACGGTCGTCTCCGCCGGCGAGAACGCGGCCTCGAGGCCGTCGAGCAGCTTCGGCGTTCCGGTCCCCCCGGAGAGAAACGTGACCATACGCGGGAGTCTCGAGCGAGGGCGCCTAATGTGTTGCGACCCCGCGTGGCCAGGGGAATGAGGGTTCCGTCGAACAGCTCACAGATTCGCCGGCGAGAACGGTACGTACGGGTGGACTACGTGTCACTCCGGTCCGACCACTCTTTCTGCGGAGGCGCGTGCTGTCGACCGTCTGAACGTCAGTGAGGACGGTCGACGATGTTGCGTGAGGTCTTCGCGAGCTATGCGAGCGAACGGCTTGGAAGACGCGCTGCGTCTTCCAGTGGATGAGCGAGCGACAGCGGAGCGAGCGTAGCGCGGAACCGTAGGTTCCGCGGACCGTGCGAATAGTGCGAGACCTCCGGTCTCGCATACCATGCGAACGGGTCTGTGACCCGTGAGCAGACGGGCTGATAGCCCGTGAGCAGAAATCGGCTGGGGAGGGCGTGCGATCCCTTGTGTTCGTGCGAGCAGGACTGCTACTCGTCGTCACTACCGCGAAAGCCCCTGGCGTTCTCGACCGTTCTGACTCGCTGTGCGCGCTCCGTGCAGTCGCGTGCTTGCGTCGTCGGAACGGTCGAGACCGCCAGCCCCTTTCAGTCCCACCCCGCGGTGGTTGATCGGTACTGCAGGCACAACGCCGGACGATCCATACGCACTGCAGACGTATCGTCGACGGTTCCTTTCGCACGCGTACTGACCGACTGAGTTCTCGAAATCGACAGCGTCGCTACCGGTTCCAGGCCGCCTCGTCGGGGTCGACCAGTCGCTCGCCGCGATCGAGGTCGGCGATGCGCTCGAGCTGGTCGTCGGTCAGCTCGAGGTCGAGGGCGTCGTAGTTCTCGCGGATGTGGTCGCCGGTCCCCTTCGGGATCGGGACGACCCCCTCCCGCCCGTAGTGCCAGGCCAGTGCGACCTGAACCGGGCTCACGTCGTGGGCATTTGCGATCTCCTGCAGTTCGTCGGTCTCGTTGACCTCGGCTTTCGCGATGGGGCAGTACGCCACCGTCGTCACGTCCCGATCGCGCGCGAACGAAACGAGGTCATCCTGCTGGAGCCGCGGGTGGAGTTCGACCTGGTTGGCGAGGACCGGGGCCTCGAGGATCTCCAGTGCCTCCTCGAGGAGGTCGATCGTAAAGTTGCTGACGCCGACGTGGTCGGTCCAGCCGCGGTCGCGGACCTCGTCGAACGCCGGCAGCGTCTCCTGGGGATCGTACGCGCTCGTCGGCCAGTGGACGTACAGCAGGTCGACCGACTCGACGCCCAAGCGCTCGAGGCTCTCCTCGGTCGTCTCGATCACGTCCTCGCGTGCGAGGTTCTCGGGGTGGACCTTCGTCGCGAGGAAGACGTCCTCGCGGTCGACGTCGCTCTCCTCGAGCGCCCGCCCGACTGCGGCCTCGTTGTCGTACATCTGTGCCGTGTCGATGTGGCGGTAGCCGGCCTCGAGTGCAGTCAGAACGGCCTCGGTACAGGACTCGCCCTCGTGGCCCGAGGTTCCGAGTCCGGGCTGTGGAATCTCCGTCGGTGGCATGAACGGCGCTACGTCGACCCGCCACTCGGGGGTGGGGAAAGCGGCAAGGCGTGACTATCCGACGGCGACGTCGCGCTCGAGCTATGGAGCCGAACCGCGACTCAGGGAACCTTGATATAGCCGTACCCCTCCGCCTGGAGTTTCGCGATCTCGCCGACAGAGGCGGGAACGATCGTCGCCTCCTCGAGCAGTTCCGACTCGTCGATCCCGAACCCCTCGAGGGAGTTCGCACAGCCCGTGAACGCGACGCCGTCCTCAGCAAGGGTTCGGATCCGATCGGCGTGGTCGGTCTCGTCGGCGACGTAGATCGAGATCGCCGGCCCGTTGACGACGAACTCGACCGCGTCGGTGTCGGTCGTCTCGTCGGCCAGCAGGTTCTCCAGGTTTGTCAGCGCCCGGTCGTGGTCCCCCTCGTCGCCGCTGGTCAGGTGAAGGATGGTTCGGATGGAGGGTTCCTCGTCGTCCGCGGCGGGTTCTTCCTCCGATTCGTCCGGGGTCGACTCCCCGTCGCTCTCCGTCTCGGTCGACTCGGCGTCTGCCTCGTCGTCTCCGTTCGCGCGCCCGACCGCGTAGCCGCCGGCCGTTCCGACCGCGACCACCGATCCGGTTCCCGCGAGGTAGCGTCGTCGGTTCATACGCGAGAATACACTCGAAGTGATAAAAACGTTGCAGGTGAGAGTCACGCCGGAATATACGTCCTGCGAAACCCATCCGTAACTGCCCCCTCGAGGACGCTACCGGTCGACGAACCAGTCGGCGAAGCTTCCCTCGAGAAGGGTTTCGGACTGGTTCTCGACGTAGCGCTGTTGCATCGATTCGATCGCCGCCTCGAGGTCGGCGCCGTCGTCGACCGCCTCCCGGACCCGATCGTGTTTCCAGCGAGCGGGGGTCATCTTCTGGCGAACCCGCCGCCGGAGCGGGTAGAGGTACTTCGCGGCCTCCTCCTCGGTGAGCCCGCGGTTCGTGAGCCCGTCCTCGGCGTGGGCCAGCAGGTCCTCGTAGAGCTCGAGCCGATCCGTGGTCTCCCGCCCGTCGTTGGTGATCCAGGTTAGTTCGGCGTCGAACCCCTCGCGCATCGCGGCGTAGAAGTTCTCGCGGGCGACCTCCCAGTCGAGTTCGACGATCGGATGCTCGAGACGGGTCAGGCTCTCGAGCAGGCCGGCAAACGCCGCGAGAAACGCGATCGAATCTCTGACTGTGGGCTGGGCGGCGACGGGGCGGAACTCGATGCGGGCGTTGGCGGCCGAGCGAGTCGGCCCGCCGAACACCGGGCGAACCCACCGCCAGTAGGTGCCGTGCTTGCGTCGGAAGTGCGAGAAGCTGTCGTCGAAGCGCTCGCCGTCGTCGACGGGCATCGGGACGATGGTGTCGTCGGCCGCGATGCGATCGATTGCCTCGTCGACGCTCCCGAGATCCTTCGGGAACCGGACTTTCCCCTCGCCCGTCGAGGGGTCGTTGAGCACCGTCTCGAAGACGCTGATTCGGTGTTCCATCCAGCCGTCCGCGAGGACGTCCTCGGCCGTCGCATCGTCGTCGTACAGATCCGGCGGGAAAAAGGGCGAGTTGACCCCCAGCGCGAGCAGCGGGCCGGCGACGCGCAGCGCGTAGTTGAAGTACAGCGGCAGGTCGGGCGCGTGGGCGACCTGGTAGTGGGGCTGGATCGACGTGATCAGGCTCTCGGGCATGACCGTGTCGGCCTGCAGGGAGACGTTCGGCGCCTCGATACGCATCCCCGCGGTGTCGGCTCCGCTCGTGTTCGCCATCGCGTGGTAGCGACCCGAATCGCTCATGTTCGTCGCGACCCGGATCAGTCGCTCGGTGCCGTCGGGATCCGTGATCGTCTGCTCGATGCTATCGGTGAGGTAGGTCGCCGCGTCCTCGCCCTCCGGCGGGATCGTCCACAGCGAGTCGCTCACCAGCCGCATCCCCTCCGAGCGGGTCACTCGAAGCGCGGTCTGTAGGCGCGCCTTGATCTCGGCCTCCTGGGCAACCAGGCCGTACGCGCTCAGGGGCTGGGGACTGGTCGTCATCTCGGCGTTGTGCAGGCCGAGTTCCTTCTCGAAGCCGATCAGCTCGAGCAGCCGACGGGGCACCCGCCGAAGCGTGCAGTCGTCGGATTTGACGGCGTAGAACTCGTACTCGAACCCGACGATCGCCTGCGGGTTGTCGAAGACGCCCTCCTCGACGGCCTCCTTGATCACCTCGGCGTCGGCCTCGGCTCGGTCGCGAAACTCGTCGGCGTCGACGGACAGCACGTCCGCGACCCGCGCCGCGAGCTCCGCCTCTCCTGATGGCATACACCCGTGTCCGCGCCCGACTGTCTTGAAAGCACGCCATCGAGACCGCCCCGTCTCCGAACGGTTTTACACCCGCGGACGGCTACACACCGCCGATGGAGTTCGCCACGTTCGCCGACCGAGCCGCCGCGATCGAAGCCGAGCCCGCGGACCTCGAGATCGTCGCCCGCGTCGCGACCCTGCTCGAGGACGCGGCCGACGGGGACGACTCGCGGACCGTCGAGATCGTCGCCCGCTACGTCCAGGGGCGGGTCTTTCCCGCCTGGACCTCGAGAACGCTCGACATCGGACCCAGCGCCTGTTACGAGGCGATCGCCCGTGCGGCGGGGACGAACGTCTCCCCCGACGACGTCGAGGACCGCCTCGCCGAGGTCGGCGAGATCGGCGACGTGGCCGCGAGCTACGAGTTCGGCGGCCAGCGGGGGCTGGGCGCGTTCGCGGGCGGCGGTAGCGGCGACGACGCGAACGGGGGCGACGACCTCACGGTCCTGGAAGTCGACGAGACCTTGCACGACCTGGCGGCCGCGGAGGGGTCGGGCAGCCAGGACCGTAAGGTCGACCTGCTGTTTGGCCTGTTCAACCGGTGCTCGAGCGAGGAAGCCCGCTACCTCGCCCGCCTCGTGCTCTCGGAGATGCGAATCGGCGTCGGCGAGGGGACGGTCAGGGACGCGATTAGCGAGGCGTTCGATGTCTCCGTCGAGTCCGTCGAGCGCGCACTGCAGGTCTCGAACGACTACGGCGAGGTCGCTCGCGTCGCCCTCGAGGACAGCCGTGAGGGACTCGACGCGATGGCCCTCGAGGTCGGCCGCCCGGTCCAGGCGATGCTCGCCCAGGCCGGCACCGTCACGGACGCGCTCGAGGACTGGGACGAGGCCGGCGTCGAATGGAAGTACGACGGTGCCAGGGTGCAACTGCACCACGATCCGGGCGGCGTGGCGGTCGACGACGCGGACGCGACTTCCCCGAACGGGTCGGCGGGCGAAACGCGGGTCTTCTCGAGAAACATGGAGGACGTCACCGACGCGCTCCCCGAGGTCGTCGAGTTCGCCGACGACCGTCTCGCCGAACCCGTCATCCTCGACGGCGAGGTCGTCGCGATCAACGACGACGGCTCCCCGCTGCCGTTCCAGGAGGTGCTCAAGCGCTTCCGTCGCAAACACGACGTCGCGAAGGCCCGCGAGGACGTCGCCGTGCGGCCCGTCTTCTTCGACTGCCTGCACGTAGACGGCGAGGACCTCCTCGAGGAACCGCTGGCGACCCGCCACGACCGCCTCGAGGCCGTCCTTCGCGAGGAGCCCGGCCAGGAGCCCGACGAGGTCGAGGGGCTCTCCCTGCTGTGGCGCACCGACCACCCCGAGGAGATCGAACGGATCGACGCCGACGCCCTCGAGGCGGGCCACGAGGGGATCATGCTCAAGAACCTCGAGTCGACGTACTCGCCGGGGCGTCGCGGGAAACACTGGCGCAAACGGAAGCCCGACGTCGAGACGCTGGACTGCGTCGTCACGGGCGCAGAATGGGGCGAGGGACGGCGGGCGACGTTTCTGGGTACGTTCGAGCTGTCGGTGCGAAACGGTGACGCGCTCGAGACGGTCGGCAAGGTCGCGACCGGCATTACGGACGAAAAGCTCGCGGAGCTGACCGAACTGCTCGAGCCCCACATCGCGAGCGAGGACGGCCAGACCGTCGAACTCGAGCCCACAGTCGCCTTCGAGGTCGGCTACGAGGAGATCCAGTCCTCGCCGACGTACTCGTCGGGTTACGCCCTGCGATTCCCCCGGTTCGTCGGCGTGCGCTCGGACAAGGGTCCCGGGGATGCAGACAGCGTGGGGCGGCTCGAGCGGCTTCGAGACGAGTGAGGAAAAGTCGGTACGACGTTCTCTGAACCGAGCGGTCGCCCGTACTGCCCAGTAGGTCTAATACTGTGCAGATACAATCGAATAGTACGGCGATACCGCTCATGCCAGTACGATTCGACGAATACGATCCGGACGAGCACCAGATCGACCTCGGCGAGGGGACCAACGCGAACCGGATCCTCACGTTTCTGCTCGAAAACCCCGAGTACGGGTTCACACCGAAGGAGATTCACGAGGCCACCGGAGTCGCTCGAGGAAGCGTCAGCCCGACCCTGCTCCGCCTCGAAGACCACGGACTCGTCCGTCACAAGGGCGATCAGTGGGCAGCGGCCTCGGACGAACGAATCGCGGCCTATCGGGGCATGCACGTCAGTCTGGAGGCGATTGCGGATCGACAGTCGGACGATTGGTACGCGAACAACCCCGACTGGGACGAGGACGTCGAAGACCTTCGCGATCGGGACGAATGAGCGATCCCTTCCCGCGCGGTGCCGTCGTCGTTAGCGCCGATCTCGTCGGGCCTCGAAGCAAGCGTCCGTTCGTGCTGGTTTCGACCGAAGCCCATCCCTTCTACGGCGAGGAGTACACTGCGATTCCGCTGACGACGACACCGCGGTCGGCCGCGGTCGAGCTTACCGACGGGCGCTTTCTCGAGGGAGAACTACCGCGTCGATCGTATGCAACGCCGTGGAACATCGCGACACTGAAACACGAAGCGATCTCGACCCACGCCGGAACCCTCACCGAAGAGGCGACCGAGAGGCTCGTCGAACGGGCAATCGAGTATCTTCGTGGCGAGCCTCGTTGATCGGGTCCGCCGGGATACCGCTGGCTTGACCAGCCGGCTCGAAGAGGGATCGATCGAGGGATTTCGGTTGATTCAGCGAGACGCTGGCTGCGAGATCGGCTCGTTGTATCTATGCTATCTTATTTAAATTGTCATCAGTTAGTGTAAATATCAGATAGAGTGAAAGTTGTATGGTGGCTACCGATGAACGGACATATCGACGACACACCGTACACCGAGCAACTGCAGGATCGGTCTCTCTCGACAGTCTCGGAGTTGCGGCGGCGGAAGACGATCACGGGCGAGGAGACGGTCGGGATAACCCGCAAGGCAACCGAAAGCGAACGGTGGAACTTGCCGGATCGAACCCGTGCGAGTTCGAGTTACCGAGCGGAAAGGGCGCTCCCGGAGAGAGCTACGAGAAGCAACAGGCGGAGCGAAAGCGGCAACTCAAGGACCCGTTCGATGCCGACCTCGGTACGCTAGTGACCGATAGCGAGGATAGTTTGGAATCCATATGGCTCGAGCAGAGATAACCGTACCCGAGATGTTGAGCGAGAGCGTCGAAATAGTCCAACTGTTGGCGATCTGGTCAGTGATCGCCGTCGTTCCGCTGGCCTACTACGCGTTCGTCGATTCGGACAGCGTAGTCGGTCTCGGCTCTCGATACGTCGGGTCCTTCCTGCTCGTTGTCGGCGGCGCCAACGTATTACTGTACGTAATCGCGAGAGGCATCTCCCTCGCGCAGACCGACCGAGTCTGAGGGCGAAGCGACCGATCGACGAAGACGACGCCACCGGCTTCGAGAGAACTTATCCGAAGTTCTCGATCAGCGCCTCGTCGGAATCGCCGCCCGCGTCGTCGATCGTCTCGGCGACGAAGGTAACGAAGTCGTGGAAGCCGAAGGCGTAGAGCTGGCCGTCCTCGAGGTGGTCCTCGATCGCCTCGTGCAGGCGCTCCTCGTCGCCCTCGTCGATGAAGAGGACCGTCGCACCGGCGTCCTCGAGGGTCTCGAGGCGGTCGACGTGGGCCGGTTCGTCGTCCTGGTAGACGACGACGGCGTCGTGGCCCGCGTCGTGGGCGGCCTCGGCGATCGAGACCGCGGGGCCGACGCCGGGGCCGCCGGCGATCGCGACGATATCGCGGTCTTGCTCGTAGGTAATCTCGCCGAACGGGCCCTCGACGTGGACGACGGCGCCCGGCTCGAGGGCGGCGAGCCACGGCGAGAGGTCGCCGTCGGGATCGACGCCGACGGTGAGTTCGAACGTGTCCTCGACCGAGGCCGACGAGAGCGTGTAGTGGCGCGCGACGACGTCGTCCTCGTCGTGATCGGCCTGCTGGTCGTCGACTCCCGGCACGGCCCGGAGCAGGACGAACTGCCCCGGGAGCGCGTCGAACCCGTCGGGGGTCTCGAGTTCGAGCGCGACGGTTTCGGAGCCGACCTCGCGTACGGCGTCGACGGCGACTGGCGTCCCTTCCATGGTCGTTCACTCCGGGGGCAGGGTGAAAAGCGGTTCCGTTCCGATCGGTCGCGAGAGCCCGACTCGCGGATATACTCACGCTCGAGTAAGCCTCTATGAGGGCTTTCAGAAGCCTTTTCATTTACTGGGAGCAAGGTGCTGCATAACATGGCAGCGGACCTCAACTGGGCGATCGGAGGCGAGGCTGGCGACGGCATCGACTCCACGGGTAAAATCTTCGCTCAAGCGCTCTCGCGTGCCGGGCGACACGTATTCACCTCGAAGGACTTCGCGTCTCGGATCCGTGGCGGCTACACGGCCTACAAGATCCGAACGTCCGTCGACGAGGTCCAGAGCGTCGTCGACCGACTCGACATCCTCGTCGCGCTCACACAGCGAACGATCGACGAGAATCTCGACGAACTCCACGACGGCAGCGCGATCATCTACGACGGCGAACGCTCCTGGGACGCCGAAATTCCCGAGGAGATGAGGGGGATCGACGTCCCGCTGAAGTCCCTGGCCGAGGACGCCGGCGGGGCGATCATGCGCAACATCGTCGCGCTCGGTGCCGCCTGCGAGATCACCGGCTTCGACGTCGAGTACTTAGACGAGTCCCTCGAGAAGCGCTTCGGCGGCAAGGGGACCCAGATCGTCGAGAACAACAAGGAGGCCGCCCGCCTGGGCCAGGAGTACGTTCAGGAGAACTACGAGGTCGAGGATCTCGGCTACGACATGGAGACGACCGACAACGACTACGTCCTGCTTAACGGCAACGAGGCGATCGGCATGGGTGCGATCGCCGCCGGCTGCCGCTTCTACGCGGGCTACCCGATCACGCCCGCGACCTCGATAATGGAGTACCTGACGGGGCGGATCGAGGAGTACGGCGGCCACGTCGTCCAGGCCGAGGACGAGCTTTCGGCGATCAACATGTCGCTCGGCGCCGCCCGCGCGGGTGCGCGCTCGATGACCGCGACCTCCGGCGCCGGAATCGACCTGATGACCGAGACGTTCGGCCTGATCGCGACCAGCGAGACGCCGATGGTCATCTGTGACGTCATGCGATCGGGTCCCTCGACGGGGATGCCGACCAAACAGGAGCAGGGCGATCTGAACATGGCCCTGTACGGCGGCCACGGCGAGATTCCCCGCTTCGTCGTCGCGCCCACTTCGATCACCGAGTGCTTCTGGAAGACGATCGAGGCGTTCAACCTCGCCGAGAAGTACAACACGCCCGTCTTCCTCGTCTCCGACCTGGCGATGTCGGTCACCGAGCAGACGTTCCCGCCGGAAGCGTTCGACATGGACGCCGTCGAGATCGACCGCGGCAAACTCGTCGACGACGACGAGGTCCAGGAGTGGCTCGACAGCCAGGGTCGCTTCCGTGCACACGCTGCGACCGAGGACGGCGTCAGCCCGCGGTCCATCCCCGGGACGACCGACGGCGCCCATATGAGTACGGGTCTCGAGCACGACGAGCTCGGCCGCCGAACCGAGGAGACCGAGGTTCGCGTCCAGCAGGTCGACAAGCGAAACCGCAAGGTCGAGACCGCAAAGAACGAGGAGGAGTGGGAGTACCGCGAGTTCGGCAACCCCGATGCGGAGAACCTCGTCCTCTCCTGGGGGTCGAACGAGGGTGCGCTGGTCGAAGCCCTCGAGTACCTCGAGGACGAAGACGTCGACGTCCGCGTCATCTCGGTCCCCTACATCTTCCCGCGACCCGACCTCTCCGACGAGATCGAGGCCGCCGAGGAGACGATCGTCGTCGAGTGTAACGCGACGGGCCAGTTCGCGGACGTGATCGAACACGACGTCCTCACCCGCGTGAAACGCATCAACAAGTACACCGGCGTCCGCTTCAAGGCGGACGAGCTGGCCGAAGAGATTACGACCAAACTCACCGAGGAGGTGCCCGCACAATGAGCTCCGACGTTAGATTCACAGACTTTAAATCCGACAAGCAGCCGACCTGGTGTCCCGGATGCGGCGACTTCGGGACGATGAACGGCATGATGAAAGCACTGGCCGAGACCGGCAACGACCCCGACAACACGTTCGTCGTCGCCGGGATCGGCTGTTCCGGCAAGATCGGGACCTACATGCACAGCTACGCCCTCCACGGCGTTCACGGCCGCGCACTCCCAGTCGGACAGGGAGTCAAGATGTCCCGGCCCGATATCGAAGTGATGGTCGCCGGCGGTGACGGCGACGGCTACTCGATCGGCGCCGGCCACTTCGTCCACGCCGTCCGCCGGAACGTCGACATGAGCTACGTCGTCATGGACAACCGCATCTACGGGCTCACGAAGGGCCAGGCCTCGCCGACCTCGCGGTCGGACTTCGAGACCTCGACGACCCCCGAGGGCCCCAAACAGCCCCCTGTCAACCCGCTCGCGCTCGCGCTGGCCTCCGGGGCCTCCTTCATCGCGCAGTCGTTTGCGTCCGACGCCCTGCGCCACCAGGAGATCGTCCAGAAGGCGATCGAACACGACGGGTTCGGCTTCGTCAACGTGTTCAGTCCGTGCGTGACGTTCAACGACGTCGACACCTACGACTACTTCCGCGACTCGCTGGTCGACCTCCAAGAGGACGAGGACCACGACCCGAACGACTACGAGGCCGCGAAGGAGGTCATCCTCGACAGCGAGAAGGAGTACCAGGGCGTGATGTACCAGAACGAGAACTCGGTGCCGTACAACGAACAACACGGCGTCACCGAGGACATGTCCGAGATTCCCGACGGCGCCCCCGAGGACGCGATGGACCTCGTCCGCGAGTTCTACTGACGGCCGCGGTTTCGACGACGATTTTTCGACGACGGCTGGCCCCACGAGCGACGCGTCTCGAGCGTTTCGTCGGCGCTCCGGTCGCTGCCGAACTCGAGACACCGACTGAGCAGCCGGACAAACGACAGAGTTCGTGGTACTCTACCCCACGTTCATAGGAGTTGCAACCGTACTCCTCTGCGATGTACGGGGAGATTCTCGTCGCAACGGACGGCAGCGATATCGCGGCGACCGCCGCCGACCGCGGACTCGAGATCGCCGAACGGCTCGAGGCGACCGTTCACGTCGTCTCGGTCGTCGACCGGGCGGACGTCGACGACGAGTCGGTCCACGAGCGCCACCGGACGTACGTCGAGCGCGTCGAACGTGACTGTCACGACCGGGGTCTCACCGTCGAGACGAGCGTTCGCTCCGGTCGGCCCAGACGGGAGCTGCTCGAGTGCGCCGACGAGTGCGACGTCGAGCTGATCGTCATGGGAACCCACGGCCGAACCGGACTGGAGCGCTGGCTCATGGGCAGCGTCGCGATCGCGGTCGTTCGCGAAGCGCGATGTCCGGTGTTGACCGTCAACGCGACCGTCTCCGAGCCGGCCGGGACGATCGACGACGTACTCATCGCGACCGACGGCCGACCGGGAGTGGAGGCGGCCGTCGATCGGGGCCTCGAGCTCGCGGCGGCCTACGACTCGCGCGTCCACGCGGTGTCCGTCGTCGACGACGTGCACTCCCATACGAGCATCGTTCTCGAAGCGCTCGAGGAGATCGGTGAACGTTCGACGAGCGCGATCGCCGAACGGGCGAGCGAGCGCGGCCTCGAGACCGAGCGCGCGATCGAGCGGGGCGTTCCCCATCGGGAGATCGTCGCCTACGCCGACGAGCGCGACGTCGACCTCGTCGTCGTCGGCACGGAGAGTCGCTCGGGACTCGATCGAGTCGTCGCCGGAAGCGTCTCCCAGCGGGTGATCGGCACCGCGCCGGTTCCGGTGGTGTCGGTCCGGACGATCGAGCGATAATCGGTCCCGAAGCGATACTTCGCCCGAATGGTCCCCCCCGAGAACCTCGCGCTGGTGTTCGTCGCGGGGCTGGTCACCGCGTTAGCAACCGGCCTCGGCGCGGTTCCCTTTTTTTCCTCGACGAGATCAGTGACCGACGGAACGTCGTTCTCTGGGGCTTTTCGTCCGGAATCATGGTCTCGGCGTCGATCTTCGGCCTCCTCGAGGAGGGGCTCGCGGCGGGGACGCCCCTCGAGATTTCCGTCGGCGTCGCCGCGGGGGTCGTCCTCGTCGTCCTCGCCAAGGACGTCATCGTCGACGCCGACATCGACCCCCACGAGTACGAGGAGGCCGACTTCAGGAAACTCGTTCTCATCCTGGGGGTGTTGACAGTCCACAGCTTCCCTGAGGGGATCGCCGTCGGCGTCTCCTTCGCCGATCTCGGCCTCGAGGGAGGCGTTTCCCTGCTCGGCTTTACAGTCCCGCTGCTGGCGGTGTTCATGACGGTCGCGATCTCGATCCACAACGTTCCCGAGGGGACCGCAATTTCGATCCCGCTGAAGTCACTCGGGGTGGCGAACTGGAAGGTGGTCTGGTGGGCGATCTTCTCGAGCCTTCCGCAACCGATCGGGGCCGTCCTCGCGTTCGGGTTCGTCCAGGTCGCCCGAGAGTTTCTTCCGTTCGGGTTCGGCTTCGCCGCGGGGGCGATGATCTACCTCGTTCTCACGGAGTTCGTCCCGGAGGCGCTGGCGATCGGCGAGGAACTGCCACGAGGAGGGAAACCCGAACTGGCGGCCGGCGCCGCCGTCGGCGTACTCGTCATGTTTCCGCTCGCGTTCGTCTGATTCGGACGGGTTGTCGAAGCGCCGAACTGCCAAGTCGGACGTATCGGCCCGTACCGACGGCGCTTCTAGAAGACTTATACATATCACGTAATTACCTTGTCTTCGTAGACGATAGTTTCTCCATCCTGATTGTATTTATTTCCTGAATGTTTATATTGCTGCAGTTATATTATATCTAAAACGACCAACAAAATCTGAAACCAGCCTGAGCCGACTAAGATCAAGGAAGGACAGCAGCTCGAAATTACTACACACGACCAACGGAAGCGAAAACGCGAAACGATGACACCACAAGTACACAACCGAACCGCCGACGTCGATGGGGACGGGATCGATAGCGCCGCAGAAACGCTCGATCTCGACAGCGACGACGAAGCACAGCACAACCAGAGCAACCGATCCGGGTTCACGTTCGTTCCCGCCGAGAGTCTCGACGGCCTCGAGTGCCGGATCTCCGAAAAGAGCGAGGGACTCGTCACGGCTTATCTAACCACGGATTCCGGAACAGTTCTCGAGCGACGAACGATCGCGGCGCTCGACCCGGGAGAGACGTTCGCCTTCGACGCTCGACTCGAAGCTAACGAAACCTACTGGGTCGTCTGCGACGCCCGCGGACGGGACTTCGTCCGTGGACGAGCCGAGGTCGAGTACCCCATCGAGAACGACCTGTTGACGGTCACGAACGGGATATTCAGCGGAGACGGTGCGGAGTCGACCAGCTACCGATACTGTATCGATCGAGTCGGGCCGGTGCAAAGCGCGGAACGTGAGGACGCGATCGACCTCGAGACCGACGACGAGGGACAGTCCTGGGGATCACTGAACGACCGTTCGGGCGTTCGACTGCAGACGACCGAGCGCGTCGACGGCCTCGAGTGTCGACTCTCGGAGCGGTCGGAAGGGCTCGTTACCGGGTATCTGACTACCGATTCGGGGGACGTCATCGAGCGACAGACGATCGCGGTCCTCGAGGCGGGCGACACCGTGGCCTTCGAAACGGAACTCGAGGCCGACGAGACCTACCGGGTCGTCTTCGACGCCCGGGGGCGGAGCTACGTTCGCGGGCGGGCCGCGGTCGATTACCCGTTCGAGTCGGAGTCGCTTTCGGTCACCGATGGAATCTACGGCAGCGGCCAGCTCTCCGACAGCTACCGGTACTGTATCGACAGGATCGGGCCCGCTGACGCCGGAACGGTTCCGGAGACCAGCTTCGAAAGCGAGACCGAGTCGACGGACGAGGACCCGGAGACGGACACGCTCGACCTTGGAAGCGACGAGGAGGGCCAGGCCTGGAGTTCGCTCGACGAGCCCTCCGGCGTCCGGTTCCGAGTCGACGAGGCCGTCGACGACGTCACGTGTCGACTCTCCTCGGAGACCGACGGCGTCACGACGGCGGCACTGACCGACGGCGACGGCGACGTCCTCGAGGAGCAGTCGGTCGACGATCTCGAGGCGGGCGATACGTTCGCCTTCGACGCCGACCTCGAAGCCGGCGAGGCCTACGGGATTCTTCTCGACGCCGACGGCGAGAGCTACGTCCGCGGTCGAACTGCGGCCGACTACCCGCTCGAGAGCGCCGTCTTGGAGGCGACCCAGGGGATCTACAGCGGCGACTACGAGTCCGAGAGTTACCGCTACTGCGTCGATCGAATCACCGTTTCGATCGCCGACTCCGAACCGAGCGAGCCCGAGGAGTCCGAACCCGAGGAGTCCGACTCGGCGGAGAGTACGATCGATCTCGGCGACGACGAGGAGGCCCAGTCCTGGGGATCGCTGGATCAGCCGTCCGGCGTTCGGTTCCGGGCCGAGGAGGACCTCTCGACGGTAACGGGCCGACTCTCGGCGGAGACCGAGGACGTGACGACGGCGTACCTCACCGACGACGACGGCGATACCCTCGAGGAACGATCGATCGACGACCTCGAAGCCGGCGAGACGTTTTCTCTTGAAACCGATCTCGACGCCGGCGAGGCGTACTGGATCGTCTGCGACGCCGACGGCGAGAGCTACGCCCGCGGCCGAGCCGCGGCCGACTACCCCCTCGAGGACGACCTGCTTTCGGTCACCGACGGGATCTACGGCGGCTACCTCGAGACCGACAGCTACCGCTACTGTCTCGATCGGCTCTCCGTCGAGAGCACGGGCTCGGGTGGCTACGAGACCGAGACCGAAGAAACCGAACTCGACCTCAGGAGCGACGAGGAGGGCCAGTCCTGGAGTACGCTGGACCGCCGCTCCGGCGTTCGGTTCCGGGCCGAAGAGGACCTCTCGACGGTAACGGGTCAGCTCTCGGCCGAAACCGACGGCGTCACGACGGCGGCACTGACCGACGACTCGGGATCGGTGCTCGAGGAACAGTCGGTCGACGATCTCGAGGCGGGCGACACGTTCGCCTTCGACGCCGACCTCGAAGCCGACGAGGCCTACCGTATCCTGCTCGACGCCGACGGCGAGAGCTACGTTCGCGGCCGGGCCGCGGCCGACTACCCCCTCGAGGACGACCTGCTGGTGGTTACCCACGGGATCTACGGCGGCGAGTACGAGTCCGAGAGCTACCGCTACTGCGTCGAGCGGATCGGCGCCGAGCGGGAGTACGAGGTGCCGATTGAGGACGACGAGGAATCCGAATCCGAGCCCGAATCCGAACCCGAGGTCGAGACGATCGATCTCGGCGACGACGAGGAGGGCCAGTCCAGGGATTCCCTCGACAGCCCCTCGGGCGTTCGTATCCGGGCGAGCGACGACCTCGATCGCATCGAGTGTCGGCTCTCGGCCGAAACCGAGGGTGTCACGACGGCGTACCTCACGACCGACGACGTGACGACGGCCACCCCTTCCGAGGACGATATCCTCGACGAGCGGTCGATCGCTGACCTCGAGGCGGGCGACACGTTCGCCTTCGACGTCGACCTCGAAGCCGACGACGTCTGCTGGGTCGTCTGTGACGCGGCGGGTGACACTTACGTCCGCGGCCGAGCCGGGGCTGACTACCCGATCGACGGCGACCTCCTCGAGGTGACCGACGGGATCTACGGCGGCTACGTTCAGTCGGAGGACTACCGGTACTGTCTCGACCGGATCGTCGTCGAGGGCGGCTCGGCCTCGTCGGACGAGACCGAGAGCGAGCCGACCGAACCGGAGGTTCCCGCGCTCGAACTCGGCGACGACGAGGAAGGACAGTCCTGGAGCTCGCTGGACGACCGCTCCGGCGTCCGACTGGTCGCGACCGAGAGCGTCGACGCGCTCGAGTGTCGGCTCTCGGCGGAGACCGACGGCGTCACGACGGCGTACCTCACCGACGACGGCGGCGACGTGCTCGACGAGCGCTCGATCGGCGATCTCGAGGCCGGCGACTCGTTCGTACTCAACGGTGAACTCGAGGCCGACGAAGCCTACAGCGTCCTCCTCGACGCCGACGGCGAGAGCTACGTTCGCGGCCGAACCGCGATCGAGTATCCGATCGAGAGCGATTTCCTCGAGGCGACACACGGGATCTACGGCGGCGACTACGAGTCCGAGAGCTACCGCTACTGTCTCGAGCGGATCGAGCCGACCGAGCCGCAGGAACACGAGCCGGAGCCGGAGCCGGAGTCGGCTCCGACGCCGGCGACCAACGGACTCATGGCGGACCTGATGACTCGTCCCGACGACGTAACGACGGTCAACGTGGCCGACGAGTCCTCGATCAACGAGAGCGGCGATCTGGCGGCGGAGATCCTCTCGTATATCGACTCCCAAAACACGGTCAACCACGAGTTCGTGCTGCCGATGGGACGCTACACCTGGAACACCGAGTTCGCGGTCTTGGACCCGGTCGAGTTCCTCGAGATCCGGGGCGAGCCGCGGGCGACGCTCGAAGTCCGCGACCACGGTGTCGACATCGCGTTCCTGTTCGGTCGATGGGCGACCGACAACCCGCCGAAACACGTCGCGCTCCGGAACCTCGACGTCGATATCGACGACGAGCGGGAGCGAGACGCCGGGCTAATCAGCGCACACGTCGGTCGCTGTCTACTCGACAACGTCGAGCTCGTGGGCGAGCGCTGGCGACACGGTCCACAGGGCGGTGACCGGTACACCTGTATGATCAACACCCGCGATCCGAACGCGCTCTCGCTGATCCGCAACTTCGGGCTCCCCGACGGCGAGGTCACCGACCCGGACGAGCCGTCGGTCGGTCACTCGATCGGCTGCAGCGCCGACCCGCCGCACGAAGGGATCAACATCTGGGACCGCTGTTACGTCGAGGACTACGTCGACAACGGCCTCTACGTTCGAAACAGCGAGGGTGAAAACTTCGTCGAGCACAGCATGGCGGTCAACTGCGGGAACGGGAACATCCGGATCGGCGCCGCGGACGAGGCCCGCGATTGCAAGATCCTCCTCGACGGGGGCTCGGACCAGACCTACCCCGGAGCCGGCCTCTGGCTCAACGGCGGCGAGGCGATCGCCGAACGGATCGAGATCGACGGCACCGACGCCCAGAACGACATCGTCAGGGTCAACAGCGACGCCGACGGCGGGCACATCAAGGGGCTCGACCTGTTCTGCGGGTCCGACGTCGAGGCTCCGGCGATCCGCTGTACGGAGACCAGCAGCACGAACAACCGCGGACTGACGATCGAGGACTTCGACGTCGAGGACATCACCACCGCCGGCGGTGGGTGCGTCAGCGTTCGGCGCTCCGACGTCACGCTCAGAAACGGCGTGATCGACGCGTCCTACCGAACGGCGCTTACCGGAGGCGGTGATCCGGACATCGACGACGTCGACGTGATCTGAGTCGACCGCGTATTCGACGCCGTAATCGCTTCAGTTTCCGACTTCGGACGATCTCTTCTCGGTCGCAACTCGAAAAGGTTGAAGCCGACGCCGACCGACGGTAACGATAATGTTCGATCCCGATGAACTCGAGGAGATCCGCGAGAGCCACGAGCAGTGGCACGAGGAGGAGGTCGAGCCGGTGCTCGAGCGCTTCGGCGAGCGCAAGGATCGGTTTACGACCGACACGGGCGGCCAGGAGGTCGACCGCCTCTACACCCCCGCTGACGTCGACGATCTCGATTACGGGGAGGATCTGGGCAACCCCGGCGAGCCGCCGTACACGCGCGGGGTGTACTCCACCGGGTACAGAGGTCGACTGTGGACGATGCGCCAGTACGCCGGCTTTTCGACGCCCGAGGACACCAACGAGCGCTACCACTACCTGCTCGACCAGGGCCAGACCGGGCTCTCGATGGCGTTCGACCTGCCGACCCAGATGGGGTACGATTCGGACGACGCGATGGCCGCCGGCGAGGTCGGCAAGGCCGGCGTCGCGATCGACTCGCTGGCGGACATGGAGACCGTCTTCGACGGCATCCCCCTGGACGAGGTCTCGACCTCGATGACGATCAACGCGCCCGCGTCCGTGCTGTTGGCGATGTACATCGCGGTGGGCGACCAGCAGGGCGTCGACCGCGCGGAGCTTCGAGGGACGATTCAGAACGACCTCCTGAAGGAGTACATCGCGCGCAACACCTACATCTACCCGCCCGAGCCGTCGATGCGGATCATCACGGACATCTTCGAGTTCTGTGCCGCAGAGACCCCGAAGTTCAACACGATCTCGATCTCGGGCTACCACATCCGCGAGGCCGGCTCCACGGCGGCCCAGGAGCTCGCCTTCACCCTCGGCAACGGCATTCAGTACGTCGAGGCCGCGCTCGAGGCCGGTCTCGATGTCGACGACTTCGCACCCCGGCTCTCCTTCTTTTTCAACGGGCACAACAACATCTTCGAGGAGGTCGCGAAGTTCCGCGCCGCGCGACGGATGTGGCACGACATCATGGAGGAGCGCTTCGACGCCGACGACCCGAAATCGAAGCAGCTGAAGTTCCACACCCAGACCGCGGGCTCGATGCTCACCGCCCAGCAGATCGAGAACAACGTCGTTCGGGTGGCCTACCAGGCGCTCGCGGCGGTGCTTGGCGGCACTCAGTCGCTGCACACCAACGGGAAAGACGAGGCGCTCGCCCTGCCGACCGAGGAGTCGGTGCGGACCGCGCTGCGGACCCAGCAGATCCTCGCCCACGAGTCCGGCGCGGCCGACACGATCGATCCGCTCGCGGGCAGCTACTACGTCGAGTCCCTGACCGACGACGTCGAGGACGACGCCTACGAGATCCTCGAGGAGGTCGACGAGCGCGGCGGGATGCTCGAGGCCGTCGACCAGCAGTGGGTCCAGCGCCAGATCCAGGATACGGCCTTCGACCGCCAGAAGGAGATCGAGGAGAAAGAGCGGGTCATCGTCGGCGTCAACGAGTTCGAAGTCGACGAGGACCCAGAGATGGACGTCGAGGAGGTCACCGAGGAGGACGAACGACGACAGGTCGACCGACTCGAGTCGGTCCGCGAGAACCGGGACGACGAAGCCGTCGACGCGGCCCTCGAGTCGCTACGGGACGCCGCACGCGGCGGACAGAACGTCATGCCGCACATCGTCGACGCAGTCAAGGCGTACGCGACGGTCGGCGAGATCTGTAACGTCCTGCGCGAGGAGTTCGGCGAGTACCAGCCCGGCAGCGCGGTCTAAGCCGACTCGAGCGTCACCCGATGGAGCGCGACCGGCTCGAGTCGGTCGACGTAGTCGTCGAGCGAGAGGGCAAACTCCCGGTCGGTCGGGAGCTCCCGCCAGGTGTACTCGAACTCCATCCCGCGCTCTTCGCCCTCGCCGGTGACGACGTGGGTCCAGGCGTCTCGGTCCTCCTCGACGGAGACGTGAAAGAAGTGACGACGGTAGAGCTTCGGCGGCGAGAGCCGACGTACCCAGACGTCGTCTGCCAGACGTCCGACCGACTCAAACTCGGTGAGCCCGCTCTCCTCTCTGACCTCCCGGCGGAGCGCCTCGAGAGGTGATTCGCCGGGTTCGATCGTCCCCTTGGGGACCTGGAGGCCGTCGTGACCGTTCGCCTCGAACGTGAGCAGTTCGCGATCGTTGCGGGTGATGTACGCACAGACCTTGGGGACGCACGGTACCTCGGTTCCAACCATAGCACGTTCCTGCACGACCGTCCATAAAACCTTTTCGAGGGTTGAAGCTAGCCAACTATATATTCCTAAAGGGTTACGACTAGGCTCGAAACTAGGTGTCTAGGATGGAAAGCTAAACTCTCGTACCGAGGTCGACACGGCCGAGGAGACGACCTCGAGACCGGTTTCGCGGGCGAGCGGGAAGGACTGAAGCCCGTCGGTATCGAACGAACCGGCGTGACCGACAGCCACACTATCGACGCCGGAAACGCGGCGATTCCGGCGCTCGGATTCGGGACGGCACGGATGACCGGCGACGAGTGCCGGCGGGCGGTCGCGGCCGCCCTCGAGGTCGGCTACCGCCACCTCGACACCGCCCAGATGTACGACAACGAGGACGCGGTCGGCGACGCGCTCGCGGCGAGCGACGTCCCCCGCGAGGACGTCTTCGTCGTGACCAAGGTCGATACGGACAACCTCGCTCGCGATGCCGTCCTCGAGTCGACCCGCCGGAGCCTCGAGCGACTGGGCGTCGAGACGGTCGATCTCCTCCTGATCCACGCGCCCCGCGACCACACGCCCCTCGAGGAGACGCTGGACGCGATGAACGACCTCCAGGAGGAGGGTCGGGTCGACCATATCGGCGTCAGCAACTTCTCGGTCGCCCAGCTCGAGCGCGCTCGGGAGCTGTCGGCGACGCCGATCGTCGCCAACCAGGTGAAGTACCACCCCTACCACCGACAGGACGAGCTGCTCTCGTACTGCGTCGACAACGACGTCTGCCTGACCGCCTACAGCCCGCTGGCCGAAGGGGCCGTCGTCGGCGACGAGCGCCTCGCGGAGATCGGCGAGCGACACGGCAAGTCGGCATCCCAGGTCGCGCTCCGGTGGCTCGCCCAACAGCCCGCCGTGGCGGCGATCCCGAAGGCCTCGAGTCGCGATCACCTCGAGGCGAACGCCGAGGTTTTCGACTTCGAGCTCTCGGGCGAGGAGATGCGGACGGTGTTCGAGCTGACGGATCCGCGTCTCACCGCGAGAATCGCATCCAAGCTCGGCTTCGACTGACGGTCGTGCAAGAACTTATCCGACTCACCCGTTACTGAACGCATATGTGCGATGGTGTGGGGGCACCTGACGAGGCGGATCGGGAGAGCACGGCCGGAGGAGTCTCGCCGGAGCAGTATCGAACAGTAGTGAACGCGATCGGCGACGGCATCTATCAGCTCGACGCCGACAACCGGTTCGTCGCGGTCAACGACACCGTTCTCGGGTGGACAGGGTACGACCGCGAGGAGCTGCTCGGTGAGCACGTCTCGGTCGTTTTCGACGAGTACGATACCGCCCGTTTCGAGCGGGAACTCCACGAGCGCCTCGAGACCGTCGAGGACGCCGAGGCGACGTTCGATCTCGCGATCGAGACCGCCGACGGTGACAGCCTCCCCTGTGAGGTCAGGTTCAGCGTCCTCGAGGAGGACGGCGAGTTCGAGGGCGTTGCCGGCGTCGTCCGCGAGACACCCGACCGCGAACGCGATCAGCCGACCTCCGTCTGGGAGACGTACGACTCGATCTCGTCGGTTATCGACGAGGCCGACGTCGGGGTGTTCGTCCTCGACGAGTCGTTCGACGTCGTCTGGGCCGACGAAACCGTCGAGCGGTACTTCGGGATCGAGCGAAACGACGTCATCGGGCGGAGCAAGCGAGCGGTCATCGGGGAGACGATCCGCGACCGACTCTCCGATCCGGAGGGGTTCGCGGAAACCGTCCTGGCCACGTACGACGACAACAGCTCAGTCGAGCAGTTCGAGTGCCGAGTGACGCCCGGCCCCGGGCGCGAGGGGCGCTGGCTCGAGCACCGGAGCAAGCCGATCGAGTCCGGTCGGTACGCCGGCGGTCGCGTCGAGCTGTACTACGATATCACCGATCGAAAGGAGTCACAGCGGGCGCGCCGCGAGAGCGAGCGGCGGTTCGAATCGCTGGTCACCGCAGTCGACGAGTACGCCATCTTCATGCTCGACCCCGAGGGACGGGTACGGAGCTGGAACGAGGGGGCGAAACGGATCAAGGGGTACGACGCGTCGGAGATCCGCGGCGAGCACTTCTCGGTATTCTACACCGACGCCGATCGAGCGGCCGACGTTCCGGCGCGGAACTTGAAACAGGCCAGGACGGAGGGGACCTCCGAGGACGAGGGCTGGCGCGTCCGCGCGGACGGCTCGACGTTCTGGGCGAGCGTGACGCTCACGGCGATCAGAGAGGACGGCGAACTCCAGGGGTACGCGAAGGTCACCCGCGACATGACCGAGCGACGGGAGCGAGAGCAGCAGCTCCAGCGCGAGCGCGACCTAGTCGAGCGGATCCTCGAGACGAGCCCGGTCGGCATCGCGGTCGTCAACCCCGACGGGTCGACCAGCCGGGCGAACGAACGGATGGCCACCCTGCTCGACGTACCCCCGGCGGAAAGCGGGGAGTACACCGCGGGTCAACGGGACATGTACGACCGAGACGGTCGGCTGCTGTCCGTCGAGGAACGACCCGCAAGCCGCGTCTTCGAAACGGGCGAGCCCGTGTACGATCGGGAGATCCGTCTGGACCGGGGCGACGGCGGACGGACGTGGCTCTCGATAAACGCCACGCCGATCGGCACCGACGAGGGACCGCCCGAGCAGGTCGTCGTCACCGCGACCGACATTACCGACCTCAAGGAGCTGGCGGAGCGACGAAAGCGGGAACTCGAGGAGCGCGAGAAGGAGCTCACGGCCGTCAAGCTCGCCACGAATCTGCTCGAGACCGGCGACCGACCGGTCGAGGAGCTGCTCGAGGAGTTCGTCGCGCAACTCCCGCAGTCGTTCCGGTTCCCCGAGCGAACCGCCGCGCGGATCTCGTTCGGAAACCGGGAGGCCGTAACCGGAACGAACGAATCGTTCGAACGGATGATCACCTCCCGTGCGAGCACGGCCAACGGAACGCCGATCACGATCGACGTCGGGTTCACGGCCCCTCCGTCCGAGGAGGAGACGAACGCGTTTATCGACGAGGAACAGGAGCTGATCGACACGCTCGCGACGCTCGCGAAGTTTCACTTCGAGCGCCGGGAGTACATCGACGAGCTCCGGGCCGAAACCCGACGTCTGGAGCAGTTCGCCTACGCCGCCTCCCACGACCTTCAGGAGCCCCTTCGGATGGTCTCGAGCTACCTCCAGCTCATCGAACGGCGGTACGCGGACGACCTCGACGGGGACGGCCGGGAGTTCCTCGCCTTTGCCCTCGAGGGAGCCGAACGGATGCGCAACATGATCGACGGCCTGCTCGCCTACGCCCGGGTGAAGACGCGGGGCGATCCGCTGGAGCCGGTGGATCTCGACGCCGTCCTCGAGGACGTCCGATCGGATCTCGAGATGCGAATCGCGGCGACGAACGCCGAGGTCACCGCCGATCCCCTGCCGACCGTCGAGGGCGACGAGAGCCAGCTCCGACAGGTGTTCCAGAACCTGCTGGACAACGCGATCGAGTACAGCCACGGCCCGCCCCGAATCCACGTCTCGGCAGAACGACGCGGCTCACAGTGGGAGCTCTCGGTTCGCGACGAGGGGATCGGCATTCCGGCCGACGAGCGCGAGCAGATCTTCGAGATGTTCCAGCGGCTGCACGGTCGCGGCGACCACGACGGTACCGGGATCGGACTCGCGCTCTGCGAACGGATCGTCGAGCGCCACGGCGGCGAGATCCGGGTGGAATCCGAACCCGGTGAGGGATCGACGTTTTCGTTCACCCTTCCGGCCGTCGGCGAGTGATAGGGATTGCTGTAGCGGTTTACCGGCGCAACCACCGCTCGGGTCGCGGTTGCGCCGGAAACGACGTCCGGTAAACCGCACGAGATCGTCGCCGGAAGGACAACACTCAGGCCCCGCGGGCTCGAACCCGCCTCCCGATGCACATCGACCACGCGGGGATCGCAACCGACGACGCCGCGGAGCTTGCGGCGCTGTACGGCGAGCTGTTCGGCCTCGAGACCGTTCACGAGGAGACGTTCGACGGGATGGAGGTCGTCTTCCTCGACTGCGGGAACGGCTACCTCGAGCTGCTCGAGCCCGTCGAGGAGGGGACGATCGCCGACTACCTCGAGTCGAACGGACCGGGGATCCACCACCTCGCGCTCGCGACCGACGACATCGAGGCGGCGCTCGAGCGCGCCCGCGAGCACGACGTCGCCCTCGTCGACGAGCAGCCCCGTCCCGGCGCGTGGGGCCACACGGTCGCGTTCTTGCACCCGAAGGACACGGGCGGGATCCTGCTCGAATTCGTCGAGCACTGAGTCGCCCGATCGTTCGGCACCTCGGAGAGCAGCGCCGAGCGCTCGAGCCGACGGCTGCTTCGAACGAGTCGGTGCGAAAAACGGGCGTCGTTAGGATCGGGGGTCGGGACGTTGTACCGCCGAGCTAGTACCCGAGCAACCGCAGGATAATTCCCAGCACGATCCCCGTGAGGCCGACGAGGATCCCCACGCCGGGGATGACGGGGATCGGCAGGAGGCCGATACCGAGCACGATCGCGAGTACGATGACGATCGTCGAGATTCTGACCATACCGGTGATAGCTCGCGTTACCCGGTAGATGTTGGGCTTGCTATCTCGCCTGTAGCGCGCCCACCGCTCGGGAGTCGTATCGAATCCGTCCGTCGGCGATCAGTGGTGAGCCATCTCGAACTCCTCGACTTCGACGCCCTCCTCCTCGGCGACGGCCTCGACCTCGGCGAGGGCCTCCTCGGTCATCTCCTCGCCGCCAGTGTTTGGCACCGTCGCGTGCTCGGCATGGTAGTGGTGGGCCAGCTCGAGCCCGTCCGCGCCGACCTCGTCGCGGGGCTCGTAGGTGTGTTTGATCTCCTCGAGGATCGTTCGGAACTCGAAGCGCTCGGGCGAGAGCTCGAACGTGTACGCGCCGGTCAGCGAGTCGCTGGCGAAGACGAAGTTCCTGGCCTCGTTGTACTCGATCGACCAGACGAACGGCGGATGGACCGCATCGAGCATGTCGACGACGGGCCCGCTTCCGAGCTGGGGGATCAGATCCTCATCCTCGTGGGTCGGGTAGCTCTGGGCGTGAGTCGGGTTCCGCGGATCGGTAATGTCGGCGACCCAGACGCCCTCGTGGTAGCCGCCGTCAACCAGCAGCGTGATCCCGCCCGCACAGGGGACGACGTTGTGGAAGTGGGTCGTCCAGAAGAACGGTTCGTCCTCGCCCTGCTCTCTCGCGTTCGGCGAGTGAGTGAAGCCGATGTGGATCGGATCCTCGGGCGAGCCCTCGTCCCAGCCGATGTCGTAGACGTGCTTGCCGCCCGGAATCCCCGACCCGATCTCGTCGCCGACC
This sequence comes from Natronococcus roseus, assembly GCF_043677095.1. Lineage (NCBI taxonomy): Archaea > Methanobacteriati > Methanobacteriota > Halobacteria > Halobacteriales > Natrialbaceae > Natronococcus > Natronococcus roseus. The sequence continues at coordinate 189,556 of NZ_JBHLJR010000005.1, forward strand.
ACCGCGAGGTCGCGCTCGGGGTCGAAACTCGCCTGGTGGCAGCTCTGGAATCCCGGTTCGCCGATTTCCTCGTAGTCGGGCAACTCGGCGTAGTCGATCCGCGAGAGTTCCTCGGGCTCGTAGGGGTCGCTAACGTCGAAGATGACGTAGCCGACGAAGTCGCCCCCGATGTAAGCGGCGTGGATGAGGTCCCGGTGGGGGTCGACCTCGAGGTCGTGACAGTAGCCGTCGGGGCCGAACTCCGAGAGGTGCTCGGGCTCGGTCGGATCGCTCACGTCGTAGATGAGGATGCCCGGTTCTTCGCCGTCCTTGTCGATCGGGTACAGAATGGGCTCCTCGGGGTGTTCCTCGAGCTTGTGGACGCCGGTTCGGGGCGTCTCGACGGTGGCGACGGTCTCGGGCTCCTCGACGGTTCCGACGTCGTAGCCGTAGTCGATCACCTGAAATCCCATCTCGGCGTCGTCGACGTTGGGCTCGAGGGTCCGGTAGTAGAGCCCGTCGCGGGGGTCGAACTTCACGTCGTTCTGGCGGTTCGTGTTGGCCGAGGGGACCCGGTGGGCCTGCTCGGGGTTCTCCAGATCCGAGAGGTCGACGAGGAAACTCCCGCCCTCACCGTAGTAGCCGCCCATTACGGCGTACTTCCCATCGTCGCGTACCGCGCCGTAGGTATATATTCCGGGCGGGTTCTCGAGGAAGTCGTGGCCGAGTCGCTCGAGGGTGCCCGGAACGCCGTTACCGTCGTCGTCCGTCGCTCCCTCGCCCCCGCTTACCGTTCCGGTTCCGACCCCGCCGGCCGCGACGGCCGCGACCCCGCTGTACTTCAGGACGTCCCGCCGTGAACTGTCGAACATGCCGGTTGGACCAATCGACTAAACTGTATTATCGTTAGTTACGATCTTCACGGATTGAGGCGTTCACAAAGTTATATTATTCCGTTGTCACCTAGATGGAAGGGCAAACGAGACTACCGACGACCGCTCCGGTCGCGTCCGCCTCCCTCTGAGACAGGGGACGGGGGTAGCCCACGAGGAGCGACGGACGACAAAACTTTTGCGACCGCGACGAGGTGTGAAGATGATGGCCACCGAGACCGGTGATCGGGTCTACTACGTGATCAGCGACCTCCACATCGGCGGCGACGAACAGCTCGAGGACGTCGAGTTTCTCGACGAACTGCTCGAGTTCCTCGAGCGACTCGAGGAGACCGACGAGAACGCCGAGCTGATCATCAACGGCGACGCGTTCGGGCTCTGGGAGTTTACGACCGTCGAGGGGATCGAGAAGTTCGAGGTGCTCGAGCGCACCTATCCGACGCTGTTCGAACAGTTCCGGGCGACCGGCGAGAACGTGCCGATCACGCTGTTGCCGGGCAACCACGACCACGAGCTGGCAGCCTACGACGAGTACGTCGAGCGTTTCGCCGAGTACAACGTCGAGCTTGTCCAGGACCGATGGATCAGCCGGGAGATCGGCGACCAGGCGATCCACTTCGAGCACGGCCACCAGCACGACGCCAACAACCGGATCGAGGACTGGGGCAACCCCCACGCGACGCCGCTCGGCTACTACTACAACACCCTCGTCACGAGCCGAGCGGGCCAGCTCTCCGATCGGGGACGGTACAACTGGATGAAAGACGTCCAGGCGGTGACCCCGACCGAACGGATGCCCGTCTGGCTCCTCTCGAAGTACTTCTATCGGGAGATGAACCCGCTGTTGCGGTACTCGATGTTCCCGTTCCTGTTACTGTTCAACATCAGCGTCATCCTCGCGGTGCTCGCGGGGCTCGATCTCGCGGGGATCTGGTCGATGCCCGTCGACCGAACCGAAGCCTTCCTCGGCCAGTTCGGTGCTGCCGGGACGGCGGCCTGGTTCTTTCTCGCGTTAAACGTCACCGTCGGCGGGCTGCTGACGCTCGTCGGGATCCCGCTGTACTTCATTCGCCGGGATATCCGGAAGACCGTCGACCGCTTCGGGGTCTTCGAGACCGAACTCACCGTCGATCCCCAGCGGCCCTACGAGAGCGCTGCCCGGGAGATCTTCTCCGAGCAGCCGGGAACGACGATCTTCTGCTACGGGCACACCCACCGACCGGGCGTCCGCGAGGTCGACGGCGGACTGCTGGTCAACACCGGAACCTGGCTCAAGCGACTCCACCGCCGGGACGGAATCATCGGGCTCCTCCCGCCGGTGTTTTACCCGTCCTACCAGCTGCCGGCCGTCCGCATCTCGGCCGACTCCGAGGGCGTCGCCGTCGAGTACGAACGGATGACGAAACCGAGCCCGGCCTCCGAGGAGCTGACTCGCACCGAGCGGTTCTTTACGGTCGGCCGGGAACCCGAACCGGATCTGCCCGACCGACACGTCGTCGAACCGCCACGCGAGAAACAGGTCGCGGAAGCGACTGACTGATCGTCAGTCCGCGCTCTCAGTCGGTCGACCGTGGTTCCCGGAGTGGGAACGGCGAGCCAGGAGGACGAACGGAACTACCGTCGCCAGCGTCACGACCAGCAGTAGCTCCGTCCCCATGGAGAGCCCGACCAGGATCGAGACGTCGGCGTAGAACGTAAAGAGTAGAAACGCCGGGAAGACGGTCCCGATCGCGTACCGCAGGGAACCACGAGCGGGCTCGAGATCGGCCCCGCACCGTTACGGAGCTCCTCGACCGCTTCCGGTCCGAGGACCCAGGCGGTGTAGACCATGAACCCGGTCAGCCCGAGCACCAGGAGCAGATCGACGAGGTGGTCAGCGAACAGCGTAAACACGACCGGACTGAACGCGTTTACGCCGCCGGTGACCGCGACCAGGGCGAACAGTCCGCGAGTCGCGGTCGAGCGCTCGAGGTCGAACTCGTCGACCAGGAACGAAACCGGGATCTCGAGCATGCTGATCAGGCTGGTCAGCGCCGCGAGCAACACGACGAGGAAGAAGATCAGGCCGAGAATCCGCCCGCCGGGAAGGCTCGCGAACGCACCGGCCATGCCGACGAACAGGGCGCCGGGACCGCCCTCGGTCGGCCCGGCGGCGAAGGAAAACAGCAGCGGAAAGAGCACGAGTCCGGCCAGCACGCCGATACCGAGGTTGAGGACGGCGATGGCCGAGGCGTCGAGCGGCAGCGATCGGTCGTCGTCGACGTAGGATGCGTAGGTGATCATCGTCCCGCCGCCGATCGAGAGGGTAAACAGCGCCTGGCCGGCGGCCGATCCGAGCACCGACAGGAAGTTCTCCGCAGGGTAGGCTCCGTCGAACCCGAGGTAGAACTCGTACCCCGCCGCGGCGCCGGGCTGGCGGGCCGCCCAGACGGCCAAAGCGATCAGCAGGACGACGACGCCGGGCATCATCAGCTTCGTCGTCGCCTCGATGCCGCGTCTGATACCCGCGGTGACGATCAGCGCGGTGGCCGCGAGGACGGCGAGCTGGTAGGCGAACGCCTCGGCCCCGTAGCTGATCGTCTCGAAGTGGGCCCCGGGATCGGCGAAGTACGCCCCGGTCGCGCTCTCGAGGAAGTACCGGAGGATCCACCCGCCGACGACGCTGTAGAACGACATTAGCAGGATCGCGGTGACGACACAGAGCACGCCGAGCGCCGTCCAGGCCCGCGATCCCGCGAGCGATCTAAACGCCCCGACCGGGTTCCGGTTCGAGCGCCGGCCGATCACGAACGCGGCCAGTAGCCCGGGAACGCCGACGAAAAGGACGATGAGCAGGTACAACAGCAGAAAGGCGCTCCCACCGTTCTCGGCGGTCACCCACGGGAACCGCCAGATGTTCCCCAGTCCGATCGCGCTCCCGACTGCGGCCAGGATGAACCCGGCCCGGCTCGCCCAACTCTCTCGTGGCATTCTGTCTCGGGCGAGCGGATCGCCGCGCATAAGACTCATAGTTAAGTTGAAATGAACTATCGTAACGATTCCTCGGAAACCGACACTCGCGACGGATCCGTCCGACCGTCAGCTTTCCCGGGGCTCGTCCGTCGGTTCGGAGCAGTACGTTCTCCTTTCCTTATCATTGCTAACTATTATCGAGAGGTTCGTCGAACGTACTCGACGGAGTGACAGTACGTGACTAAGAGACGACTTTCGAGACGCGGGTTCGGAGCACTGGGCGTGAGCGCGGCGCTGTTCGCCGGCGCCGGGCGGGGCGAAGGCGGGTTCGGCGTCGAGGATGCCGGCCTCGAGGGCCCGAGCGACCCCCACTCGCTCGACGGGAAGAGCATCGGCTTCTACGTCGGCAGCGAGCTCACCGAGGACGGCTCGACGCTGCTTGGGGGATTCGGCCACGAGCCCTCGAGCCACTGGCTCGAGATCGTTCCCCGCCAGGACCACGCCGAGGATGCGACGGTGACCGTCGGCGTCACCGAGGACGCCGACATCCCCGGCGAGCTGACCGAGATCCCGCAGGCCTCGGAGACGAACAAGTACGTCGCCTCGATGTACTCCGAATGGGCGGGGTTCCCGCCGCCGCTGACCAACGGCGGGCTCAACGAGCACGGCGTCGCCGCCCGCGATATCTGGTCGCCCTCGCGGGCCGAACTCGTCGAGCTGGCCGAGGAGGAGGCGCCCCAGACTGGACCCCAGTACTCCGACCTCGCGAAGGCGGCGATGGAGCGGGCCTCGAGCGCCCGCGAGGCCGTCGAGGTCGTCGGCGGGCTGATGGACGAACACGGCTACTCGACCTACGGCGGGAACTCCCACCTGTTCGCCGACGAGGACGAGGGGTGGGTGTTCATCAACTTCGCCCACCCAGACGGCGATCTCTGGGCGGCCGAACGGCTCGGCGCCGACGAGGTGCGGGTGTCCTATTTCGGCTACATCCGCGAGTTCCCGGTCGACCACGAGGACGATCCCGACTTTATCGGCTCGGATCGGCTGGTCGAGTTCGCGGAAGAGCAGGGGTGGTGGGACGGCGAGGGCGACACCCTCGACCTGTTCGAGGTCTACGGCCTGGGAGAGTTCCCCGCCGAGGCCGACGAGTACGACGCGCCGGAGTTCTACCAGGCCGCACGCTATCCGCCCGAACGGGAAGCGGAGCTCCGGGAGCTGGCGCCGGTCAGCCTCGAGGACATGCTCGCGCTGGTGCGGGATCCCCGCTGGTCGACCGACCACGCGGGCTACGGCCAGGTCGCCCACCTGCGGCCCGACACTCGAGAGGAGCTCCAGACGCTGTGGACCGCCGTCACGAGCGCCGCGACGACGCCGTACGTCCCGATTCCCGTCGGCGTCGAGTCGGTCCCGCCCGAGTTCCGCCAGCACCGGTATCTCACCACGAACTCGGCCGCGAACTTCCTCGACGAGGAGTGGAAGCTCCAGGAGGCCACCCGGTACGCGACCCGAGAATTCAAGCGTCTGCTGTACTTCACGTCCGCCGATCCGGAGGCGTTCTACGCCGACGTGGTGGGCGCCATCGAGGGCTTCGAGCGGGAGGTGCTCGCGGAACGGGACGCCGTCGAGACGAACGCTCGGAAACTGTTCGAGGCCGGCGAGGTGCGGGCGGCCTGCGAGTACCTCACCGAGGACACCTCGCGGCGGCTGCTCGAGAGCCTGCGACTCGGGACGACGCTGGCGATGGACGTCGAGGCCGACCTCCGCGAGCGGATCGAAATTCCGAAACCCGAGGGCCGTCCCGAACCGGGCGAGACGACGCCCCCAACCAGTCAGTCGATGGACGAGGGCCCCGACACCGAGATGGTCCACGTCTACAGCGAGGACCTCCACGCGGACTATCCGCGAGAACACGGGGTCTACACCGACGAGGCCGACGGCGTTCGGGACGGGCGTTCGAGGCCGGCGCCGACGCTCGAGCACGAGGGCGAGTAGCTCGCGCTTCGGGCAGCGTGCGATCTCCGAACACCGCCCTGGAACGGCCGCACACCCGGACGAGGCGTGTCTCTCCCGGTTCGAACGGAGCTCCGTACGTCACGCCGGCGTCTCCCGACCTCAGGCCGGAGACGTTCGCCTGAGGTCCTGTTCGAGGACCGCATTGACGACCGCTCCGAGGAGAAGGAGGGTACTGGCGAAGTACAACCACGTGAGGAACAGCAAGACGCCGCCGATGACTCCGTACGCCTCGAACCCGGTGGCATATCTGCTGTACAGCTGGAACCCGGCCTGGAGAAACAGCCACCCGACGGAAACGACGAGCGTTCCCGGCAGCGCTGCGGCGAGACTCATCTGCTGGGGTGGCATGACGTAATACACCGGGAGAAACACGATCGTGAGTCCAACTACCAAAACGGTCCAGCCGACGATATCGACGTACGGAAGCTCGACCATCGTCGGCTGACTAATGAACGTTCCAGCTCCGATCATGAGCGTTACGCCGACGCCGACCAGCCCCAACACGACGAGTCCGTCGATAATCTGCCGTGTGAACGGGGTTTCCACGTCCGCGGCGTAGACCTCGTCGAACGCCATGTCGATCGCTCGAACGACTTTGACCGCCGACCACGCCAATCCGAGAACGCCGACGATCGACGCGCCGACCTGTCCTGATTGGTTCTCGAGCGTTTGACTCACGATCTCGCGGCCGGACGCCGAGAGATGCTCTTCGACCGTCGCGATGATTCGCTCGGCGAACGCTTCCTCGCCGACGAACGATCCGATCGCCAGCGTTAGCAGTAGCAACGGGATGATCGAAAAGAACGCATAGTACGCGATACTGGAAGCGTAGAACGTGATGTGTTCGTCGCTCGCTCGCGAGGCGATCGTTCGGATACTGTCAAAACGGCTCATAGAGGGCGTACAGGGGGGGTCGAAAAATCGCTGAGCGTGGACGTTGCAAGGCAGAACGGCGAAGAGGACGGAGGTGGCCTCTTCGACGTCTCAGAACCCGCGTTCCCAGCTACTACTGCACCGAAAATACCGACGCGATCGAGACGGACCGTTACGGCGCTACTCCTCCCGGCGGGCCTCGAGCACCAGTTCGGCGATCCGTTCGGGCTCCTCGGTCGCCAGTCGGAGCACCGCGTCGTGGATCTCGCGGGTTTCCTCGTCGACGACGTCCTCGCGGGCCAGCGTCGGCGTGATCGTCGTCCGGAGCTTCTTCTCGAAGGCGTCCCAGGTCTCGCCGCGGGCGTACAGCGGGCGCTGGCGGACCGCGTCGTACTCGAAGGCGGGGCCGCTTTCGGCGGGCGTCGATTCGACCGAACCCGAGTCCTTGGCATCCTCGGATTCGACCGACTCCTCGTCGACGAACGCGGTTTCGACTGTCTCCTCGTCGTCTTCGACGTTCGGCGACTCGGCGGTCTCGGCCTCGAGGTCGTCGAACGGGTTGCTCATCGATGGACACCTCCGCTCGCGACGATCTCGGCGAGCTCCTCGTAGGGGGCGATCTGGTCGGAGTCGGGCGCGTAGTCCTGGAGGGGCTGTTCGTGGCTCAGCGATCGGGACAGCGCCGCCCGGTGGCGAATGCCCGGCTTCGGGGGCTCGAGCTCGCCGGCGTCGATGCGCTCGAACTCGTCGGCGGTGATCCGGGCGAACTCGGGGACGACCTCCGGCAGCGGCTGGCCGGGATTGACCTCGTGTTCGGCCGTGTTCAGGCTCTCGAGCAGCTCCCGGGCCTCGGTGCGCTGGTCGATGCGGTCCTCGAGTTTGTTCGGAACGATCGCGAGGACCTCGACGTCGATGTACTCGCGGGCGGGCTCGATCAGCCGCTCCATCGTCCGTTTGTAGCCGCCGATCGCGCTCGAGCCGGGCTCGATCGGGATCACGACGTTGCCCGTCGCGACCAGGGCGTTGTTGTTGAGCATCCCGGGATAGGCCGGGCAGTCGAAGACGACGTAGTCGTAGGCCTCGCCCAGCAGGGGGTCGACGATCTTGGATTTGACGCGGGCCGACCCCTGCATCGCGCCCGCCAGTTCGGTCTCGACGTCCTCGAGGGAGTCCGAGGAGGGAAGCAGGTCGAACCCGTACTCCGTCTGCCGGATGATGTCGTGGGGCGTAGCGTCGCCCTCCAGGATGACGTTTCCGAGATCCGTCTCGCTGTGGTAGGCCTCCTCGAACCCGAGGCCGTTCGTCGCGTGTCCGTTCGGGTCCAGATCGACGAACAGCGTCGATCCGCGCTCCGCGAGCTGCCGTGCGAGGTTGATCGAGGTCGTCGACTTTCCGACACCGCCTTTCAAGATGACTACGCTTACCGCGCGTGGCTCGTCTGTCATGGTGTATTCCCATCCACTGAATGAGAGCTCCCTACTCGTCCGTGAATGTCACTCTCAGCGGATACTGGACACAGCTAATGAGAGGCACATAACCCTACCGACTTCGCTACAATAGCTTACATAGCTCCAATAGGTGAAGTAGCTAAGCTACCTATTGTACCGTGGATCACTGACTCGAGCCGTCTCCGACGTGTCGTTCCCGTGATCGCATCGGAGACCCACAAACCCTTTTGGTAGCAGATGGCCTAGGTTCGATCATGTACGTCCGAGACGCCAAAAACAGGGAGGAGGTCTGGCTGCTCGACCACATCGAGTCGATGGGGCTTGACGACACGGCGTTTCGCTCCCGCGACTACGTGGTCGCCGTCGACGAGGTCTCCGGCCAGAAGGCGGGGTTCGGACGGATTCGGATCCACAGGACCGACCCCGAGGAGGGACCGAACGAGGTCTGCGAGCTGACCAGCATCGGCGTCCTCGAGGGGTGGCGCGACCAGGGGGTCGGCGCCCACGTCGTCGAACGGCTGCTCGAGTACGCCGGCGACGAGGGGTTCGATACCGTCTACGCGCTGACCGGCGAGAGCGCCTACCTCGCCCGGTTCGGCTTCCATCGGATCGACGCCGAGCAGTTGCCCGCGCCGCTCGAGAAGCGCCACACCGAAAAGCGCGAGCGGATCGATCCCGAAGCGGTGCCGTTAGCGATCGAGGTCGAGCGGTTCCGGATGCCGGAACGACTCCGGGAGGCGTTCAAGCAAGCGACGGAACAGCCCGAAGAGGAGGACGACGACGAGAGCGCCGAGGACTTCGGTATCGACCCGGATACAGCGACGTACAAGTACGATACGGGTCGGTGAGGCTTAGGCTCGCGTGTCCTCGACCGCTGGCGTCCCGTCCTCGACACCCTCGTACTTGTCCTCGAACTCCTGGATGAGCTGGCCCATCTTCGCGTACCAGTCGTTCAACATCCGCTGCATGTCGTTTGCGATCTGGGTCGGGTCGGTCGGGTAGTAGACGTGGTAGTAGCCGCCCTGGTCGTAGTTGACCTGCTCCTTCTGGATGAACCCGCTCTGGAGCAGCCGCTGGATCGCTCGGTACGCCGTCGAGCGCTCGCGGTCGACTCGCTCGGCGACTTCGTCGATCGTCAGCGGCTCCTCGCTCTCGACGAGCGCTCGGAAGCAGTCCTTGTCGAGCTGTTTGAGACCGTGGATGCACTCGAGCAGCCCCTCGCACTGCATGTCCTGCTGGAGTTGTTCCGCCATCGAGTTTGCCATTACTGCCTCGAGGTAGGATCCCCGTCGGTATAAGGGTTGTGCGAATATTGTACAAAGTCGAGGAACTACTTCGTGCGCCGTTAAGTTTGCCGTTTCGAGCGCTAGCGTCTTTGCCGAAACCGCTCGACGGCGTTCCGAAAGGTTACCCGTTAGAATTGTGGGACTCGATCAAGAGTTACCCTCCGACGCCCGGAATCCCACGGCTTTCAGCTCGTAGCGGTCGTGGGTAAGGGCTGCGGTCGTAAGCGCTTCCCGAGCGTGATTCGCCGCAGAGTGGACTCGAGGGAACGCCAATCTCCCGGATCAGGAACCGGCTCACCGAGGCGATTGAACTGACGGCCGCGGGTGGCAAGTCGCCGGCTACCGCGGCGAACCGCCCAACGCGCGATCTCCCCTTCGGGAGTTCGAGGAGCGATCCGGGAGGAATGGGCTCGAGGCGGTCGTTCGAACGGAGAGCCCGATCGAGGGGCTGCAACGGCCCGATCGAGAACGAGCGTAGCGCGTCGACAGCCCTCTCAGCCGTCGAACCGGAGCAGCCGCAACCCGATCAGGCTGACCAGCACGGTCGAACCTTCGTGGCCGACCACGGCAACCGGCAGCGGGATTCCGGCCGTGAGGATCGCCACGATCATGATCGCGATCGCGCCGAACGCGATGGCGAAGTTGACGTACAGCGTTCGCCGCGTCTCCTTGCTGAGCGCGAACGCGTACGGCAGCCGATCGAGCCTGTCCGACATGAGCACGATGTCGGCCGTCTCGAGGGCCACGTCGGTTCCCGCACCACCCATCCCGATGCTGATGTCGGCCGTCGCGAGCGCGGGCGCGTCGTTGACCCCGTCGCCGACCATCGCGACGGCCTCGTGGCGCCCCTGGAGCGCCTCGATGTGGTCGACTTTCTCCTCGGGAAGGAGCTCCGCGTACACCTCGTCGATGCCGAGCTCCTCGGCGATGTACTGGGCGACCCGTTCGTTGTCGCCCGTGAGCATAACGATCTGTTCGACGCCGCGCTCGCGGAGCCGTTCGATGGTCTCGGCCGCGTCGGCCCGGATCGTATCGCTGAAGGCGAGCCAGCCGAGCACCCGCAGGCGATCGTCGGTTTCCTCGACGACGAGGACGCTCGTCTTTCCGCCGTGCTCGAGGTCGCGAACGGCCTCGAGGCCGGTCTCGAGCCCGTCGACCGATCGTCCCTCGAGTTCGGTCCGGACGTACCGTGGGTTCCCGATGTGGAGCGTCCGCCCCTCGACGGTCGCGCGGACGCCCTTGCCGACGACCGCCTCGAACTCGGTCGCGGCGGGGAGCTCGAGGCCGCGCTCTCGGGCGGCCTCGACGGTCGCCTCGGCGAGGTGGTGCTCGGACCGGGACTGCACCGCGGCCGCGATGGCGAGCAGCTGCTCGTCGGTTAGTGACTCCCCGGCGACCAGTTCGCCGCGGACCGATCCGCCGTCGCCGGAGACGGTGCCTCGAGCGCTCACGTCGGTCAGCCGGGTGTTGCCCTCCGTCAGAGTCCCGGTCTTGTCGAAGGCGACGGCGTCGACGTTGCCCGCTGTCTCGATGTGCTCGCCGCCCTTGAACAGGACACCCTGTCGGCCGCCGGCCGAGATCGCCGAGAGCACCGCCGCCGGCGTCGAGATGATGACCGCGCAGGGCGAGGCCGCGACCATGAGCGTCATCGCGCGGTAGAACGTCGGTTCGAACGAGTGGTTCAGCACTGTTATCGGGAGCGCGACCGCAACCGCCGTCATCGCGAGGACGCTCATCACGTAGGGCTGTTCGAAGCGGTCGATGAGCTGCTGGGTCGGTGCCCGCTTCTCCTGGGCCCGCTCGACCATGTTGATGAGCCGGGAGATCGCCGACTCCTCCGCTTTGCGGGTGACTCTCACCTCGAGACTTCCCGTCTCGTTGATCGTCCCGCTGAACACCTCGTCGCCGGGTTCTTTCGTCACCGGCACCGATTCGCCGGTGAGCGAGGACTGGTCGACCGTGCTCTCGCCGGACTCGACGACGCCGTCTAGGGGCAGCCGGTCACCGGGACGAACGACGAACACGTCGCCGATCTCGACGTCGCCGATCGGCGTCGTCGCTTCCTGGCCGTCGCGGAGGATCCGGGCCGACTCCGGGCGCATCTCGATGAGCGACCTGATCGCCGTTCGGGAGCGGCCGATCGCGTACTCCTCCAAGACGCCCGACAGCGAGAACAGAAACAGCAACATCGCGCCCTCGAAGGGTGCGCCGATGAACAGCGCGCCGAGCGCCGCGAGGATCATCAGCAGGTCGATCTCCACTGCGGGCTCTCGGATGGCCCTGATGCTCTCTTTGAGTCCGTACCAGCCGCCGAAAACGTAGGCGACCGCGTAGCTGCCCCAGACGACCGGCTCCGGTGCGCCGAACCACCCGCCGAGCAGCCCGCCTCCCATCCCGAGAAAGGTGAGCACGACGAACGCCGCCTGTCGCCGGACGATCGGTCGCTCCGTCGGTGCCGGCGACCGGTCGGACCCGATCGATGCCGCGTTCGAGGACGTCTGCATACTACTACTCGTACCGTCGATCGAATAAGTATTCGTCAGCGGACGACTCACGGCGACGTTTTCGGGGCGGGACGGCGGTGGCTTCGATCGTCGTCACTCCCCGTCCCTCCGGAGCGTCCGTCGCCGTCGCTCGAACTCCTCCTCGGCGATGTCCCCGCGAGCGTAGCGTTCGCGGAGTTCCTCGAGCGCCCGGTCCGAGGTCCCGGTTCGGTCGCGTGCGGTCGAACCGCCGTCACGGCTCGCGGTCCAGGCGGCCGCGAGTGCGAGCAGACCGACCGCCAGCAGCGGCCAGAACAGCCAGCCCCAGCTTCCCCAGCCGCCCATCGTTCCGCCGTGGCCCTGCGCGACGGCGGTTCCCGTCATGCCGACGAGGACGGCGAGGGTCGCCACGAGCGCCGATACGGCCCGTCCGAACCGTTCGCGTGCGGTCGTCATGGCTTGATCACGTTCGAACGTACGATATTGTGGTGTATAGGCATAGTCGTACGTTCCCAGCAAGCCGGAAGTATCGAAGAAGCCGTCTTGAGGAGTGCTGATTACGGCGGAGCGAGAAGTCATCGCCGGCCGAAAGTCGGTTACGAACCCCACGTATTGCTCCATACATACAGATCTGTTATGTCCGACGAGCGCGTACCGTCGTTCGACGATGAGCGACACTGCCGACGACGATCGAGCGCAGATCCGCGAACGGAAGAAACGGGAACTGCAGCGTCGCCTCGAGAACGGCGGCGACCTGACCGAAGACGGAACGGAGACGCCGGCCGAGCCGATCGCGATCGAGGGGCAGGGACACCTCCAGGACGTCGTCGACAGCCACGACGTCGTCCTCGTCGACTGCTACGCCGACTGGTGTGGCCCCTGCAAGATGCTCGAGCCGACGATCGAGTCGCTGGCCGCCGAAACCGCCGCCGCCGTCGCGAAAGTCGACGTCGACGCCCATCAGCGGCTGGCCCAACAACTCGGCGCCCGGAGCATTCCGACCCTGGTGCTGTACGTCGACGGCGAACCGGTCGAGCGACTGCTCGGGGCGCAAGACCGGGCGACGCTCGAATCGCTGATCGAGCGACACGGTTAGCTATAGTAGACACTGAAAGTCAGTGCGCACCCGATCGCACGATGGCTGTATGGTCGGTGTGCAAACAGTTTCAGTTGCTACTATACTACCGGAGCGAGCGACCGCGTGACAGCGTCGGCTGCGTGACGATACACCGAAAAGGCTCCGCTCGAAAGGACGGATGATGAAGGTCGGTATCGTCGGAGCTGGGATCTCGGGGCTCTCGCTCGTTCACGCGCTCGAGAAGCGAGACATCGACGTGACGGCGTTCGAGGCGCGCGAGGAACCCGGCGGAGTCGTACGAAGCCGACGCGTGGGTGACCACGTCGTCGAGCTGGGACCGCAGCGGCTCCGGCTGACGCCGGGGCTCGAGTCGATGGTCGACGACCTCGGGCTCCGCGATCGGCTGGAGTTCGGCGACGACGAGCAGCCGATCTACGTCTATCACGACGGCGAGCTGAAGGTGGCACCGCTGTCGGTTCGCGAGGCGCTGACGACCGACCTGCTCACCCCAACCGGCAAGCTCCGGATGCTCCTCGAGCCCCTGACGGGGCCGCCGCGGCCGAACGAGACCGTCGACGGCTACCTGGTTCGAACGTTCGGGACGCAGGCGGCGCGACGGTACCTCGGACCGCTGTACAGCGGGCTGTACGGGACCGACCCTCGAGACATGCTCGTGGAGTACTCACTCGGGCGCGTCCTCGAGAAGGCCGGCATCGAGCGAAGCGTCCTCCTGTGGGTCGCCAGGAAGCTGCTCGAGGATCGCGACACCCCGCCGATGTGTACCTTCGAGGACGGACTGGGCGAGCTGACGAACGGCCTGTACGAGGCCCACGCCGACTCGATCCACCTCGAGACGCCCGTCGAATCGATCCGCGAGCGAGCGGACGGGTACGAACTCCACACCGCCGGCGGAAGCGAGCGCGTCGACGAGGTCGTCCTGACGGCGCCCGCCGAGACCTGCGCCGAGTTGCTCGCGCCGGTCGATTCCGGCCTGGAGGCGACGCTGCGCCGGTTCAACTACAACCCGATCGGGATGGTCTTTCTCGAGTCTGCGTTCGACGGCACCGGGATCGGGACGCTCGTCCCGCCGGGGTCGGACGTCCGGATCAGCGGGCTGACCTGGAACTCGAGCTTCCTCGACCGGGACGGGCTCTTCACGTGCTACATCGACCCGCTGAGCTACCCGGCGCTCGCCGAGGCCGACGACGAGGAGCTGGGTCGGGTCGGCGCCGCCGAGTTCGAGCGCATCACCGGCGCCCCGGCGACGCCGATCCACGTCCACCGCTGGGAGCCCGGGATGCCGGCGTACGACCGCTCGTGGACGGCGACCGACGACCTCGAGCTTCCCGACGGGATCCACCTCTGTACGAACTTCGTCGGCCGACCCGGAATTCCCGGACGCATCCGAACCGCGACGGCGATCGCCGACGAGCTCGCCGGCGAGGCGACACCCGTCGAATGAGGGGTCGATCCGGGCGTGAGGGGATCCAGCGGGCGTCCGCGGGTTCCGGCTTCGAAGTGCCTATACCGGCACCGTCCTAACGGCCGGCTATGACAACCGGCGTCGTCCTGCTGAACTTCGGCGAACCGGCCGCACCGGACCGCGACGCGGTGCTCGAGTACCTCACCCGGATCTTCTTCGACAACGCTGATCTGGAGGAGGCCGACTCCGAGGAGGCCGCCCGGGAGCGCTCGCGGGAGCTGGCCGAGCGACGGCTGCCGAGCCTGATGGAGGAGTACGAGGAGATCGGCGGCTCGCCGCTGCAGGAGCAGGCGGGCACCCAGGCCGACGCCCTCGAGGACGCCCTGACCGAGCGGGGCCACGAGGTCGAGCTCTACCACGCGATGCAGTTCATGGAGCCGCTGATCACCGACCTCCCGGCCACGCTGGCCGACGACGGGATCGACTCGGTCGTCGCCGTCCCGATCTACCCGCTGTGTGGTCCCTCGACGACGGTCTCAGCGATCGACTCGCTCGAGTCGGCGATCGAGGACCGCGAGGAGTACGAGCCGGAGTTCACGGCGATTACCGGCTGGCACCGGGTCCCCGCCTACAACCGACTCCGGGCCGAGGGAATCCGCGGGTTCGTCGAGGAGGAGGGCGTCGACCTCCAGGACCCCGACACCGCGTTCGTCTTCTCGGCACACGGAACCCCGAAGAAGTACCTCGAGGAGGGGAGCCGGTACGACCAGTACGTCGAGGAACACGCGTCGGCGATCGCCGACATGATCGGGATCGACGACTACGAGATCGGCTACCAGAACCACGCCAACCGGGGGATCGAGTGGACCGAGCCCGAGACCGAAGACGTCGTCGAGGGCCTCGAGGATGAGGCCGAACGCGTCGTCGTCGAGCCGATGAGCTTCATGCACGAGCAGTCCGAGACGCTCGTCGAACTCGATATCGACCTGCGCGAGGACGCCGCCGACGTCGGCCTCGAGCTCCACCGGGTTCCGGTTCCCCACGACGATCCGCGGTTCGCGACGCTGCTCGCCGACACCGTCGAGCCGTTCCTCTCGGGCTTCGAGCCGTCGTACTACCAGCTCCGGCAGTGCGAGTGTCGGCCCGAGCCGGGCACGTACTGTTACAACGCGGGACTGCCGCCGCATTGACCTCCTCCCACGACTGAAGTCGTGGGATTCCTCCGTCGGGATGTCGGATTATGCCGACTCCACGGAGGCAACTTTTCCCACCGTACGGCGGGTACTCCGGTCTGTGTGATCTTCTTTGGGACTTGCCCTCGCGGGAGAGTATGATCTCTCTGACCAGTCGTGGTCGTCCCACTCGAAGCACACGGGCTGGGCCATCAGCCCGGCTTTCATACCAGTCTCGCGTTCGAGGAACAGTTGACTCGCCTTTAGATCGGCGTGTCCCTCAAACCTACAAACACAGCGGAACAAGTCGCCGTTCCGCTCCGTCTCTTCACGTTCGCCACACTCTGGACACTCTTGGGTCGTCCACGACTCGGATTCTTCGACAACCTCGATCCCATACTCTTCACAGACACAGTCGAGGCGGTCGATGAACCGACGGTACGCCCAGAAATTGTGCGTCTTTGCGTTTACCTCAGGCATCCAGTGCGTCTTCAACACATCTTTGATGTCGCCGACATACACGGTTGAAACGCCCTCGTCGTACAGGCGCTCGACGAGGTCGCGGACGAGTGCGTCTTAGGCGTGGTCACGACGCCCGTACATCGTATCGTACAAGTGGTCAATCCGCTCACTTGTTCGCCGCTGGTCGTCGATTTTCGCCTGCAACTCTGCGATTCGTTCGGTCGTTTCACGGAACCGTTCGAACGGATGGGAGCCGCAGTACAGGTATTGTGAACCGGTTGCCGTAGTGCAGGCGACGAGGTTGTTGGCACCGATGTCCAGAGCGGCTGTTTCATCAGCCAGTGGAGTTGCCCGTGCATCATCAGAAACAGTCACGGGCTGCGAAGCTCTGAAGGTGCTGTCGGTCTCGTCGTACCACAGGTCCAACCGGCCCTGTTTTTCGTACTCGGGCCAGTTCGGCTCACCAGCGAGTTCCAGTCGGAGACGCCCAGTGTGATCGTACCGGTCTTTCAACTTGGACCCGACCAGTATTTCGAGCCGGGATCGCTCGCCCCATTCGACAGTGTACGACGTGTTGCGGATGACAGTGTGGAGTTTTCGACCATCATCTTTGTTGCCCCAGAACCCCGGTGGAGTGGGGTTATCCGTGATCGAGGTATCGGAGTCGTCGTGGTATTTCTTCTTGTTTTCGAAGAAGCCGCGCCACGCTTCGCTGTTTTTGCGAATCACTTGTTGGGCGGTGGACGCGCCGAGAATATCTTTGTATTTCCCTTCGAGACTGCCGGTGTCAGCGTCCCACACGTCTTCATTCTCGTATCCGACTTCGTCTTCGTATCGGATGAGGCGTTCGTAGTTGGTTTCGTTCCAGAGTGCGGCAGACGCATCCAACAGGTCCCGTAGCAGTTGCTCTCCAGTAGGTGAGAGCGGGCGTACGGCGAACGTGTTGGTGCGCTTCATCGCTGTTCTCTCATTCACCCTACAGATATAAATATCTATGTTTTATCTATTACGTTATGACCAACAACATCCACATCGAGGTCGACGACGACGAGCAGTATGAGAAAATGCAGCGGCTCAAGGACAAGCACGGACTGACGTGGAAGGGATTGCTGGTACAGGGTATGAAGCGGATCGAAGAAGATGATCTGTAGCGTGGGACATCCCGCAGGCGGATACCGTGGTTTGATTCAGCAGTGACGGATTCACCCCACGACTAAAGTCGTGGGCTCTCTCCTGCGTTCTCTGTAGGACTCGCTCGAGTACTGCTATCGAGTCCGAGAGTCGCCGGTTTCCAAGGAGTCCGGTTGGAACGTGGGACCGAGCTCACAGTCGTTCGTTGCCCAAGCGGGTCAGGAGACGTGCAGGATCCCTCGCGTCCGGGAGTAGTAGCGTCCCTCTTTCGAGTGGCGGTCGGTGAGTACAGGAGAACGCCCATCAGCCATGCCGTTGTAGCTCGACGAGATGACAACGAGGGCGATACTCTTCGACCTCGACGGAACGCTGCTCGAGTGGCGCCGCGGCTATCGCGAGATCCTGGCTGAGACGTTCGAAACGGTGGCAAGCGAGGTACGAGCGGAGTGGATCGAGCAGTACAACGACGCCTTCTACGAGTCGTTCGAGGCCCACGAGCCGAATCCGGTGAGGCGAGCGTTCGCCAGCGTCACCGGCTGTTCGAGGGCGGATCAACTCACCGAAGAACTTCGTCGGCGGGAGGCTCGTGCCTGTACTCCTCCGGAGGGAGCGCACCGCGACCTCGAGAGACTGTCGGCAGACGACTCGCTCGGCGTACTCACGAACGGCGTCCCCGAGTGGCAGCGGTACAAACTCCGCGAGCACGATCTCGAGCAGTACTTCGACGCGGTCGTGGCGTCCTACGAGGCCGGCGCGCACAAACCGAACGCGGCCCCGTATCGGGCCGCCGAACGGCGTCTTCCGGCCGATGCCTACGCGATGATCGGGGATGACGAGACGGATACCGACGGCGCCAGAAACGTCGGGTGGACGGCGTATCGGTACGATGGCGGCGGGTTCGGAGACGTCCCCGCCGTACTCGAGCGAGAGTGATCGATCGGAGATCTACGGGCGGACGGCGGTTGGGTCGTCGATCCGCGAGTTCCGATCCCGAGGGTGGCTTCCGTATCACCCTCGATCTCGGGACGTCCGCTACTTTTCGCGCGAGACCGATTTCGCCGCCTCGAAGAACGCCTCGACGTTCTCGACGGGGACGTCGCGGTCGACGCCGTGGCCCAGGTTCAGAATGTGCCCCGCGTCGCCTGCGGCCGCGATAACGTCTCGAGTCCGCTCCCTGACGTTCTCGGGGTCGCCGTATAGCAACGCCGGGTCGAGGTTCCCCTGGATCGCCACGTCGCCGAGTTCCTCCCGGGCCTCCTCGAGTTCGACCGTCCAGTCGAGGCTGACCACGTCCGCGCCGGTGTCCTCGAGCAGGTCGAGGTTGCCGCTGACGTTGCGGACGAAGACGATCGTGGGGACGTCGACCGCGTCGACGATCTCTCGGTGAAGGGGGAGGAGGAATCGCCGGTAGTCCGCGGGGGAGAGCAGCCCGCCGTAGGTGTCGAACAGCTGGATCGCGTCCGCACCCGATTCGACCTGGAAACGGACGTAGTCGACGATGATGTCGGTAAACGCCCGGAGCAGGCGCTCGAACGCCTCCGGGTGCTCCGCGCGCAATCGGCGGACGTCCATGAACGACCGCGAGGGGGTTCCCTCGCAGACGTAGGCCGCGAGCGTGAACGGCCCTCCGGTAAATCCCAGCACCGCCGCTTGCTCGCCGAGTTCGTCGCTCAGTCGCTCGAGGAGCTCGCCGACGTACCACAGTTCCTCCTCGACGTCGCCCCGTTCTCTCTGGGTGTCGGCCGGGGACTCGACGGGGTTCTCGACGACCGGGCCGACGCCGGACTCGAGGTGATACGAGAAGCCGAGCGGCTCGAGGACGGTGAGAATGTCCGAGTACATGACGATGCCGTCGGGCCGAAACCGCTCCCAGGGCTGGAGGGTGATCTCGGTCGCGATTTCGGGCGTCGAGATCGCCTCGAGAAACGAGTAGTCCTCGCGTAGTTCGCGATACTCCGGGAGATACCGACCTGCCTGTCGCATCATCCACACCGGCGGGCGTTCGGTCCGCTCGCCACGTGCCGCCCGGAGGAATAGCTCTTCCATGACTGGAAGTTGGGTTCTCGAGCGCCTAATAGTTGCGAAACAGGGCGATGGCGCCCCTTCGAGACGCGTCGCTCGGCAGTCGCGTGTCGTCGAGCGAGGGGCGGTCAGTCGGCGCCCGCGGAGGTGGTTCCGGAGGCGGCACGCTGGCTGCGCCAGACGCCCTGGACGTAGGCGCCGACGAACATCCCCGCCAGCGCCCACAGGATCGTGACGTTGCCGACGCCGAGGCTGGCGTAGGCCGCGCCGGGACAGATCCCCGAGAGGCCCCAGCCGACGCCGAAGATTCCGCCGCCGATCAGGACGTTGCGGTCGAACGACTTCAGCCGACGGCCGTAGGCGGCTCCGGTCAGCGGCGCCCGCTCGCGGAGTCGCGGCACGAGCGTGAACGCCAGGCCGGAGACGACCGCCGCGCCGCCCATGACGAATAGCAGTCCGAAGTCCTCGAACTGCAGGAAGTTCAGGACGACCTCGGGGCGGGCCATGTGGCTGAAGCCGAGCCCGAAGCCGAAGATCAGGCCGCCGACGAAGATCAGCGGCATGAACAGGGGACGTCGGTCTCCGCTCACGGGTCGATCGCTCACGGCCCCCGCCGGTCGCCGTTCGCTATTCGAGGATTCGCTTCCGCTCATCCTCGCAATCCTCCCCGTTCGCGTTTCCGAGATTCTCGCCCGAGAATCTCGCTCACGGACTCACCCCCAGTGCCATCACGACCTGTGCCGTTCCGATCGCGACCGCCAGGAACGTGATCACGCCCACGATCGAGGTCTTCGAGGCCGAGCCGACGCCGCAGACACCGTGACCCGACGTACAGCCCTTGCCGATCCGGGTGCCGATTCCGACGAGGATCCCGCCGAGGAACAGCCGCCAGGGCTGGACGTCGGTGAGCCAGATCGTGAATCCGCCGACCTCACGGAGCTCGCCGGTCGTCCCGGACTGGTAGAGCCCGCTCGAGACGAGCCCGGACTGGAACGTCAGCGCGTAGAGCGCCGCGCCGGCGACGATCCCCAGGGTGAAGACGACCCGCCAGTCCCGCGAAGCGCGGTAGCGCTGGAACCGCGACTGGTCCGAGACGTACGACAGCGTCGACTCGAGGAACGTGCTCGCGCCGGCGGCGATGCCGGTGCCGAGGTAGATGACGACGGCGCCGAGGCCGACGAGCAGCCCCCCGACGGCGTAGCGACTGATCCCGGCTGGAAACAGGGTCTCGTACAGCGCGGGTGCGATGAGTTCAGGTCCCATTCGGCTACTCGATGGGGTTAGTGATCCGCCAGCGAGTCCCGACTGGCGGCGCAGTTGTTCGGGCCGAGCTCGAGTTCGAACGCCTCCTCGTCGTCGGTCTCCTCCTGACCGAGGTTCGTCGCGATGATCGCCTCGTGGTTCGCGGGGCGAGGCGGCATGTCCGAGAGGACCAGCTCGACGAACTCGGCTTCGTTCATCGTCAGCGCGGCCATCTTCTCTCGAAGCTCGCCGATCGGCGCGGTGTAGGTGCCGTCCTCGGCGGGGAGTGCCGCGTCGCTGAAGTGGGCACCGCCGATCAGGGTTTCGTCGGGCAGCGAGAGGATACGCTCCTGGAGCGTCTCGTGGAGCTGTCTCGAGGCGTCCTCGGCACCCTCGGCACCCTCCTCTAAGTCGGGGCGGGCGACGCTCTCGACGAAGAGGGTGTCGCCCGTCGCGAGCAACTCGCCGTCGATCAAGAAGGAGGTCATCCCGGAGGTGTGGCCGGGCGTGTAGACCGTCTCGATCGTCACGTCACCGACCTGGAACTCGTCGCCATCTTCGGCCAGCGTCATCTCGTTGGCGTAGGTGACGCCGCGGTCGACCGACGCCGCAGGGATAACGCCCTCGACGCCCTCCTCGGCGAGCTCGCGAACGCCCGAGACGTGGTCTGCGTGGACGTGCGTGTCGATGGCGTACTCGAGGTCGACGCCGAGTTCGGCCGCATCCTGTTGAGCCTGCGAGACAGGGCTCGCGGAACTCAGTTCCGCGGCGTCCTCGAGATAGCGGTCGGTGAACGCGCGCAGCGGATCGATGACGGCGGCCTCACCGTCGTCGTAGACGAGGTAACCGAGACAGCCCGTCGAGGGACGCTGGTACTGCAGCAGCGTTCCGCTTCCCTCGTAGCGTTCGACCTCGACGGCGTCGTAGAGCCGCGCCCAGCCGTTCATCCCCTCCTCGAGGTGGTTCACGTCGTAGCCACGATCCTTCAGCGCGCCCGCGACGAACTCGCTGGCGCCGCCTTTCGCACAGAGGACCGTCACCTCGCGGTCGTCGGGGATCGTCGCGAGGACGTCCTCGTCGATCTCCTCGTCGAGGAACTCGAAGTAGGGAACGTTGACCGACTCGACGGTGTCGCCGTCGATGCGCCACTCCTCGTAGTCCGAGCGCATTCGCGAATCGAGAAGCGTCACCGCCTCGCCGGCGTCGACGCGAGCCTTCAGCTCGCTCGCCGTGACCGACTCGACCGACGAATCCGGCGTTGGAAAGTCCATGTCGTCCATACTCTACTCCGGAGTACTGGCCACACCCACATAAGGGTTTGCGTAATATTTCCCATAAGACGCAATATAGAGGGCTCGAGCACAAACGAGCTGTACCTCTGATGCGCGTATTAGAGATCTAAATAACGGTATCTGTAGTTCGGTTCGGTCGCCGGGATGTTCGAGAGTTGTGCAATCATCGATACGCTTTTATGCTCGCAGCGGATATTGTGCGATAGCTCCAATATAGAGCACAAGGATTACTATGAGTTCTACACCCACCGCAACCGAGACCCTCGACGTGAAAGGACAGTCCTGCCCGATGCCCATCGTCAAGACCAAACAGGCGATCGACGGCCTCGAGGCGGGCGACGTCCTCGAAGTCGTCGCGACCGACTCGGGCAGCATGAGCGACATCCGAGGCTGGGCCGAGGGGACCGACGGCGTCGAGCTCCTCGAGCAGGTCGAGGACGAGGACCTGTACATCCACTACGTGGAGAAGACGGCCTGAGATGAGCACGGAGACCCAAACACCGACCGGCGACGGCGAGTCGATGAGCGAGGCCGAGCTCGAGGCGCGAATCGCGGAGCTCGAGGAGAAGATCGCTGGCCTCGAGACCGAACTCGGTGACGATCGCAAGAAGATGACGATCGTCGCGACGAAGGGGTCGCTCGACATGGCGTACCCGCCGCTGATCCTCGCGAGCACGGCGGCCGCCTTCGGCTGGGAGGTCATCGTCTTCCACACGTTCTGGGGACTCGACATCCTCCACGAGGAGAAGTCGAAGAAGCTCAAGCTGAGCGCGCTCGGCAACCCCAACATGCCGATGCCGAACGCCCTCGCGGCACTGCCGGGGATGGACTCGATGGCGACCCGGATGATGCGAAAGCGAATCGACGACAACGGGACGGCGACGATCGAGGAGCTGATCGACGTCTCCCTCGAGAGCGGCGTCGAACTGCAGGCCTGCCAGATGACCGTCGAGCTGATGGAGTACGATGAGGACGACTTCTACGACGGCGTGACGACCGGCGTCGGCGCGGCGACGGCGCTGCAACACATGGCCGAGTCGGATGTCCAGCTGTTGATCTGACGTGTCCGGATCGGCACACTCCTCGCCGGGAAGTCCCAGCCTCCGCGTCGTCAAGGCCGTCGCGAACGCGGAAGGGGTCGACCCCGTCGAGCTCGAGCCCCCGCTGTACGACGGCGTGGATCCGACCGCG
Source organism: Natronococcus roseus (assembly GCF_043677095.1). NCBI lineage: Archaea > Methanobacteriati > Methanobacteriota > Halobacteria > Halobacteriales > Natrialbaceae > Natronococcus > Natronococcus roseus. The sequence goes on from NZ_JBHLJR010000005.1 coordinate 212,496, forward strand.
ATCGACGAACGCTTCGCCCCGACGACCCCGAACGCGTCGCGAAACGGCCGACTGCGGTTCCGGTACCGAGGCTACGACGTGACGGGTCGATCGGATGGAACCGTCTCCCTCGAGTAGAACTCTCCACGGCGGCGTCTCCTCCTTTCGTGCTCGCGAGCGACGACGGTCGTTCGTCCAGAGTCGACGACTGTTCAGCTACTCCTATATCCACGTCCCCTGTAACGTTCGGCATGGCTGTGATCGAACTCGAGGGGCTCACCAAGGACTACGGCGAGGTCGTCGCGAACGACTCGCTTGAGTTCGCCGTCGAGCGCGGCGAGATATTCGGCTTTCTCGGGCCGAACGGCGCGGGGAAGACGACGACGATCAGGATGCTTCTCGGATTCATCTCGCCGACGTCGGGAACGGCCCGCGTGCTCGGCGAGGACGTTCGCGAGGAGCGCTCGCTGCTCGAGGCCAAACGGCGGATCGGCTACCTCTCGGACGAACCCGGGTTCGACGAACAACAGACCGGTACCGACGTCCTCGACCTCCACGCCTCGATCAAGGGCGACAGCAGGCGCGAGGAACTGCTCGAGCTGTTCGATCCGCCGGTCGAGCGCCGAATTCGGGAGTACTCGCAGGGAAACGCCCGGAAGCTCGGGATCGTGACGGCGTTTATGCACGACCCAGACCTGGTGATCTTAGACGAGCCGACCAACGGCCTGGATCCGCTGATTCGCCAGCGCTTCGCCGACTTCCTCCGGGCCGAACGCCAGCGGGGCGTGACGGTGTTTTTCTCCTCGCACAACCTGAGCGAGGTCCGGCGGCTCTGCGATCGAGTCGGGATCATCCGCGAGGGCAAACTCGTCACCATCGAACCCGTCGACGCGCTGTTGCGACGCAGCGGGAAGGTGGTCCGGATCCGCAGCGCCGACCCGATCCCGATCGACGCCCTCGACCTCGAGGGCGTCCACGACCTCGAGACGAGCGTCTCCGACAGCCACGAGGGGACCGATCCGTCGACGGCGTTCACCGAGTGCGTCTTCACCTTCACCGGCGACATCAACGCCCTGCTCCCCCGGCTCGCCGACGACGAGCTGATCGACCTCGCGATCGAGGAAGCGCCCCTCGAGGACGTCTTCATGCGGTTCTACGGAGGTGAGGAGGATGTTTGAGATCGCGCGTTACGAGGGTCGAAACCGGCTCAAGGGCAGCGTCTACCTCTCGGTCGGGATGGCGCTGCTGGCGGCGCTGGTCATCTGGGTCTACCCTTCCTTTAGCGACGCCCTCGACGGGGACGAGCTGCTCGAGGCCTACCCCCAGGAGATGCTTCAGCTGTTCCGCATCGAGACGATGGCCTCCCTCGAGGGGTTTCTCGCCTTCGAACTCTACACGTTCGGCTGGATCATCCTGCTCGGGTTGTACGTCGCCTACGCGGCCGCGGGCGCGATCGCCGACGACGTCGATCGGGGGCGGATGGACACCCTGCTGGCGATGCCGATCTCCCGCGCCCGGCTCGTCGCCGAGAAGTTCGCCGCCCTCTCGGTGCCGATCCTCGTCGTCAACCTCCTCACGCCGCCCGTTATCCTCCTCGGCGCCCGGCTGATCGACGAGCCGCTGGCGGTCGCCGACGTCCTCGCTGCCCACCTGCTGTCGATTCCGTACCTCTTTGCCTGCGCCGGGATCGGACTGCTGTGCTCGGTCGTCTTCGACCGCGTCGGGATCGCCCAGCGCGTCGCGCTCGGCGTCACGTTCGCGCTGTTTCTCCTCGAGTCGCTGCTCGCCGAAACCGACTACGAGGAGCTCGGCGCGATCGCTCCGATGCGGTACTACGACCCCAACGAGATCCTGCTCGAGGGCACGTACGACCTCGTCGGCGTCGGCGTCCTCGTCGTGATGACCGTCGCGTTGCTCGGCGTCAGCCAGCTGGTGTTCCGGCGTTCGGATCTGTAGGACGTCGAGCGGATCGTCCCGATCGTTTGGCTCGAACTACTCGAGTGAGGTGGTGAGCTAAGGTCGCTCGAGCCGTACCGAGCCTCTGTTCAGGAGCTTCAGGATCGGCTCGCTGCTGGGGATCCCGATCAAGCTGGACGTCACCTTCCTGTTGATCCTGCCGGCGTTCGCGTGGCTCATCGCGATCCAGATCGGCGATCTCGTGCCCGTACTCAACGGGCTACTCGGCACGGAGATCGCTCTCGAGGCAGTCTCGACGGGCTCGACGCCGTGGCTGCTCGGCGCGGCCGCGGCGATCGGCCTGTTCGCGAGCGTCCTGGCACACGAGCTGGGGCACTCGGTCGTCGCGATCCGCTACGGGTTCCCGATCGACTCGATTACGCTCTGGCTGCTCGGCGGCGTCGCACAGCTCTCCGAGCAGCCGACGAACTGGCGCCAGGAGCTGGCGATCGCGATCGCCGGGCCGATCGTCAGCGTCGGCCTCGGTGTCGGGTTCTACGCGCTCGTCCTCGTCGTTCCGGCGACCCTCGAGACCGCGCAGTTCGTCTTCGCGTATCTGGCGGCGATCAACGTCGTCCTCGCGGCGTTCAAGATGCTTCCGGGGTTTCCGATGGACGGCGGACGGGTCCTCCGGGCGATCCTGGGACGGAATCGCCCGTTCACCGTCGCGACGGCACAGGCCGCACAGGTCGGAAAGACGTTCGCCCTCCTGTTGGGGCTGTTCGGCCTGCTCGCGTTCAACGTCTTCCTGATCGCGATCGCCTTCTTCATCTACATCGCGGCGACCGGAGAGGCCCGCCAGACCGCGATTCAGGCCGCCATCGAGGGGATCACCGTCGCGGACGTGATGACGCCGGTCGACGAACTCGACACCGTCTCCCCGGAGACGACGATCGCCGAACTGCTCGACGCGATGATGAAACACCGGCACACGGGGTTTCCGGTCGTCGAGAACGGTTCGATCGCCGGCGTCGTCACCCTCGAGGACGCCCGGACGGTCCCGCCCAGCGAGCGCGACTCGCGGACGGTCCGGGATGCGATGGCGACCGACCTCGAGACGCTCTCGCCGACCGAGGAGGCCTGGGAGGCGCTCGTCTCGCTGCAGCGAAACGACATCGGCCGCCTCGTCGTCCTCGACGACCGCGGGCGGCTCGCGGGACTGGTCACGCGGACCGACGTGATCACGGCGCTCAACGTCGGCGCGGTTCGCTCGGCTGGAGGGACGGTTGATCGACCGTCGGCGGAACGTCCGGACGACGCCCCACAGCCGATCGAAAAGCCCCGATGGTGAGGGGGTGACGATTCATACCCTGTCCGCGCGTAGGACCAGAATATGTCCCTCGATCGGATCGGGTACGTGTACACGTTCGGAATGGACGAGACCGAACTCCTCGAGGCCCTCGAGACGACCGACACCGGCGTGCTCGCGCTGGCGAGTGAGGGATCGGCCTACGCGATCCCCGTCGGCTGTTACTACGACGACGGGGCGCTGTACGTCCGACTCACCGACGACGGCGCGAGCACGAAGCTGTCCTATCTCGAGGCGACGACCGAGGCCTGCCTCTTGCTGTACGCCGTCGAACCGCCCGACGGCTCCTGGAGCATCGTCGCGCTCGGGCCGATCCGCGAGCTGACCGACCGGGAGAGCGAGGCGTTCGACGAGGCGACGATGATCGAGCGGTTCGGAAAGCCACGGATCTTCGACGAGGATCTCGAGGCCCTCGAGTGGTCGGTGTACGAACTCGAGATCGCGGAGCTCACCGGCCGCAAGACGGGCGGACGGACCCTTTCGTAGTCCGGTTCCGTCGGGAAACGCGCCGATCGGTGACGACTCGCACGCGACAGGACCGGTGACTACCGATCGCTCGCGACTATCATCGCCGTCGCGAACGGTGTTTACTACACCCTTCGGTGTAGCGACGATCCGATGACCGAGACCGCACGGAGGGACCTGTTACGACTCGCGGGCGCGTCGACCGTCGTGTTCCTCGCGGGCTGTGGCAACGACGACGGCGAGGAGGAGCCGACCGATGACGAGGACGCGGAACCGGAGGAGGAGACGGCCGACGAGGACTGGGGGGACGTCGACGAGTTCGCCTTCGAGGGACGGGTCGAGGCCTGGACCGGGCTCGAGCCGGAGTTCATCGACGGCGAGGACAACCCGACGATCACCCTCATCGAGGGCCAGGAGTACGACTTCAGGTGGGTCAACGCCGACGGGATCCTCCACAACCTGGAGATTCGAGACGAGGATGGCGAGATCGTCGACGACTACCAGAGCGACGACGTCGAAGAAGAGGGCGAGGAGACGACGCTCGAGGGCGTCACTGCAACCGAGGAGATGACGACGTACATCTGTACGTACCACGAATCGACGCAGGTCGGCGACATCGAGATCGAAACGGAGTAGCCGACGTCGCCTCGAGCCGATCAACGGGGCTTTCGGGACCGAAACTCGACCTCCCGTTCCCGGCCGATGAGAATCTGTGGTGGCTGTTATCTCCCGACGTCCCGTTTCCCTAGACGAGGTGAGCACCGATGGCCGACTACTACGACGAACTCCTCGGCAGCATCGTCGTCTGTCTGGTGGGCGGCGTACTGGTCGGTCTGCTCACCCCGGTCGCGTTCCATTTTGGAGTGTTGTTCGGGGCGCTGACCGCGATGGCGTTCGTCTGCGACGCGCTCTTCGTCCACCCGCCGCTTCCCGAGACCGATCCGCGTCGGCGACCAGCCGATCGGTACGCTCCCGTTCGATTACCGGGCCGAGAAACCGTTCCCGGCATCCGTCCTCGATCGCGGGGGAACAGCCGGAATCCGATAGCTGTCCCTTACGCACATATGTATGTAATACGTACTGCTCTGAATTGACCGATTACCGACTGGTTGCGTCGGAGTTTCGTCGCACGTTCACTCTCGCCGCTCTCGGTCCGCGATCTCTCGTTCCGTCTCTCGCCTGAGGCGCTCGAGCCCGTCGCTGATCCGGACCTCGTAGGCGTCGGGTTCGGAGACCCGACGGTGGCGTTCGGGGAGACGCTCGAGCTGACTCCGGGTTCGCTCGCGGACGGCGGAGAGGGCGGGCGGGTTGGCGACGAGCGAGCCGTTCTCGACGACCGTCTCGAGCAGCGGCCGACCGTCGATCGACTCCCCGCGTGTCGCGAGGACGTCCCGAACGAACGAGCCGTCCCGTTCGACGCGGTAGATCTGCTTCCGTCCCGGGTAGGTCACCTTCCCCGGCGAGAGCTTCATGCTCGGCTCGAGGTCGCCGTCCCGTTCGACCGCAGTGAGCTTGTAGACGACGCCGCTGCTGGGAGCGTCCCCGCTCGTCGTCAGCGCCGTCCCGGGACCGAACGCGGTCGCGACGCCGCCCGCGTCGAAAAACTCCCGGAGGAAGAACTCGTCGACGCTCGAGGAGACGACGATGCCGGCGTCGCCGACGACGTCGTCGACCGCCTTCGAGAGTTCGATCAGATCCCCCGAGTCGAGGCGCACTCCGCCCAGCCGAACGCCGCGCTCGTCGGCGACGGCGACCGCGCGTTCGGCTCCCCTGACCGTGTCGTAGGTGTCGACGAGGTAGATCGCGTCGTCGCCGTAGCTGTCGGCGAACGCCTCGAACGACGCCCGTTCGGTCTCGAAGCTCTGGACCCACGAGTGGGCCATCGTTCCGTACGTCGGCACCCCGAACCGTTCCCCGGCCAGCAGGTTCGAACTGCCGTCGAACCCGCCGACGGACGCGGCCCTGGCGGCTTTGAGCCCCGCGTCGACGCCGTGGGCTCGCCGTGAACCGAAGTCGACCAGCGTCTGGCCGTTGCCGTGGCGGGCAACGACGTCGGCCATCCGCGCGGCCTTCGTCGCTACGAGCGTCTGGTAGCCGACCTGGTTGAGCACCAGCGTCTCGAGCAGTTGTGCCTCGAGGATCGGCGCCGTCACCTCGAGGAGGGGTTCGTTCGGGAAGACGAGCGTTCCCTCCGGAACCGCGCGGAGCTCGCCGCTGAACGAGAACGACTCCAGTTCGGCGAGGAACGCGTCGTCGAACCCCTGGTCGGCGAGAAACGCCAGCGCGTCGGCGTCGAACTCGAGTTCCTCGAGGGCCGCCAGCACCTGCTCGAGTCCCGCGGCGACGGCGTAGCCGCGATCCGGCGGCAGCGATCGGAAGTACACCGAGAACGTCGCGAGCCGGTCGTGGTTCGCGTCGCGGTATCCCTGCATCATCGTCAGCTCGTACCGATCGGTAAACAGCGCGAGGTCTCGAGAGCCGACGTGGCCGAACCTGGGAGCGGTCATGACTGCGGGTACTGACGCGGCCGCGAAGCAAATAGTCCGGGGCGGAACGCCCGTCGCTCGCTCGGCAACCTTTCTTGTTGGTCGATCGCGTACCCTGCGACGATCCAGATGTACTCGACGATACTCCTCCCAATCGACGACGGTGGCGACGCCGACGGTGTAATCGACCGCACGCTCGAGTTCGCTCGACGGTTCGACGCGACGGTCCACGTCCTCTCGGTCGTCGAAACCGGCGCCGAACCCGTGGGCCTCGACCAGCAAGCGCGCGACGAACTCCGAGGGCGGGCCGAGAAGCGCGGGCGGCAGGCAACCGCGCGCGTTCAGGAACGCGCGGCGGAGCTCGACGTCGAGACGACGCGGGCCGTCCGGGAGGGAACTCCCCACGAACTCGTCCTCGAGTACGCCGAGCGCGAGGGCGTCGACCTGATCGTGATGGGAACCCGCACCCGAGACGGTCCGTCCGTCGGGCTCGGGAGCACGACCGAGCGCGTGGTCGCCCGGGCCGATCGTCCCGTGATCGCGGTTCGACTCGAGGGCGACACACCGGCCGTCGACGAGATCTCGTACGACCGCGTCGTGATACCCACCGACGGCAGCGACGCCGCCGAACGCGCCGCCGAGCGCGGCCTCGAGTTCGCCGAGACCTACGGCGCGTCCGTCTACGTTCCCTACGTGGTCGACACCACCAGCTACGACCTCGAGGAGACCTCCCGGAGTATGGTCGGCCTGCTGAAACAGGGCGGGCAAAACGCCGTCGAGGCGGTCGCCGAGGACGCCCGCGAGCGCGGCCTGTCGGTGAAGACCGACGTCCTCCGGGGGGTTCCCGACGAGGAACTGCTCGAGTACGCCGACGGGCTCGAGGGCGACCTGATCGCGATGGGAACGCGGGGGCGAGGCGGAGCCACCGGCGACCTGCTGGGAAGCACCACCGATCGCGTCCTGCGACGGGCGCACTGTCCGGTGTTGACCGTGCGTTGACGCCGCGAGCGCGCCGACCTGCTCGTGGTGGGAATCGAGAGCAGGTCGACCCTCGAGCGACTGGCCGACGGCAGCGTCCCTCAGCGCGTGGTTCCGTCTGCGAACGTGACGATGTTGACCGTGCGGTCGATCACGGATCAGGATTCTTCGTAGAACGATTCGTGGGGATCGATCCCCGCGACCGTCGGCGGCGAGGGGTAACGAACGACGAACACGTCGTAAGCGTCCTCGGCCGCGAGGTGGACGCCGACGCTCGTCAGCGGCGTCACGACGCGGCCGACGTTGTCGCTGCCGAGGAAGACGACGCTCGGGTCGTGCTCGAGGACCAGCCGCTCGATGTGGGTGGCCAGTCGATCCTCGGGCGGGAACTCCCGAATTCGCTCGGCGTCGAACGACGTTTCCGGGGCCAGCTTGCGGACGTGGTCTCGCAGGGTCGCGACGATCCGCTCGGGATCGAACGGCTCCTCGTCGGCGATCCACCCCTTCTCCCTGGCGTAGCGGTTGCGCTCGGGGACGACGCTGACCGCGACGACGTCTTCCTCCAGGGCGCGTCCGTACTCGAGTGCACGGACGAGCGCGGCCGCCGCGAGCTCGGAACCGTCGAACGGGACGACGAACGTCATACCCGTCACACCACCGCACGGGTATTGATGCTCGAGGGCGCGTTCTCGTTGCCAATACAGTCACTATTCCCGGAGCGAGGTGTTTTGCGGCCTCGAGCCGTTCGTCGGAGTATGCGCGACTCACGCTGGCACCGGCTGAGCGGGTCGGCGCTCGAGGCGTTCCTCGGACGGGGCGGAACGGGCGTCATCTCCTTCGGCGCCGACGCCGACACCGCGCCGGCATCGATACCCGTCTCCTACGGGTACAACGCCGATATCGAGGCGTTCTACTTCCGCCTCTCGCTGCCGCCGGAGAGTCGGAAGACCGAGCTCGTCGACCGACCGGTGTCGTTCGTCACGTACGCGGAAACCGACGACGGCTGGCGCAGCGCCGTCGCGACGGGTCGGCTCGAGCCCGTCGAGGAGACGTCGTACGACTCGACGACCGTCCAGGGGATGTGGGGGATCGAGATCCCCGAGATCGACGTCTTCGAGCGGTCCCGCGAGGAGCTTCAGTTTCGGGACTTTCAGCTCGATCCCGAGACGCTGTCCGGACGCAAGGAGGTCCCGTCGGAACCGTAGCTCTACGGTCGCGGCGAAGCGGGAGGATCCCGCGCTACTTCTCGGGGCGAACGATCGTCACGGAGACGGGCGCCCGCCTCGAGACGGTTTCGGCCACACTGCCGAGTAGCACGCGGCCGATCCCCGATCGACCCTGGCTCCCGACGACGATGTGGTCGACGTCGAGGTCGTCGACGGCGCCGACGATCGCCCGCGCGGGCGAACCGCGGGCGAGTTCCGTCCTGACCGGAACGTCGAACTCGGCCCCGAACTCGGCGTACTCCTCGAGTAACGCCTCGGCCTCGCGTTCGCGCTCATCCATGTACTCGTCGTTCCAGACCGCCTCTTCCGTCGTCGAGGCGGCGCGAAACGGGTCGAGCACGTGCAAGACGACGATCTCGTTCGTCTCGAACTCGGTCGCCGCGACCTGTAGCGCGCGCCGGGAGTGATCGGAGCCGTCCACCGGAACGAGGATCCTGTCGAACATCGTCACACCTACACCGGAACGTTATATAATGGTAATTCACGGGAGAGCGAGTGTCACCGCACCAGATACGAAGCATCGGTGCGAACGCGACGCTTCCGTCCACGACTCCTGGGTGCGGTGTCGGCCGTTCCGCGCCGTCGAGAATTACCACTGAACGCTTTATGTCCCGATCGCGTCGACCCTCGTATGGCACGACACATCTTGGTTCCGCTGGACGGGTCGGAGCCCTCGTGGGCCGCACTCGAGCACGCCGCCGAGAACTACGAGGGCAGTCGGATCACCGCCCTGCACGTCGTCGACCCCTCCGCGGGCTCGTACGCGGGCGCCGAGGGCGGCTACTACGACCCCGTGGCGTTCGACCGCGCACGCGAACGCGGCGAGGAGATCTGCGAGGAGGCCCGCGAGCGGCTCCGCGAAGCGGGCGTTCTGGAGACGACCGAGCTCGAGACCGCCGTCGAGACCGGCGGCGCCTCCCGGACGATCCTCGAGTACGCGGAGACCGAGGACGTCGACCACGTCGTCATCGGCAGCCACGGGCGCTCGGGCATCTCGCGGATCCTCATCGGGAGCGTCGCCGAGACGGTGACACGCCGGGCACCGGTTCCGGTGACGATCGTTCGGTGAGTCGACCATGGCAACGACGAACCACACCACGGACGTCGACGGGACCCTGCTCGTCCCGGTCGCGAACGCCGAAACCGCGGACCGCCAGCTCGACACCGCGATCGACATCGCGACCGACCGCTCCTCCCGCATCCTACTGGTGTACGTCCTCGAGGTTCCCGCCCAGCTGTCGCTGCAGGACGGACGGCGATACCTCCTCGAGGACGAGACCGAGGCGATGCTCGAGGAGGCCGCGGCGTGCGTCGAGTCCCGGGGCATCCCCGTCGACAGGCGCATCCGGATGGCCCGCGGCGTGGCTACGGGGATCGTCGGCGCGGTCGACAAGCACGACGTCGACGCGATCCTGCTGGGGTGGCGCGGTCGACCGCCCCGACGGGACGTCATCCTGGGCAGCCACCTCGATAAGGTCCTTGGGGACGCCGGCTGTGACGTCCTCGTCAAGCGGATCAAGACGCCGACCGGCGACGTCGAGTCGGTGCTCGTCCCGGTCGTCGGCGGCCCCCACGACGCGTTCGCAGCCGAGGCGGCCGCCTCGGTCGCCCGCGCGAACGACGCCGACGTAACGCTGTTGCACGTTCTCGAGTCCGACGAGCCCGAACTCTCCCGGGAGGAGGCACGAGCCGTCCTCGCCGAGACCGCAGGAGCCTTCGAGGGCGTTCCGTCGGTCGAGCGCGAACTGGTCGAGGCCGACGACGTCGCGGGGACGATCACCGACCGGACGACCGAGCACGACCTCACCGTGCTGGGCGTCTCCCGCGGCGGACTCGTCCAGCGAAAGCTCCTGGGAACGATCTCCGAGGCGGTCGGTCGCCACGCGGCCGGAACCGTCGTGCTCGCGAAGCGCCACGATCCCGTCCCCTCGAGGCTGCGGCGGCTCGGATCGCGCCTCGGACGCTGACCGCCGGCTCCGCGGTCGAATCGAGGTGTCAGCGCCGACGACGGTGGATATCATTATGCGAGCCGTCGGAATACTCCCGCTATGAGCGACCGCATCCTCGTCCCCTACGACGGCTCCGAGCCCGCAGGGTACGCCCTCGAGTTCGCCTTCGAGACGTTCCCCGACGCCGACGTCACCGCCCTCCACGTCATCCAGATCCCGGAGGGGTACTGGGGCACCTTCGAGGGTCCCGGGGTCAGACCACCGGTCACGGAGAAGGCCCGCGAGTACGCCGACGAACTCCTCGAACCCGCCCGGGAGCTGGCGGCCGACCGCGGCCGGGACCTCGAGACCGAGATCCTCGCCGGGAAGCCGGACGACCGGATCGTCGAGTACGCCGAGGAGGAGGAGGGGTACGACGCGATCGTCATGGGCAGTCACGGCCGCGAGGGGATCACGCGGGTGTTACTCGGCAGCGTTGCAGAGAACGTCGTCCGTCGGTCGCCGACGCCCGTCGTCGTCGCTCGCGACCCCGACGTCAAGTGAGCGCTACAGCGCCTCGAGCAGCTGATCGATCTCGTCTCGGGTGTTGAACGCGTGAACCGAGATCCGGATCGCGTCGGGGTACGGCAGCGAGCGGACGACGATATCCTCGCTGGCGAGCCGTTCGACGGTCGCCTCGGGGTCGTCGACGTCGGCGGTGACGAGCCCAGACTCGAACGAACGCGGGCTCAGCAGGCGCTCGTCGGAGAGCCCGTCCTTGAGGCGATCGGTCAGCGTCTCGATGCGCGACTCGATGGCGTCGGCGCCGAGTTCCTGGTGGAGGTCGATCGCCTGCCGGAGTCCCGCGTCGGTCGCGGGACTCGTCGTCCCGACCTCGAACCGGCCAGCGCCGGGCGCGTACTCGTAGTCGGGCGCGTTCGGGTCGACGACGCTGCGGTAGCCGATCGCGCTCGGCGCGTAGTCTGCCTCGACGCCCTCCCGAACGTAGAGGAAACCGGCGCCGAAGGGGCCCAGCAGCCACTTGTGGCCCGCGCCGACGACGAAGTCGGCGCCCCACTCGCTGACGTTGACGGGGGTCTGACCGGGCGACTGGACGGCGTCGACGAGCGTCGCTGCACCCGCGTCCCGGGCGATATCGACGAGTTCGCGGACCGGAAGCCGAGTGCCGTGGGTCCAGGTGATCGAGCTGAACTCGAACAGCGTCGCGCCCTCGAGGGCGGTCTTGACGTCCTCGAGGTCGACCCGTCCGTTCTCGGTCTCGAGGACGCGCACCTCGACGCCGTACTCGCGCTCGAGGCGGCGCCAGGGGAGGATCCCCGCGGGGTGTTCGAGGTCGGTCCGGACGACGACGTCCTCGGCGTCCCAGTCGATCGCGCCGGCGATGCGGTTGATCCCATCCGTTGTGCTCTGGGTGAGCGCGACCTCGGCCTCGCTCGCCCCCAGCAGGTCGGCGACCGCGGGCTTCGTCGCGTCGTGGCTCTCGCCCGCGGCGACGTACATCCCCTCCTCGACGGGCGCCTCGTACTCGTGGGACTCGAGTGCGGACTCGGCGGCCTCGACGACCCGCCGCGGGCTGGGGCCGCCCGCACCGGTGTTGAAGTAGCTGGCGCGCTCGAGGGCCGGAATTTCGTCCCTGAGCCGTTCGTGATCCATATACCTGATCGTCGGCTCGACGGCTCCTAAGCGTTCGGCTCGGCAACCGAGCGAGAAAAACGGGGTCACTTTCGCGGCTCGTCCCTTGAGCGACGGTCGATAGCAGTAATTGGGACCGCGGTTTCGTTGTGTTGCGTAGAGGGGGCGAATGGAACACTGCGGAAAATGCCGAGCATCCGCGAGCGAAGCGAGCGGTTCACCGCCGGAGCGGGATGAAACCCCGCGACGGCGGCCTTTTGGCATCAACGGGTTTTGCCGGGGGTTGAGGCTGGCGTCGCAGACGCCAGCCGATGCCCCCGGTAAAAGAGGTTGCTATGCGTAACGCGATTTTCACGCGATAACCTGCATCAAGAAACCGTGTGACTAGCTACTGAGAGGGACGCGGTCCGCTACTCGTCGACCGGGGACTTGACGACCGTCACCGGCCGTTCGGACAGGTTTACGACCCGTTCGGCAACACTCCCGAGCAGCCGTCGGTACTCGCCCGAGCGGTTCTTCGAGCCGACCACCGTGAGTCCGACGTCGGCCTCGTCGCCGTACCTGAGGATCTCCTCGTGGGGGACGCCGTGGCGTACGATCTCGGTCGTCTCGAGCCCGGCCGCTTCGGCTTCCTCGGTGATCGCCTCGACGGCGTCGGTGCCGGCCTGCTCCAAGGCGCTCTCTAAGCCCTCGAACTCGTGGACGTACTCGTCGCCGGGATACGAGCTGTAGGCGTCGGTGTCGACGACGTACAGGACGTGGAGTTCGGCGTCGTACCGCTGTGCCGCGTCGATCGCGTGGTCGATGGCGTCGTCGATGCCGGCGCTCATGTCGGTCGGCAACAGGAGTCGATCGTACATACTCGATCGAACGCGAGCGAGCACTATATTCCCACCCACGACTTCCAAGAAGCTGGGAAAGAGCGAAAGGGATCGTTCGTGCAACCGCCGCCCGGATTGCCAGGGTGCCGACGTATTTGTGACCGGGAGCCGAACCCCCGCTATGGACAGGGAGACGATCGCCGCCAACGCCGCCCTCGAGCGATGAACGGCTACGGCTACTACCTGCGGTACGCTCAGGTGTTGCTCCGATTTCTCCCCGTCGCGCTCGCCCTGCTCCGGGACCGGCGCCGGTTTCTCCTGTTCGGGCCACCGCGTCGGGTGTCGACGGCGACCCACCGCGAGCGGGCCGAACGCCTCACCGAGACGATGCTCGATCTCGGCCCCGCGTTCATCAAGGTCGGCCAGGTGCTGTCGACGCGTCCGGACGTCGTCCCCCCGACGTACGTCGAGGTCTTTTCGGGCTTGCAAGACGAGGTACCCGAGAACACGGGTGGGGACCCGATGGCCGTCCTCGAGGCGGAACTGGGCGACGACCTCGACCTCGAGACCCTCGAGCCCGTCGCGGGCGGCTCGCTCGCGTTCGTCTACACCGCGGCGTACGAGGGGGAGCGGATCGCGCTGAAGGTCCGCCGACCGGAGCTGGTCTCGATGATCGAGCGCGACCTGCGGGTCATCAGGGGGTTCGTGCCGCTGCTCGCGACGTTCGCCGACGAGCGCCAGCGCTACTCGCTGGAGAACGTCGCCGACGACTTCGAGGCGATCATCCTCGAGGAACTGGACTTCGAGCGCGAGGCCGCGATCATGGACGAGATCGGCGAGAACTTCGCCGACGACGACCGGGTCGTCGTTCCCGACACGTACGACGAACTGTGTTCAGAGCGGGTGATCGCCATGGAGTTCGTCGAGGGACGGAAGATCACCAACGAGGACGCCCTCGCCGCGGCCGACACCGACCCGACCGAGATGGCCACCCTGATCGCCCGGACCTACCTGAAGATGGGGCTGGTCGACGGCGTGTTTCACGCCGATCCGCACCCGGGGAACCTCGCGATAACCGGCGACGGGCGACTCGTCATCTACGACTACGGGATGAGCCAGCGGCTCACCCCTCAGGAACAGGAGGACATCACGAACCTGTACCGCACGCTCGTTCGCCGGGACGTCGACGGCCTGTTGAACACGCTCATCGCGCTCGAGGTGCTCGAGCCGACCGTCGACCGGGTCGCGGTTCGGCGGGTCCTCGAGCTGGTGATCGAGAACCTCGAGGGGCGTTCGGAGATTACCTGGCGGGCGATCATCACCGAGTTGCTGTCGATGCTGCGGGACTTTCCGTTCCGGATCCCGCCGAACGTGATGTTGCTCGTCAGGGTAGGCACCGTCGGCGAGGGGGTCTGTCGGAGCCTCGACCCCGAGTTCGACTTCCTCGGAGCGACGCGGTCGTTTCTCGTCGACCACGGGTTCATCGAGAGCGAGCTCGAGGCGCTGCTCGCGGAGACTCGAACCGACCTGCGCGAGTCGGCACCCGTCCTTGCGCGGGCGCCAGCCCGGTTCGATTCCGTCTTCGGCCAGCTCGAGCGGGGCGAACTCGTCGTCAGGACCGACCCCGTCGGTCCACCCAGCGGGAGCGATCCCGCGGTCGGGTACGCCGTCCTCGCGGGCGCGCTGTTCGTCGCGACAGCGGTGTTGACGCTGCACGCCCAACCCTACGAGCTCCCATCGTTGCTCGCCGCGGTCGCCGCGACCGTCCAGTACGTTCGGGCGCGGCGGTGAGCCGCGGGCCGACGGCTCGCTCGCGGTTCTCGGCGCTCGCCGACGCCACCCGGACTTATCCAGTCCGCGGGAGAACGGACGGACATGTACGATCGGATTCTGGTTCCCACTGATGGCAGCGAGTACGCCGAGGACGCCGCCGAGCGGGCGTTCGACCTCGCAGAGACGACCGACGCCGCAGTCCACGTCGTCTGTGTCGTCGAGCAGGGACCGCTGGGTTCCGTTCGGCTCCCCGGCGACGACGCCAGCGCCGCCGACGCGTTCGCCGAGCGGGCCGAGGAGTTCGTCGCGCGGCTCGCCGAGCGAGCCCGGGAGCGCGGCCTCGAGGTCGAGACCGAGATCCGCGAGGGCGTTCCGGTCCGGGAGCTTCTCGACTACGCCGACGAGGTCGACGCGGACGCCGTCGTCATGGGAACCCGGGGACGGGGCGGGGTCAGCCGGATGATGCTGGGCAGCGTCACCGACGGCGTCATCAGAGAGGGTGACGTCGATGTCCTCGTCGTCGGCGAGGATCAGGAGTCGGCCCGGTGACCGATCGCCCGCGAGCGACGGCCGATCCCCCAGCCGAACAGCGCGAGGCCGACGAAGATCCCGACCGCCTGCAGGACGTACGCCTCCGGTAGCTGTTCGGGCGAGATCCCCCAGGCCTCGAGGCCGAGGCTGAGCAGGAGCAAGACGAGCACGAGCGCGAGCCCGGCGTCGGCGCTGCGCATGCTCGGCAGCGCCTCCGGCGAGGAGAACCCGCGTCCTAGCGCGTAGAAGACGAGCGTGAACGGCACCCAGCCGACGACGACGTACAGCACCACCTGCGAGCCGTCGCCGCCGAGGACGTCGCTCGGTACTAACACGCCGTAAACGAACGCGACCGCGAGCAGGCTTCCGGCGAGCAAGAGGAGGGCGCTCGAGTCGCTCGATGAGTCCATCACCGACTGTTCTGCCCCTGAACTGTTCAAACTACCGCTCAGTCTCCGCCGCAGGCTCGAGTGTGACCCGATCAGCCCTCGAGGTGTCCCCGAACCCGCTCGGCGGTGTCGCACAGCAGCGGGACGTCGTCGGTGAAGACCTCGATCGCGACGGTGCCGTCGAACCCCTCGAGTCGATCGGCAACGATTCCGTAGTCGATCTCGCCGGCCCCCAGCGGGAGGTGGGTGTCGCCCCGACTGCGGGCGTCGTGGACGTGCAGGTGAGAGACGAGGTCGCCGTACCGCGAGAGGAAGCGCTTGACTCCGTCGTTGCCGTCCTCCATGTAGGCGTGGCCGACGTCGAAACAGACCGCGGTGTCGGTCTCGCGGGCCAGATCGCCGAGCACCGACAGCGGCAGGCCACGCTTCTGGTGGCCGACGTTTTCGACGACGAGTTCGACGCCCGCGTCGGCGCCGGCGTCGGCGATGGCCGCAAGCTGTTCGGCGAACACCGGCCGGAGGTCCGTGTCGTGTGGGTTCCGTGCCGTCCCGTGGAGAACCGCCTTCTCGGCGCCGACCGATCCCGCCCACTCGAGCAGCTCCCGCTGATAGTCGAGGATCGCGTCGTTGATCCCGTCGACGGGCGTCACGACGACCTGCTTGAACGGCAGGTGGACGCAGAGGTCGGCGTCCTCCCGCTCGAGGAGCCCCTCGAGGCGGTCGGTGTCGATCCCGTTTGGGTCCGTCCCTTCGCCGATCGACAGCTCGAGCAGGTCGAAGCCGTCGATCGTTCGGTCGGCGCGCTCGAGCGAGTCGCCGACGGTGAGGCCGAGCTCCATATCGGATCAGGGACCGCCGGCCCCATAGTTCCGCTGGCGCGGCGATCGACTCGCCCGTCGTTTTTATTTCCGTCGGCGTGGGAAACGAGTCCGAGCGGGCCGACGCCCGACTTCACCACAACCATGTCATACGACGTCCTCGTCCCCGTCGACGGATCGGACCGGGGGTTCGCCGGGCTGGAGTACTGCCTCGCATCGTTTCCGGACGCGTCGCCGACCGCGCTGTTCGTCGCCGACCCCGCACACGATCACACGGCGACCGTCGGATCGTCGGAACCGACCGCCGAGCGCGCACAGGAGCGGGGAGAGCGGGTTCTCGAGCGCGCGGCCGACCGCGCCGACGAGTACGGTCGCGAACTCCGGACCGAGCTCCGAACGGGCACGCCCCACACCGAGATCCTCGCGGTCGCCGACGAGAAGGGCGCGGACCACGTCGTCCTCGGCAGCCACGGTCAGTCGCCGATCACCCGTCCCTTCCTCGGCCGCGTGAGCGAGGCCGTCGTCCGCCGATCGTCGGTCTCGACGACGGTCGTCCCCGAGACGACCGCGGCGATCCGGGACCGGGAGCTTCCCGGCGAGATCTTGGTCCCCCTCGACGGCTCCGAGCAGGCCGAGGCCGCGCTCGCCGACGCCCTCGAGACGTTTCCCGACGCCTCCCACACCGCCTTCCACGCGCTGGATCTCCCGTTCGATCGGCCGCGATCGGCGGTCGAGGGAACGTACCTAGAGGCGGTCCTCGAGGACCGCGAGAGTCGAGCCGAGGAAATCCTCGAGTCGGCGGCGACGCTGGCCGACGAACGCGGGGCGACGCTCGAGACTGAGACCGCGCCCGGAGCGCCCGCGAGGGAGATCGTCGAGTACGCCGAGTCGGGCGGCTACGATCAGCTCGTCATGGGGAGCCACGGCCGCTCGCTCGCGGCCCGGCTGTTCACGGGGTCGGTCGCCGAGCGGGTCGCCCGCCGCTCGCCGCGGACGGTCACGCTGGTTCGCGGGGCGCCCGCCTGATCCGCGCTCTCGCGGCCGACGCCGAAACGCCCTCGAGTCGCGCGTCTCGACCCGACCGGGAGACGCGAGCGATCGACCGCTGCGAGTCGTCGATCACTCCTCCGGAGCCCCGATCAGCTCGAACAGCGGGTCGAAGTCCTCGGGGAGTCCGTTGCGAACCTTCTCGATGTTTCCGGGCGGGACGTCCTCGGCGACGACCGCGAGCAGCTGCTGGGCGTGGTAGTTCGCGTCCGCCCGATCGACGCTCTCGCGCTCGGCGACCCGATCGAGGAACTCGTGGTAGTCGAAGCGCTGGCCGTGTTCGGCCTCGCTCAGGTAGCGGTCGATCTCCATCGGGAGCGGACTGGCGAGATCGGTCGCCTCCCCCTCCGGGAGCCGCTCGCCGAGCGTCGTCAGCACCGCCCGCGTCGCCCGGACGGCCTGGCCGAACTGTGCGTACTCGAGTCTGTGCTGGACCTGACCGACGAATTCCTTGTAGTTCATGAGTTGGGTGCCCTGGATCGCCTCGAGCCGGCGGGCTCCAGGCGGCGAGTCGACGGCCGTACACCGCGGAGCGGAATAAAGCTACTCGGCTCCGCGGGATCGGTCGTCGCACCCGTCGCCGTTCGGAACGACCACGACGGGGATCGACGCCTGGCGCACCAGTCGGTCAGCTGTGCTTCCCAGGAGCGCGGCGGCGACGCCGCCCCGGCCCGTTCGGCCGACGACGAGCAGGTCGATCCCGTGCTCCTCGGCGTACTCGAGGATCGTCGCCGTCGGACGGCCGCGACGGACCGCCCCTCGAACCTCGAACCCCGACGTTCGGCCGCCGCAGGCGTCGACGATACCGTCGACGAGCTCCGTCCGCGCCCGGTCGAGGTCAGCGACCTCCGCGACGCCGAAGCGCATCGGGTTCGCCGTCGTGTCGACCACCGAGAGCACGTGGACGGTCGCCCCCTCGCAGTCAGCGAAGCGGAGCGCTCGCTCGAGGGCGGCCTCGGCGGCGTCGCTGCCGTCGGTCGGGACGAGGATCGATCGGTTCGGCGCGTCGGAACCGTCGTTCTGGCTCATTCGAGCGACGATTGGATCGCCGGACGCCTAACGGTTCGCGTCCGGGTCAGGCCGTCAGCACCGGTCGGTCGACGCCCCTGACGAGTCGTTCGGCGCTGCTCCCGATCTCGCCGCCGGCGCCCAGCCCGCGGTTGCCGAGCACGACCAGATCCGCGTCGATCGCCGCGGCGTAGTCGGCGATCTCCTCGTGGGGCCGCCCTCGCCGGAGCTCCGTCGTCATCTCGCGATCGGTACGGTCCTCGAGCTCCTCGAGCACGCTTTCGGCGTGATCCCGCAGCTCGTCGACCATCGTCCGATCGCCCGACAGCATCGAGTCGCCGTACCGGTACGTGTCGACGACGGAGATCCCGTGGAGGTCGGCGTCGAACGTCGACGCGAGATCGACTGCGTAATCGACCGCGCGGCTCGCCGGGTCGCTGCCGTCCGTCGCGACGAGGATCGTCTCGTACATGGCGTGGGGTCTCACCACCAGTCGGAACAAATAGATTCCACCCTCGGGGAAGTCGCCCTCGCGGTCGAGCGTGGAACACATCAAGAGTTATCGGGGTCGGCAACACCGGTGTAGCTATGACGGAGTTTGCAGCCCGGGTCGAGCAGGTGTCGATCAGCGGCATTCGGGAAGTGTTCGAGGCCGCCGGCGAGGACGCGATCAACCTCGGAATCGGCCAGCCGGACTTTCCGACGCCCGACCACGCCCGGCGGGGGGCGATCGAGGCGATCGAGGCCGAGCGGACCGACGCCTACACGTCGAACAAGGGAACCCGATCGCTCCGGGAGGCGATCGCCGAGAACTACGACCGGGAGTTCGGACTCGAGGTCGATCCCGCCGAGGTCATCGCCACCTCCGGCGGGAGCGAGGCGCTGCACCTCGCGCTCGAGGCCCACGTCGACCCCGACGAGGAGGTCATCTTCCCCGATCCCGGGTTCGTCTCCTACGACGCCCTGACCCACATCGCGGGCGGGACGCCCAAACCCGTCGGCCTGCGCGACGACCTCACCCTCGACCCCGCGACGGTCGAGGCGGCGATCACCGACGAGACCGCCGCGTTCGTCGTCAACAGCCCCGCGAACCCGACGGGTGCCGTCCAGAGCGAGGAGGACATGCGCGAGTTCGCCCGCATCGCGGACGAACACGACGTCCTCTGTCTCTCCGACGAGGTGTACGAACGGATCGTCTTCGAGGGCGAACACCGCTCGCCCCTCGAGTTCGCCGAGAGCGACAACGTCGTGGTCGTCAGCGCCTGCTCGAAGACCTACTCGATGACGGGCTGGCGGCTGGGCTGGGTCCTCGGCTCCAACCGTCGGATCGAACGGATGCTGCGAGTCCACCAGTACGCACAGGCCTGCGCCTCCGCGCCCGCCCAGTACGCCGCCGAGGCCGCCCTGACCGGTCCCCAAGATCCCGTCGAGGAGATGGTCGCGGCCTTCGAGGAGCGCCGCGATCTGGTCGTCGACGGTCTCGAGGACGCCGGCCTCGAGGTTCCCACGCCGTCGGGAGCGTTCTACGTCATGCCGAAGGTGCCCGAGGGCTGGTGCGACGAAGTGCTCGAGCGGGACGTGATCGTCGTCCCCGGCGGCGCCTTCGGCGCCAACGGCGAGGGGTACGCCCGCCTCTCATACGCCACGGGGACGGCGGAGCTAAAGGAGGCTCTCGAGATTATCGACGACGCGACGCGGGCGGTTCGGTAGCAGCGGAGAGCGTCCTCGAGGTCACGCAGATGTCGGGCGAAAAACGGCAGCGTGTGTGAGAACGCGGTCGACGGCCAATCTGCGGTGAGGGTTGCGGTGAGGAAAACACTTGCACTCCCGGTAGAACATCGGCTTCATGAATACTGGCGCTACTCGGACGGAACTCCCTGCTCCAGTGGGGGTCGGGTTTGCCGTCCTCGCGCTCGCGAGTCTCGCATACGGCTTGGTGACCGGACAGCTCCTGCTCGGACTCCTCGTCGTCGCCGTTGTCGGCCTCTTCGTGTATCTGTACTTCCTGCTCCACCGATTGGTCGTCGCCGTCGAGAAGATCGCGCACAAGCTGTAGTCGACGCCCACCTAGTACGGTAACATCCTCGCCCGGCGTGAACGCCGAAACCTTCGTCGCGGACAGTTGGCGTCAGCCGCCGGGAGCACCTCGTAGAGAGAGAGATTGCGGCCCTCGTGCCGGGGTTCTTCGCGACGTTCCGGCCCAGAGGTATGACTCACTCGAGCGGTTCGACGACGTCTCCGGATCGAACCGTCCCGTCCTCGAGCACGTCCGGCCGGAGCCCGCCCCGGTGAACGAGCGCCTGTACCCGGAACCGCCGCCCGCCGAGATGGTTGGGCGCGACGTCGCGCGTCTCGACGGTCCGTCGATGTTCGCTCGGCTCGAGTTCGATCCCCATTTCACGTCCGATCTCCGTCACGGCCTCGCGTTCGATCAGCGTGAGGTCGTACCCGTCGTGGCGCTCCTCGTCCGACTCCCACTCGACGAACGTTTCGGTCTCGAGTTCGCTGAAGTAGCGATCGCCGCGAAGTCCCCCGCCCGGCGACCGCTTCGACGGCGGTTCGTTCCCCCGTCTCCCCCTCGGCTTCCGGCGCAGTGAAAACAGGTTCGACGGTACCGCTTCCGGTCATACGAGGTGTGCCGCTGGGCGGAATATAACCACTCGGCGTGTCGTCGGGTCCACATCTAAAACGTCAGTCCGACCACCAGCACGATCACGAGCGCCACGAACACGAGCGCGACGGTCGTCTTCAGCCCCGACTCGTCCCACGTCTGCCGAGCCCAGTCCCGGTAGCGGTCCTCCAGCGAGTCCGGAAGAGCGGCCAAAACCGTCCGTTCCGGGTTCCGAACCGCGACGACGACGGCCGCAGCCGCGCGAGCGACCTGCTCGTCGACCCACCCGTAACTCCGTACGAGGACGTCCGTGACGGCGCCGGTACCGTAGAAGACGAGCGGATCCCGAAGTTCGTCGACGTCCTTCCCTCCAGCGACGCGGCCGAACAGCGGTTTCGCGACGACGAACGCGACGAGGCTGCCGCCCGCGAGCACGACGGCCTTGTAGAGGTGGGCCGCCGAGTAGGGGTCCGTGCTCCAGGCGTCGGTCGCCGGCAGGAGCGCGAACAGTACCGGGTAGAACACGCCCAGCAGGACGCAGGCGACCGCGATCGGCGCCGAAACCGCGAGATCGGCCGGCGACAGGTCGGGGATCGAGGCGTGCTCGCCCTCGAGGAAGGCGTAGTAGCCGAACTTCATGAACGAGACGAACGTCCCGACGGCCCCGGCCAGCAGCAGGGCCTCGAGGAGGGTCGCGTTGGCCTCGGCGGCCGCGTCGAGGACCATCCCCTTCGTGACGAACCCGTTGAAGCCGGGGACGCCGGTGATCGAGAGCGCGGCGACGAGGAAGGTCGCGAACAGCAGGGGAGTCGCCCGCCCGAGCGCGCCGAAATCGTCGAGCTTGTTCTTTCCCGTACGGACGACGACGAAGCCCGCGACCATGAACAGCAGCCCCTTGTAGAGGACGTTGTTGAACAGGTGGCCAAAGCCGCCCGCGACCCCCAGCGCCGAGCCCAGTCCGATCCCGGCGAGCATGTAGCCGACCTGAGCCTGGATGTGGTAGGCGAGCAGTTTGCGCATGTCCTTCTGTGCGAGGGCGTAGGCCGCACCGTAGACGGTCATCGCGGCGCCGACGGACGCGAGGACGAGGTTTCCCTCGGGGAACGCCCGGTAGGCCGCGTACACCGCGACCTTCGTCGTGTACGCCGAGAGGATCACCGACGTCGCGACGTGTGGTGCGGCGTACGTTCGGGGCAGCCAGACGTGGACGCCGATCAGGGCGGCGTTGACGCCGACGGCGAGGCCGACCGCGACCGCGGCTAGTCCCGGACTGATCCCCGTTCCATCGTACTGCAGCGCGGTCGCCGAGGGGCCGACGGCGACCCAGTGGAGGGCGACGCCGACCAGCAACAGGCCGCCGCCGACGGCGTGGACCAGCGCGTAGCGATACCCCGCCCGCACCGCCTCGCCGCCGTGGTACCACACCAGCAGCGTGCTCGCGACGGCCATCAGCTCCCAGCCGAGCGCGAGCGCGAGCCAGTCGCCGACGAAGACGGTCCACAGCGAGACTCCGGCGTACGCCAGCGCGATCAGGAGGTGACGGGTGTCGGTACCGACGACGAACGCGTATCCGACCGCCAGCGCCCCGAACGCAGAGAGCGCCAGCCCGACGAGCCGCGAGGCGTCGTCGACGCTCACGAGGACGAGTTCGAGCCCGAGGAACGGCACCGTCGGCCCGGTCCCGTCGGGGACGAGCAGCGTCCACGCCGCGACGAGGCCGAGCCCGACGGCTCCGAGGACGTGCGCGAGCCGTCGCGAGCAGAACGGAACCAGCACTGTGGCGAGGACGACGATCGCCAGCGGCTGGACCGAAAGCAGCGCGTCGGAACCGCTCCCGATCACGGGCGACTCACCCCCGCGCTCTCGGCGGCCATGCGGGCGGCCTCGAGGACGAACAGCCAGTCGGCGGCGATCCCGACCGCGACGACGAGCGCGCCCACCGCGAGGATCGGACCCAACAGGAGCCACGTCGTCTCGGCGCCCGTCGGGGTGCGGCGCTCCCACTCGGCTCCGACGGTGGGGCCGCCGTCACCCTGTGCCCGGATGGCGGCCGTCGATGCGTCCGTCGGCTCGGATTTGGCCCCGCCGTCGGTCCGGGTTCCGCCCATCGGTTCCTCGACGATCGGTTTCGGGTCGGGGTCCGCGTCCTCGAAGAACGCGGCGTAGACGATCGGCCAGAAGTAGGCGACGTTGAGCCCGCCCGAGACGACGAACAGCGCGAGCACGACCCCGTTGTCCGCCTCGGCGCTACCCAACAGGAGGTGCCACTTGCTGACGAACCCGGCGAACAGCGGGATGCTCGCCAGGCTGGCGGCCCCGACGGCGAAGGCGACCATCGTCAGGGGCATCCGGCGCCCGATCCCCGCCATCTCGCTTACCTTCTTGGTCCCGCACTCGACGGCCAGCGCGCCGGCACAGAAAAAGAGGGTGAGCTTCCCGACGGCGTGGACCGGCAGGTGGACCAGCCCGCCGACGACCGCCGACGGGGTCAGCAGCGCGATGCCGAGGACGATGAACGAGAGCTGTGCGATCGTCGAGTACGCGAGCCGTCGCTTCAGGTCGTCCTGGCGCAGCGCGAGCAGGCTCCCCAGGAGGATCGTCGCGGCCGCCACGCCGGCCAGCGGCGCCGCGAGCCCGAGGGCCTCCGTCGTCGCCGGGCCGTACACCTCGAGGACGACGCGGGCGAGCGCGAACGCCCCGGACTTGACGACCGCGACGGCGTGGAGCAGCCCCGAAACGGGTGTGGGCGCGACCATCGCGCTCGGCAGCCAGCCGTGCAACGGCATGATCGCAGCCTTGACGCCGAAGCCCGCGGCCAGGAGTCCGAAGGCGATCCGGGCAAGCCAGGGATTCTCGCCCGCCGCGTCCGCGAACGCGTCGATCCCGCCGGGCGCGAACGTCGCGGTACCGGCCAGCCAGAAGACGAGCAGCGTGCCGCCGACCGCGAGGGTGCCCCCGCCGAGGACGTACGCGAGGTACTTGTAGCCGACCTGTCGGGCCCGCTCGGTGCCGTCGTGGGCGACGAGCGGGTAGGTGCCGATCGTCATCAGCTCGTAGAACAACACGAGCACGAGCAGGTTCGCGGCGAAGGCGACGCCCATCGCCGCGGCGATGCTCAGCGCCAGCGCGGCGAAAAAGCGGGTCTGATGCGCTTTCTCGTGGCCCCGCAGGTAGCCCGCGCTGTAGATCGCCGTCGGGATCCAGAGGGCGCTCGCGACGACGCCGAACAGCATCCCGAGCGGATCGGCCCGGAACGCGAACTCGATCCCGGTGGCGAACGTGCCGAGGTGGGTAACGTAGACCCGACCCTCGAGGACGCCAGGGAGCATGCTCGCGACGACGGCGAAGGTGGCGAGCGAGCCGACGAGGCTCACTCCCTCGCGAAGGGTCGGTCGCTCGTCGGCGAGCGCGACGGCGACCACGACCAGCGCGGGGACGAGGACGGCGAGGAACGGACGCAGCGTCGCGACCTCCGCGGCGCCGTCGCTCATCGGGGCTCGCACCTCCGGCGTCGGTGTCGCGTGTGTGTTCCGTGCATGGTGTCAGGAGGCGAATTCCTCGATCGCCGTCGCAAGGAGGCCCTCGATCCACCCCGAGCTCACGCCCATCGCGAGCGCGACGGCGGTCGCTGCGACGACGACGGCGACCGTTCCGACCGTGACCCGGGCCTCCGTGTTCCGCGGGCCCTCGAACGGATGAAAGTAGAGGCGGCTGATGAAGGGGACGACGTAGGCGAGCGTCAACAGCGTGCTGACGACGACCAGCGCCGCGACGAGCCACATCCCGTGCTGGATCGCTCCCAGCGCGATGTACCACTTGCCGACGAAGCCGACCGTCGGGGGGAGGCCGATCATCGCGATCCCCAGCAGCGCGAACGTCGCCCCCAGCAGCGGCGCCTCGTTCGCGAGGCCCGCGTACTCCTCGAGCGAGCGGGCCTCGAAGCGGAGCGCGAAGATGCCGGCGACGAGACAGAGCGCCCCCTTGACGATCCCGTGGCCGAACAGCTGCAGGATCGAGCCGAAGATCGCGTCCTCGTTGGCGATCGCAAAGCCCGCGACGACGAGGCCGGCCTGAGAGATCGTCGAGTACGCGAGGACGTCCTTGATCCCCCGGTGGACCGCCGCAAGCAGGTTGCCGAGCAGCATCGTCGCAAGCGAAACCGCCAGGATCCCGTCGACGAGGATCGGGTTGGCCGCGAGGAAGTCGGTCGTGTAGACGGTAAAGAGGACCCGCGAGAAGGCGTAGACGGCCGCGGCGGGGATCACGCCCGAGATCAGCGCGCTCAGGGCGTCGGGGGCGACGCCGTGGGCGTCGACGAGCCAGGTGTGAAACGGGAAGAGGCCGATGCTGATCCCGAGGCCGACGGCCATCAGGAGAAACGAGGCGACGACCAGCGGGTCGGCGTAGCCGACCGCGGGGAGCCGCTCGGCCAGCAGCGCCATGTTCGCCGTTCCCGTCGCGACGACCGCGACGGCGACCCCCGCCAGGTAGACGCCGACGCCGAGGGTCCACAGCACGACGTACCGACGGGTCACGTCGCTGTCCCACCCGGTTCCCGTCGCGTCGACGAGGGCGACCGTCGAGAGCCCGAGCAACAGCAAGAAGAGGGACAGCACGAACAGATCGCCCGTCAAGGTGACACCGATCACGCCCGCGACGATCGCCAGGTATCCCCCGTAAAAGGTGTTCCCCCGAGGACCCGCCGTTCGAGTGTAGGCGAGCGCGCCGAGCGCGACCAGCGAGTCAAGCAGGACGATCACGCCCGAGAAGCCGTCGGCCTGCAGCTCCGTGGCGTAGCCGAGGCGATCCGACGAGAGCCGGTACTGGATCGGTTCGCCGGTGACGAGCGCGACCGCCAGCACGACCGAGAGGACGAACGTCACCGACAGCGACGCCGCGGCGATCGACCACCCGGCCTCGGCGAGCCGACCGCTTGCGAGCACGGAGAGCGCCGCGGCTCCGAGCGGGACGACGACCACGGCAGCGACGAGCCACTGGAGTTCGATCATCGGGTACACCGGACGGGATGCCGACGCGGGTCGTCCTCGACCGAACGGGCCCGCCGGAATCGAGTGCGGTTGACCTCCTCCCACGGCTGAAGCCGTGGGATTCCCCGATGGGGATATTAAGGCTGCGCGTTTCCTCGGCAGCTCAAATACGCTTTCACGTGGCCAGCCTCACAGGTCGCCGCTCGATTATTACCACGAGCGTGCTTTGCAGCGCGTGTAGCTCGGTCAAACGAGCCTTCCCACCTGCACGTGGCAGGCGACCGCTTCGCGGTCGGCACGTTCTTTAGCGTGCTGGGCCGCACGGTTCGCGTCACCCAAAGTGTTACGCCGTGCATGGTTCACCCTCTCGTTTGCTAATGTTTTCAGCCGCGTTCAAATCTGCGTGTCGAACGTACCCGCAGTGCGAACACTCGAACTTGCTCCCCTCACGACCCACGAGTTCACCACACTGACTACACTCCTGACTCGTGTTCTCAGGGTCAACTTTCTCAACCCGAATACCTTCCTTTTCAGCCTTGTACGTGATGAATTGCTGGAGTTCGTAGAACGGCCACGAGTGAATACCGTTCCACTCGCTACCGTTACGAATGTTTTCGAGGTCTTCGAGTTTGATGACGGGATTCTCGAACTGACTGGCGTACTCGACTAATTTCTTTGAGAGGGTGTGATTAGCGTCTTGGATGCGGCGGTACTCCTTGTTACCAACGTGGTTACGTGCGCGAAGCGCACCCGTTTCCTGTAGCGAATCACGAAGGGAACGGTAGTACCGCCTGACAAACTTGTACTCCTTGCCGCTCACAAGGAACGACTCAGCACTCGGGTCATCTGGCGTGGCCGCGAGGATGTAGTTGTGCCCAACGTCAATTCCAATGGGTGTTTCCCCGCCTGCTTGTTCCTCGTCATATTTGACGGTGAACGAGCAATGCCAATCATTGCCTTCGCGCCAGACGCTGAGTTTCGTCTTCTCAGCGGTGCCATCAAGTAAGGCTTGAACAGGTTCTTCGATGCTGTTGTGGACGTGAATTGGCGTGTACCACCAATCACTGATACACGGGAACCCGATGACAACAGAATCGTTTTCCGTTGTATGAATTTCCCAGTTTTGGTTGTTGACTTCGATGGGTTGCTCGCCCGTGTACTCTATGGGTTCGTCGTCGTAGTCACTTTTAGCAGAGCGAATAGCTTGGTTTTGGAGTGCTGAGTAGAGTGGATTGTCGATGTTGCCAGTTGTGACGGACGAGGAGAGCGAACCGTCTTCCCAACCGTCCACGAGCCATTGTTTACACTCGCGGAAGATATGGGTGGCGCGTTGCCACTCTTGACGGCGAGAACGGCTGGGATTGCGGAATGTTGTTTCTACGCTCCCCTCGACCATTACACGTGTAATTTACTGTTCTATGATAATAAAAATTTGGCGTGGAATATCCAGCCTGCTGGGGGAGCGTGGATTGGTTCAGCAGTGACGGCTTCATCCCACGGCTAAAGCCGTGGGCTTTCGCCTGTAATCTCTGTAAGGGGCTCGATGGTTTCAACATGGTGATTCTCTCACCGGCAACCGCCGCGGCCGATCTCCACGTTTATAATGGCACGCTTCGTGTCCCCGTACGTCATGCGCGCTGTACGACTCTCGGAACACGGCGGACCGGACGTACTGCAGGTCGAGGAGATCGACCGACCCGAGCCAGCGGCCGACGAGCTCCTGCTCGAGATCGAGGCTGCCGGGGTCAACCCCGTCGACACCTACTTTCGCGAGGGGTCCTACGAGCCCCTCGGACCCCCGTTCACGCCGGGCGTGGACTTCGCGGGCGTCGTCGCCGAAACCGGCTCGAGCGCGGACGGCTTCGAGGCGGGCGACCGCGTCTACGGCACCGGGATCGGCAACGGCTCGTTCCAGGGCGGCTACGCGGAGTACGCGACGGTGCCGACCGACCGCGTCGTTCACCTGCCCGACGGCGTCGACGCCCGCGAGGCGGGGGCGGCGGGCGTCGTCGGCGTCACCGCCTGGCGCGCGCTGATCGACCACGCCGACCTCGAGCCGGCCGAGGCCTGTCTCGTCCACGGCGGCTCCGGCGGCGTCGGCCACGTCGCCGTCCAGATCGGCGACGCCGTCAGCGCACGGGTCGTGACGACCGCCTCCGAGCAACACCACGACACCCTCGAGGAGCTGGGCGCCGACACCGCCCTCGACTACTCGCGCGACGACCTCGCCGACGCCGTCCTCGAGGCGAGCGACGGCGGCGTCGACGCGATCCTCGACCACCGGCTCGACGACTACCTCCAGTTCGACGCCGAGGTCGCGGCGACGGGCTGTCGGGTCGTCGGCATCGGCGAGAACGACCCCGATCCGGGCTTTACCAGCGTCGGTGCAGCCCGTTCGGCGGACGTCAGCTACCAGTTCATGACGATGTTCAACACGCCGGATCTCCGGGTTCCGCTGCGGGGGGTCGCCGACCTCATGGAGCGCGGTCGCCTCTCCGTCGAGATCGACCGCACGTACGGCCTCGAGGAGGCCGCCCAGGCCCAGCGCGACGTGATGGAGGACAGTTTCTTCGGCAAGCTCGTCCTCGAGCCGTAACTCGATCGGCTTCGGTGCGGATCCGACCCTACTACTATTACTACTGCGTGCGTACGAGTGACATGGTTCCGAACCACAGCGAGCGCGGCGACCGCGGGACGGAAACGGGGGTGAGTGTGCACCCGGACTCGATCGACGACGTGGCGTATCTCACGCGATCGCACCATCGAACGACCGCGCTCGTCGCGCTGGCGGAGCGGCCGCGAACGCGGGCCGATCTCCGCGAGCTGACCGGGGTCTCGCGGTCGACGATCGGCCGTACCCTGCGGGCGCTTGAGGATCGCGGCTGGATCGCCCGAACCGATCACTGCTACGAGACGACGCCGCTCGGCGCGTTCGTTGCGGCGGGGATGCGGGAGCTGCTCGATCGCGTCGAAACCGAGCGGAAAC
The DNA here is from genome assembly GCF_043677095.1 of Natronococcus roseus. Classification (NCBI taxonomy): domain Archaea; kingdom Methanobacteriati; phylum Methanobacteriota; class Halobacteria; order Halobacteriales; family Natrialbaceae; genus Natronococcus; species Natronococcus roseus. Next base: position 241,448 of record NZ_JBHLJR010000005.1, read on the forward strand.
TCCGGGGGATCTGGGTCTGGTTTCCGGACGAGGTCCGGCGGCTTCCCCTCGAGTCGTTCTCGGAGGCAGTCGTCACGATCCCCACCGTCGACGACCCGTACCGCCCGGTCAACCGATTCATCTCCCTGCTCCGAGAGACCGACCGGTTCCGGTTCGTCGGCTTCGAGCTGGCGCTGCTCGAGCCCTGCCGGGACGAGCTCTGTGGACAGGTCGTCGACGGGATGGCGGCGGAGGTCATCGACCCGCCGTCGGTCGTCAGCTACATCCAAAGGACCTACCCCGAGCAGTCGGCGCGAACCCTGGCGAGTGGCAACCTCACCGTGTTGATCCACGAGGAGCTGCCCGAGTACGGACTCAGCCTCTTCGACGAGCGGGTCGGGATCTGCGGCTACCACCCCGACAGCGGGACCGTCCGGGCGTTCGTCGACACCGACGATCCGACGATCCGCGAGTGGGCCGTCTCGACCTACGAGGGGTACCGTCGGGAGGCGCGTCCGCTCGCGGTCGAAACGCCCGCCGAGTAGCGACGACCGCGCGTTCGCGGTCCGCACGAACCGGGGCCGATGAATCGGGTACGGACCGGATCAGCCCCGTTCGCAACGGTCGACAACCGGTCACCGGCTGCAACGGTGCCGGCCGACGATCGACCGCCACCAGTTACGTACATGACACGTGCGAGCGTATCCGAACGGGATGAGCGATCGATCGTCAGTCACAACCGCCGTCGATCGCGTGTCCGTTCTCGAGTGGCAACGCGCTCGAGTCCGGGCCGATCGGCGACGGTCGCGAACCGATCGTTCGACCGTCGCGACCGACGAGCGGGAGCTGCGACGCGAGATCGCGGCCGTCTACCAAATCGTCGCGAACACATCGAACGAGGGTGGCGACCTGCAGTTCCCGACGGGCCGAGAGCTGGCGTCCCGGCTCGGCTACCTGCCGGCGGAGATCGGTCGGCTCCCGGCCGCAGCCCTCGACTCCTTTACCGGCGTCGGTTACCACCTCGATCTGGCCGACCTCGACGCCGGTGACGTCGTCCTCGAGTTCGGCTGTGGCTCCGGAACGGACGCGCTCGTCGCCGCCGCGCGGGTCGGCGACAGCGGCCGCGTGATCGGCGTCGATCCCGTCCCCGAGCAGCTGGCGAACGCGCGTCGGTGTCGCGAGGACGTCGGCGCCGCGAACGTCTCCCTCTGGCGGGCGACGGCCGAGGCGCTCCCGCTCGAGGACGGGGCGGTCGACGTCGTCCTGTCGAACGGTGCGCTCTCGCTCTCGCCGAGGCCGGAGCGAGCCCTCGCGGAGGCTGGCCGCGTCCTCCGTCCGGGGGGTCGGCTGGCGGTCTCCGAGCTCGTCGCCGAGCGTCGGCTCCCCGAACGGATCAGGACCGATCCCGGGCTGTGGGCCGCGGGCATCGGCGGCGCGATCCGGAGCGACGACTACGCCGGCCTGCTCGAGGCCGCCGGGTTCGACGACGTGACGATCAGGGAGAACCCCTGGTACGAGTTCGTCTCGGACCGGGCTCGAGGCGTCTGCCAGCAGTACGGCGTCGGGAGCGTCTCCGTTCGCGCCCGCCGCCGACGGTGAGGCCCCTCAGACCAGTTCCGAGACAGCTTCCATCGTCGTCTCCTTGTCCGCCTCGTTCATCCCGTCGACAAACCCGATCCGGACGGCGTCGACGCCGTCGATCTCGGCGTAGTCGGCGACCCACTCGCGGACCTCCTCGGGGGTGCCGGCGGGCGCCAGCTCGTCGAGCACCTCGTCGGGGAGCCGCGCGGCCATCGCCTCCGTATCCCGATCCTGCCAGGCCTCGCGGATGTCCGCGACGACGTCGGGGTAGCCCTGCTCGGCCACGGAGTCGCCGTAGTAGGGACCGTACGCGCCGAGCATGAACGCGATCGTCTTGCGGGCGCGTTCGCGAGCCCGCTCGCGGTCCTCGGCGGCGACCCCGCGGACGATCGGGCTCACGCGCAGCTCCGCGGGGTCCTTCCCGGCGAGTTCGGCGCCACGGTGGAGATCCTCGAGCCGATCCTCGAGGCCCGATTTCGTGAACAGCTGTGGCGCCCAGCCGTCGCCGAACCGGCCGGCCATCTCGGTCGCCGTCGGACCGAGGGTGGCGAGGTCGATCGGCGGCGGATTCTCGGGGACGTCTCGCTCGTAGTTGAGCCCGGCGATATCGAAGATCTCCCCCTCGTAAGCTGGGGTGCCCTCTTCGTACACCGCTCGGACGATCTCGATCGCCTCCCGCGTGCGCCGCAGCGGTCGCTCGAAGGACTTGCCGTGCCAGTGTTCGGTGATCGCGGGCGAACTCGGGCCGAGCCCGAGCCGATACCGTCCGTCCGAGGCGTCATGCAGTGCCAGCGCGGTCTGGGCGAGCATCGCCGGCGACCGTCCGAACGGCGAGATGACGTCGTTCGAGATTCCGAGTTCGTCGGTTCGGTCGGCGATCAGCGTCAGCGCCGGGACGATGTTCCAGCCGGTCGTCTCGCCCGTCGTGATCCGGTCGAATCCAAGCTCCTCGGCCCGGACGGCGCGGTCGGCGACGTCCTGGGGTCGGTCGTAGTCGCCGAGTCGCACCAGCAGGTCCAGCCGCGCGTTCACGCCGCTCGCCTCCGTTGTCGTCTCATACGTGTCACCGTCGACCGCGGTACGGATTGGCTTAACGGATCCCGCGAGGCGTTCGAATCCTTGGGGGGTGTAGCCCTCGAGTACTTATCCCCGACCTCGTGGTAGCGCGGCTCCTATGGGAGCCAGACCGGACGTCCTCCTGATCCACTGCCACGACCTCGGCCGGTACCTGGGCTGTTACGGCGTCGACGTCGAGACGCCCGCGATCGACCGGCTCGCGGCCGACGGCGCACTGTTCGAGAACCACTTCGTGACGGCGCCGCAGTGTACGCCGAGTCGCGGCAGTCTCATGACGGGGCGCTATCCGCACGTCAACGGGCTCATGGGACTGGCCCACACCCACTGGGAGCTCGAGGATGGCGAGCGGATTATCCCCCACTACCTCAGCGACGCGGGCTACGAGACCCACCTGTTCGGCCTCCAGCACATCTCCCAGGACACCGACACGCTCGGCTACGACCACATCCACTCGGAGGGGAACCTCTACCCCGGCGTCTCGCCGTCGGTCCACCAGGCCAACCGGGCGCGAAACGTCTCCGCGGTCGTCGCCTCCTTCCTCGAGCGGGGGGGATTCGAGGACCCCTTCTTCGCGTCGGTCGGCTTCTTCGAGTGCCACCGCGTCGAGGAGAAGACGGGACGATTCGGCTTCGACGCCGACCACTACGACGCCGACGACCCCGACGACGTGCGGCCGCTGCCGTACCTGCCCGACCGGCGGGGCATTCGCCAGGATCTCGCCGAGATGCGCGGGATGGTGACCGCCATCGACGACGGCGTCGGAACGATTCTGACGGCCCTCGAGGACGCGGGTCTTGCCGACGAGACGCTCGTGATCTTCACGACCGAACACGGCCTGGCCTTCCCCCGGGCGAAGGGGAGCTGTTACGATGCCGGCCTCGAGGCCGCGCTGGTGGTGTCCTATCCCGGCGTGATCGACGGTGGGGAACGGTACGAAGAGCTGCTCGGCAACGTCGACGTGTTGCCGACGATACTCGAGCTGATCGGTCTCGAGGTTCCCGACGACCTGAACGGGCGGAGCGTCCTCCCGCTCGTGACCGACGGCGAGTACGAGCCCCACGAGCACCTCTTCGCCGAGATGACCTGGCACGACGAGTACAACCCGGTGCGGGCGGTCCGGACGGAGCGGTACAAGTACGTCCGGAACTTCTGGCAGCTCCCGCAGGTGTATCTCGCCCGGGACGTCTTCGCCAGCGAGGCCGGCCGCGAGGTCCGCGAGGCCTACAGCGCGCCGTTTCGCCCCTACGAGGAGCTGTACGACCTCCGGGCCACCCCGCAGGAAGACGAGAACGTCGCGCTCGAGCCCCGGTACCAGGACGTTCGCACGGAGCTCTCGAGGCGGCTCTACGAGTGGATGGTCGAGACCGACGACCCGCTGCTCGAGGGGCCGATCGCGCCGGGCAACTACGACGACGAGATCGACTCGTGGCCCCACGAGTGACGGCGGGCTCGAGTCCGCCGTCCCCTCGACCAGCTGCGGCTCGAGCACATCGTCCCCTGCGTCACCTTCGCCTGCGCCACCCGCAAGCCGATCCCGCGTGCGCTCGAGCGAACGGCACAGCCGCAAGTCCGGGCGTCACTCGAGAATCCGATCGCACAGCACCCGAGCCGCCTCGAGGTGGGCGACCGCGTCCTCGTGGTCGGGGTCGTCGGCCGCCGAGAGCAACCGCTGGACCTGCCGGACGCGCTTTCTGGCCGTCTCCGGATCGATGTCGTCTGCGGTCGCGTCCCGGGCGACGGCCTCGGCCTCGCCGAGCCAGCGGTTCGTCCGCGGATCGATCGGCAGCTCGGCCGTCGCCTCGAGGTGGTCGCGAAGCGCCGCGAGCCGGCCCTCGAGGGAGTCCTCGGAATCGGTCACGTTCGGGCGGACGGGCTCGAGCGCCGTGACCGTTGTCCCGGGTGAACTCCGGAGCCCGGGACCGTCGCGGAGACGGGGACAACGTTGATACCGACGGTAAAGAATGTGGCCGTATGACACATGACTGCTCGTTCCTCGAGGATCTCCCCCTCGCGGACGACCAGCACTCCGTCGCCGACGGGCGGCGCGACAGCCACGCCGCCGACTGGGGCGCCGAGCAGCTGGGCGAAGGCGTCCGACCCGACGCCGTCGTCTGGCCCGAGCGCACCGACGACGTCTCGGCGGTGCTGGCGGCGGCGACCGATCGCGGCGTTCCCGTGACCCCCTACGCCGCAGGGACGGGCCTCGAAGGCAACGCCGTCCCCGCTCGCGGGGGGATCAGCCTCGATCTCACTCGGATGGACGACGTTCGCGACTACCGACCCGACGACTTTCAGATCGACGTCGGGCCGGGGGTCATCGGCTCCGCGGTCGACGAGTATGTCGCGAGCGACGGCCTCTTCTTCCCGCCACTGCCCTCCTCGGGCGACATCTCGACGATCGGCGGGATGATCGCGACCGACGCCAGCGGAATGCAGACCGTCCGCTACGGCGAGGTCGCCGACTGGGTGCTCGGGCTCGAGGCCGTGCTGGCCGACGGGACCGTGGTGCGGACGGGATCGCGGGCGGTCAAGACCTCGAGCGGCTACAACCTCACCGAGTTGCTCGTCGGCAGTGAGGGGACGCTCGCGGTCGTCACCGAGGCGACGCTCGAGCTCGCCGGCCGACCCGCGCAGATCCGCGGCGGTCGAGCGATCTTCGAGACGCTCGAGGACGCGACGGCGGCCGTCTCCGAGGCCGTCCGAACCGAGGTCGACGTCGCCCGGATCGAGCTCGTCGACGGACTGAGCGCGCGGATGGCCAACGCCTACCTCGGCACCGATCTGCCCGACGCGCCGATGGTCTTCCTCGAGTTCCACGCCAACCACGGTGTCGAGCAGGAGATCGAGCTCTGTCGGACGATATTCGAGGACCGAGACGTCGCCCGATTCGAGACGAGCGACGACGACGCGGAGATGGACGAACTCTGGCAGGCTCGCCGGGAGCTGGCCTACGCCGTGGCGACGTACGACGCCGACCTCGAGCCGCTCCATCCCGGCGACGTGACCGTGCCGATCAGCGCCTACCCCGAGATCGTCCGCGAAACGAGACGCCTCGCCGACGAGCACGACCTGCTGATCCCCTGTTTCGGCCACGCGGGCGACGGCAACCTCCACTACTCCGTGCTCGTCGACCGGGACGATCCCGAACACGTCGACCTCGGGGAGGCGGTCTACGCCGAGATCGTCGACCGCGCGCTCGAGTTCGGCGGCACCGCGACTGGAGAGCACGGCATCGGCCAGGGGAAACGGGAGTACCTCGAGGCCGAGCACGGCGCCGGCGCGGTCGAGGCGATGCGCCGGGTCAAGGATGCGCTCGATCCGACGGGGACGCTGAATCCGGGGAAGATCTTTCCGGAAACCGCGACGGAAGTGCGGGTTTGTGAGAACGACGATCTGGAGGGCAACGAGTGAACGCGAAGGCAGTTACAGTGGCTCGGCCACTGCTGCTGTAGTCTCCGTTTGCGTCGACGTTGCTGGCAAAGCAAACGAAAACGTCGTCTCCTCGCCGGGTTCCGATTCGACCCATATTTCGCCGTTGTGACGCTCGATGATCCGGCTACAGAGTGCGAGTCCGATTCCGGTTCCCGTCCCTTCCTCGTGACCGTGGAGTCGCTCGAACACCTCGAAGATGCGATCCTGATCCTCCGTGGGGATTCCGAGGCCGCTATCACGGACGGAGATGATCCACTCCTCGCCATCACGTTCGGCAAAGATGTCGACCCGTGGGGGCGCGTCTCCGCTGTATTCGATCGCGTTAGCGACGAGATTCTGGAAGACCTGCCGGAGTTGCCTCGCATCGCCTTCGACGCGAGGGAGTTCCCCGCTGTTGATGACGGCGTCAGTTTCGTCGATCTGTAGCTCGAGGTTTTGACACGCCTCGGCACAGATCTCGTCGAGATCAACCGGTTCGAACGTTTCTCCCTGTGTTTCCACGCGGGAATATTCGAGCAACCCGTCGATAATCTCTGTCATTCGCTCCGAGCCGTCGATCGCGTACTCGAGGAACTCTTCACTCTCTTCGTCGAACGCATCGCCGTGCCGACTTTCGAGGAGTTGCAGGTAGCTCGAAACCATCCGCAGGGGCTCCTGCAGGTCGTGAGAGGCGGCGTACGCGAACTGCTCGAGTCGTTCGTTCGATTCTTCGAGGCGCTCTTGCGTTCGCTGAAGCTTCCGGTTTTGGAGTGTGAGTTCTCGGGCGCGCGTTTTGGCCTGCGCATCGTACACTCCAACACCGAAGCCGGCGACGCTACCGAACCCGGTAAGAACGGGGAGCGAACGTTCCGGGTTGGTAAGACCAGTGTCCGGCTGGAGATGATACAACGTTAGAATACCGAGCATTATCCCGAGTCCGGTGACACATCTCCCTGCGACAGCGGGGTAACACGTCGAGTGGATATCCATCTGTGGCAACCGGTACCCACCCCAAAGAAGGACGATTCCCGATCCGCCGATAAACGAAGAGACGACCAGAATAGTTGCAACTGAGGTTCCCGGAACCACCTGTGAAACTGCCCACCAAACAGCGAGTGCGACGTAGAGCCCCCCGAGGGCAAGCAGGACACGTCTGCTCTCCGGTACGGAAAGCACCCGGCTCCAGCGGCTCATTTCATCTCTTGCAGTTTCCCGCTCTTTCTCAGTACTCTCCGGTGACTCCCCTACCATTACGGATGGATAAATTCGTTAGGATAATATGGGTTAATACTCTTCTGGTACCAATTCACATCGCGTTGACTCGCGGGCGTTCGACGCGCTCGCCCGAGACGGAAAATTGGAGCCCTCACAGTCTCCGCTTGAGACGGACTACGGTACGTCAGTTCCGGAGCAGCCGAAAACTGGTTCGCGGTTTCGCCGGTAAATCGTTACAGCAAACCGTATCAGTCGTGAACTAGCACGTCGAGCACGTCCGATCCCTCGCGAGAGAGCGCGTTCTCGAGCTGTGCGACGACACGGAGATGGACGACCGCTGGCGCGCTCGACGCGATGCACCGAGTCAGCGCGCATCCGGTTCGACGGGGGTGGGTGAAACCGAAAAAGATCGTCCCGGGGTCGGAAAGAGGGGAACGGATGAGCACTCCGTTCCCGAAGATACTTGTCGGTTAGCTATCCTGTTTCGGTATGGTCGCTCGTACCCCGAGTCGTCGCGCCCTGCTGGGATCGATCGGTGCAGCAACGACGGCACTCGCTGGATGTGTCGCCGACGATGACGGTCCGCAGGTCGGGCTCGGCGAAGTGCAACTCGTCAACTACCTCGAGGAGGACGTGACGGCGACGGTGACGATTCGCCGAGCCGACGAGCTGGAGTACGAGGCCGACCACGAGCTCGAGGGGTATCGAACGCGAGAGGTCGGGGCCGACGTGTCCGACGAGACGAGCATTCGCGAGTCCTGGATGGGCGACCGCGTCCACTACACGGTCGACGTCCGAACGGACGTCGGCTCGCTCGAAACGACGTACTCGACGAGCGACGTCGAGGAACTCGTCGACGACTGGGGCGAAAGCGACTGTTTCACCCTACTAATGCGGATCGATTCGGATCGTCTCAGCACCGCGCTCGGAACGAGCGAAACGTGTCCGCAGGACGACTGACGGCCCGACCGACGTCGGTCAGTCGTGGACCAGCACGTCCAGCACGTCGGGTCCATCGCGAGCGAGGGCGTCCTCGAGCGTCCCCTCGATCTCGTCGGGCGTCTCGACGAGGTGGCCGCGGGCGCCGTGGCTCTCGGCGTTCTTCGGGATGTCGACCGGTGGCTCGAAGTCCATCCCGGTAAACTCGTAGTCGTCCTCCTCGCCGCCCATGATCTTGAGCGTGTTGTCCTTCAGGATGCGGTAGTTGCGGTTGTCGGGGACGACGACGGTGAGGTCGAGATCGTAGCGGGCCGCGCTGTAGACGGCGTTGGGGTAGTACAGATAGGAGCCGTCGCCGATGAAGCCGACCACGTCGCGGGGCTCGGCGCGCTGGCTCTCGGCCAGCGCCGCGCCCACGGAGGCCGGCAGCCCGTAGCCGAGCCCGCCGCCCTTGTTCGAGATGTACTGCTCGGGAGCGAGATCCCAGCGCGTGAGCATGGCGTACTTCGAGGTGATCCCCTCGTCGACGACGTAGGCGTCGCCCGCGACCCGTTCCATCGCGTCGACTAGTTCGGCCTTCGAGGCCCGCGGATCGCCCGGCGCTTCGTCCTCGCCCATCTGCGAGACTTGCGCCTCGACCATCTCCTTGACCGCGGCGACGCGCTCGAGGCGCTCTTCGACTACCTCCTCCGGGAGTCGCTTGCGGACGCGCTCGGTGAGCCCCTCGAGGGCGAGTCCGGGATCGCCGATCACCGCGGCGTCGGCGGGCTGGTTCTTGCCGAGCTCCCAGGCGTCGGGGCCGACGTGGATGCACGTCGTCTCGGGGTCGACCAGCGCCTCCTCGTGGCGAGTCAGGGTAGTGTTCGTCGAGCAGCCGACGAACGCCAGGGTGTCGCTGTCCATCAGCATCGCAGCGAGCTCCTCGTCCGGCGGAATGTGGGAGACCCACTGGTCGTGGTCTGTCGGGAAGTCGACCTCGCAGGAGAGGATCTCACCGTGGACGCGGGCCCCCGCAGCTTCGGCGAGGTCGACCGCGGCCGCGACGGCATCGGCGCCCGAGCGGGCGACCTCGTCGCCGACGACCATCACCGGGTCGTCGGCCTCGGCGAGCAGGTCGGCCGCGCGCTCGAGCTGGCCCGGATCGCCGCCCCCGGCGTTCGGAATCGGTCCGAGCCGCTCCGGTTCGGCGTCGGTCTCCTCGAGCGTGACGTCCAGCGGGAGTGCGAGGAAGACGGGCCCGGTCGGCGGCGTCATCGCGACGCGGAACGCCCGCCGGAGCATCGTCGGCAGCGCCTCGACGTCTAAGACCTCGTCGGACCACTTGCAGAACTCCTTGCCCATCTCCGCGAGATCCCCCGACAGGATCGGCTCCTCGTGACGGAAGTCGGTGCTGTGGTTGCCCGCTGTCACGACCAGCGGCGCGCCGGTGATCTTCGCGGCGTAGAGGTTGCCGAGGCCGTGGGCCAGTCCGGGCGCGATGTGGAGGTTCGCCACCCCGACGGGCGTGATCGACTCGTCGTGGTGGGCGTGGTAGCGTCTGGTCTGGGCGTAGCCGCCGGCCATCCCGACCGCGACGTCCTCGTGGAGGCCCAGCACGTACTCGAGGTCGCTCTCGCCGATCGCGTCGACGATCGGCAGCTCCGTCGTGCCGGGGTTGCCAAAGACGTAGTCGACGCCGTAGGTCTCGAGGGCGTCGACGAAGAGGTCGGCCCCGGTGTATCCGTCCGTCATGCTCTCCCGTGGGTCCCGGCGGGTCATGAAACTGTGTCCCCCGGCCACCCGGTCCGCGATTCGTTTGCCGGTTCTCGGACCGTTAGGGATCGGGCGACGAGAGGGTCGCGTATGAGCGATCAGCTGCTGGTTCTGAACAAGGATTCGGACACGATGTCCGTCATCGACGCCGACACCGGCGAGACCGAGCGGGTCCTCGAGACCGAGTTCAACCCCCACGAGATCGCCGTCGGTCCCGACGGCGAGACGGCGTACGTCACCTGCTCGCTGGGCGACGCGTTACTCGCGTTCGATTCCGAGAGCTGGGAACGAACCGCCGAGATCGAACACGAGGGCTTCGACTTCCCCCACGGACTGGCGGTCCGCGAGTCCGCGGGCGAGCTGTGGCTGGCCTCGACCTACAGCAGCCGCGTTTACGTCCTCGACTGCGGGACGAACGAGATCGTCGATCACTTCCCGACCCACCAGGACAAATCGCACATGGTGGCGCTGACGCCCGACGAGGAGCGGGCGTTCGTCGCCAACATCGGCAGCGGGAACGTCACCGCGATCGACTGCGAGGAGCGTCGGATCCTCGCGGACCCGATCGTCGGCGAGGAGCCCGAGGGGATCGCGGTCCACCCCGAGGCCGGGCTGCTCGTCGCCAACCAGGAGGACGGGATGCTGTCGGTGCTCGACCCCGAGAGCTTCGAGCAGACCAACCGCGCGCTGCTCGGCGAGACGCCGATTCGCGTCGTCCCCTCGCCCGACGGGCGCCACGTTCTCGTGCCGAACCGCGAGTCGAACGACGTCTCCCTTCTCGACACCGAACACGTCCGCGACGGCGAGCAACGGCCGTGGGAGATCGCCCGCGTTCCGGTCGGGATCTGGCCCGGCGGCACCGTCTTCGCGCCCGACGGGGACCGGGCGTTCGTCGCCAACAACAAGACCAACGACGTCTCCGTGATCGACTGCGAGAGCTGGGCGGAGACCGAACGCTACGACGCGGAGCTCCATCCCGACGGGATCGCGTACCTCCCCGAGTAGTCGGTCGCCCTCGAGAGCCACGCAAACTCCCCGCTACCCGCGGTATTTTACGTCGGACCGTCGTCACCCGAACCATGTCCCTCGCGAGACACGGGGCCGGCGTCGGGGCGACGGCTCGAGCGTTCTGGTCGCAGGTCCATCCCGTATTTATGCTCCCGCCGCTTGCCGCCTCGCTGTTCGGGGCGGTGCTGGCCGAATCGTTCGCGCCGGGAGTCGCGACGCTGCACGTCGTCGCGATGTTCGCGGCGGTCTACACGGCCCACGTCAAGGACGGCTACGTCGACTTCTACGTCCGCGGCGAGGACGACGACCACCCGCTGACCGAACGCGGCTGCCGGCTCGGACTGGCCGTCTCGACGGCGACGTTCGCCCTCTGTACGGTTGCGCTGTTCGTGCTTGTCGACTGGGTCGCCGCCGCCCTCACGATCCCGGCGTGGGTGATCGCCTACTACCACGCGCCACAGCTTGACATGAATCCCGTGACGGCGACGACGGGCTACCCGCTCGGGATCGCGCTCTCGCTTCTCGGCGGGTTCTACGTCCAGGCAGGGACGTTCGCGCTGGTTCCGATCGGCTTCGCCGCGGTGTTTCTCGTGTTGCTCTCGGGGATCAAGGTCATCGACGACGCCACGGACTACGACTACGACCGCTCGATCCGCAAACGGACCGTCGCGGTCGCCGTCGGCCCGGACCGGGCCTACACCGTCGCCTACGGCCTCATGGTCACGGCCCTGCTCGTCGTCGTCGCCTTCGCCACCGCGCGGGTGTTTCCGCCCTCCGCGGTGCTGGCCGCCCTCGCGTTCGCCGCCGTCGCCGTCGTCGCCCACCGCGCGCCGCCGAAGCTGGCGACCATGCTTCTCATCCGGGGATCGTACGTCTTCCTCGCCGTGCTCGTCGCCGCGGTCTGGTTCGAACCGCTGGCCCGGTTCTGGTGACCCCCAGCGAGACGGATCCCCGTCCCTTTTATCGCCGACCACGAACTGATCCGACAGTGACCGCGAGACGACTTCCCGACTCGAGCGCACGCGGGGTGTGAGACGCGGTGCTCGAGGCGCTCCGAACCGTCCTGCTCGATCCGGCGCTGCTGGCAGTGTATCTCCTCGCGGCGGGAGCGATGATCCTCTCGCCCGGCCCCGACACCGTCTACGTGCTGACCAGAAGCGTCGGCGACGGCCGCGAGAGCGGCCTGGCCTCCGCCGCGGGGATCAGCGTCGGCGTCCTCATCCACACGCTCGCGGCGGCCGTGGGGCTCGCGGCGGTCTTTCGAGCCTCCGAGGTCGCCTTCGCCGCCGTCACCTACGTCGGTGCTGGGTACCTGGTCTACCTCGGCGTTCGGACGATCCGCGAGACGGAGCTCCTGGCGGAGGGTGACGAAGCCGCCGTCGAGGAAAACCCCTTCAGGGAGGCCGTCATCGTCAACGTCGCCAACCCGCAGGTCGCGCTGTTCTTCCTCGCCTTCCTCCCGCAGTTCGTCGACGGTGCGAGCCACGTCCCGACGCAGCTGTCCGTCCTCGGCGGGATCTACGCGCTGTTGACGATGGCCTACCTGGGAACGGTCGCGCTCGCCTCGAGCGGCGTCCGGACGCTGCTGACCACCCGACCGCGCCTCGCCACCGGCGTGCAGTGGCTCTCGGGGCTCGTGTTGATCGGGCTCGGGCTGCGGCTGTTCGTCGGGGGCGTCGGGTAGCCGGGCGGTCGGCTGCTCGTCCCTCGCGGCGACCGGCTACACGGTCGCGACCGCGAGCACTGCGACGCCGCCAACCGCCGCGACCGCGCCGACCGCCCTCGCCAGTTGTGGCCCCCAGGGGACGGTTCGCTCGAGCGAGAGCATGACCGCGATACCGGCCATCCAGAGGACGTTCATCGAGCCGGCGACGACCATGAGGGCGAACAGCGCCCAGCAACAGCCGACGCAGAAGCGGCTGAACTCCCAGCCCATTCTCGCGGCGCCGACGATTCCGGGGCGGTGGTACGTCAGCAGGAACCCGAACGGCGATCGGCAGCGGTCCAGACAGCGGTACTTGTAGGTCGAGAGCTGGTAGCCGCCGAGCAGGACGAGCACGCCCCCGAACAGGAGCGAGCCGTGGTCGGTGGCAAGCGGCGCGATCGGGACGACCGCGTTGACCGCCAGCGGGACCAGCCCGGTGAGCGTCCAGACGAGCGTGTAGGTCCCGACCAGGGCTCCCAGTCGGGCGAGTCGGGCGGTTCTCGAGACCTCCCGGAGCGTCCCGTCGTACAGGCGAAACAGCGGCACCGAGGAGGGGTACATCATGGCGATCATCATGGTCCCCCACACGACCAGGTAGAGCGCGATTCCGACGGGACCGCCCTCGAGCGCCATCGCCTCCGGAACGCCGGGATCCGACATCCGCATCTCCATCCCCATCTCCCCGCCCGGCATCGGTAGCCACTGCCGGAGGATCGCGACCCAGGCGAGGAGTGCGATACCGCAGACGACGATCGTGACCGTCGGTATCCGTCGGACCGCGGGTCGCTGCCGAACGGAGTCTCGAGTGGTCATGCTGGCACAGTAGTGGAAGGCGGTCAGCTGTTGGCCATCTCGAACGGCCCGAAGTAGGAGTTGTTGCCGCCGACGTCCCACGAGAAGTCGTCGTCGTAGTCGACGGTCGCGTCGGTCGTCTTCCCGGTGTTCGCACGCTCCTCGGGCGGGACGAACGGGTGGGGGAAGACCGACCCCTGCTGGTCGCCGAAGCCGGCGCTCTCGTCGGTCTCGATCGTGACAATGTCGCCGGCGCTGAACGAGCGGTGGCCGTCGGCCGTCGAGTACGAGAACGGGACCGCGACGCTGTCCTCGACCGTCTCGATCAGCGGGGCGGCGGCCTCGAACAGCCCGCCCGCCTGCCCGGAGAAGATCGCCTCGAGCGCCTCGGCCTGCTCGTCGTCGGCGGCCTCGTCGAGCACGAGGACGACGTGCCAGCCGCCCTCGAGGAGGACGCCGTCCTCCCAGACGAGCATTCCCGCGCCCAGTCCGTCGAGCGAGACGTCGCCGTACGTTCCCTCCTCGATGGTCCAGAAGCCGGCGAACGTGCACCTGTCGTCGTCGGGGAGCTCGTACCACAGACACTGACACGGAACCGAGCAGTTACACGCCTCGATGAACTCGCCGACGAGGCGCCACTCCGGCGAATCCTGGGTACTAGCTGTCATGGGGATAGATACGCGCGGACCCCTCAGAAAGCTATCCGGTGACGAACTGCCAGCGATTGACGATCGTGCAGCCGGTGAAAGAGTGACGACCGTTCTCGAGGCATTCGCGTCGAACTCGTCGCCGAGGCGGCCGGCCATCGGGAACCGACCGCGGCCGGGCGATCAGTCCGCCGACTCGAGCTCCCGAACGACCGTCGCGGGGTTGCCCTGGACGACGACTCCCTGCGGGACGTCCTCGGTGACGACGGCGCCGGAGCCGACGACGACGTCGTCGCCGATCGTTACACCTGGGTTGATTACGGCCCGCCCGCCGATCCAGACGTCGTCGCCGATCGTCACCGGCTTCCCGTACTCGAGGCCCTCGGCCCGTTCGTCGGCCTCGAGCGGGTGCGTCGCCGTATAGATGTGAACGCCCGGCCCGATCAGACAGTTCCGACCGATCTCGATCCGGCAGACGTCCAGGAAGACGCAGTCGAAGTTTGCGAAGAATCCCTCGCCGACGTGGATGTTCGAGCCGTAGTCGCAGCGAAACGACGGCTCGATGGTACACGCCTCGCCGCGGGAGCCGAGCACGTCCTCGAGCAGCTCCCGTCGTCGACCGTCCTCGTCGGGCGCCGTCCGATCGTACTCCCGCGTCAGTTCGCGGGCCCGCTTGCGCTCGGCCTCGAGTTCGGGAGCGGTCGGATCGTACAGCTCGCCCGCGAGCATCTTTGCCCTCTCGCTGGTCATCGTGTGGGGCACTCGAGCGAACGCCGAAAGCGCTTTTCGATGGTAACTGATGGGGTCGGCTCGAGTTCGACGACCCCTCCACCACCGAAGGTGCTAATACGTGTCAGTAAAAACGAACGCTATGGACCGAGCGACGCTGTACCACCTGTCGAACGGCGTCGTCGGCGGTGTCGTCGCAGCCATGGGTCTCTCGATGATCGTCACCGACGGCTCGAGCGTCGGAGCGGGACTGATGGCGGTCGGCGGTGGCGGACTGTTTCTCTTCGCCGCGTCGCAGCTCCTGTTTTCGGACGACCCTGCCGACTCGGTTCCGAACGGCGTCGGAATCGGGTTGACCGTGCTCGGAGCGGTACTCGTCTGTCTCGGGGCGCTATTGCAACTGGCAGGGTAGTCGGCCGAAGACGAGACCGTTGCTTTCGGATCGCCGTTCGACACGGGCCCACGGAGCGTTCGGAGCACAATAGAGGGGCCTGCCAGAGCGAGACACGCCGACCGAACGTTGACAACCGAGCCGCGGAGTGTTCCCGTATGAAACTCGTGGAAGCCACCGCGGACGACCTCGAGGCGCTCGCCGATCGCTGGTACGACCTCGCGGAAGCGATGGCGGAGCACTCGGAACTGAACGAACTCGACGTGGGCACGACCGCGGAGACCGCCGAAGACGGCTTTCGTTCCCACCTCGACCACGAAGACGTCACCGACTACCTCGTCATCCGTGACGGCGAGACGATCGGCTTCGTCACGCTTCGCGAGGGCCGACATCCGTCGCGGCAGTACTCGCAGTACCTCCGGATCGTGAACCTCGCTATCGACGACGACTGTCGGAATCGGGGCCACGGCGCGGCGGTCCTCGAGCGCGTGAAAGAACTCGCTCGAGAGCGCGGCTGTGACCATCTCAAAGTCTCCTGCGAGTGGCAAAACGAGGGTGCACGTCGCTTCTATCGCGATGCGGGCTTCCAGCCGAAGCAGGTCGACTACGCACAGCCACTGGAATGAGGACAAGGATGCCTGTCGCTCTGACCGCTCCAAGCACTGATGAAAACACAGTCTCTGCGTGACTGGCTGTTACTAATTCGTGCTCACGATCTTGATTACGTCGCCCTCCTCGAGCTCGTACCCCTCGCCGACCTCGCGACTCGATTTCGCGTCGACGGCGTGGAGGTAGCCGTCGCCGATGTCGGAGTGGACGGCGTAGGCGAGATCGACGGGCGTCGATCCCTGGGGAAGCAGATGGGCGTCGGGAAGCACGTTCCCGCTGCCGTCGGACCACTTCGCGGCGTCCTCGACGGGGTAGGCGGTGAGGTGCTCGAGCAGGTCGTAGACCGCGTAGTCGAGCGCTCCCTGGACGCCGGTGCCGTCGTACTCGGCCATCGTGTCGGCCAGTCCCTCGAGGGCCTCGCGCTGGGCGTCGCTGACGTCGGCGCCGACCTCGAGGGTGTCGTCGCCGGAGTCGTAGTCGACGAGGCCGTTCTCGGCGGCCCGGCGGAGGGCGAGTTCGCCTTCCGCTGTCGTGGGGATCACGGGTTTGTCGAGCTCGAGCAGCTTCTCGACGTTCTCCTCGGGAGCGACGTCGATCTTGTTCGCGGCGACGACGATCGGCTTGGTTCGCTGGCGGATCTCGCGGGCCAGCGCCTCGCGGTGGTCGTCGGTCCACTCGCGGGGGTCCTCGGGGTAGTCGATCTCCCGCAGGGTGCGGGCGACGTCGGTCGGCGAGGCGCCGAACCCGGTGAGCATCTCGGCGAGGGCGTCGTCGACGTCGAAGCCGGGCGAGCGCGACTGGCGTTCGATCGACTCCCAGTTGCGGTCGACGATGTCGGCCAGCCAGAGGTCCATCTCCTCCTCGACGAAGTCGATGTCCTCGAGGGGATCGTGCTCGCCGATGTCGACGGGTTCGCCCTTCTCGTTGGTGCCGCCGGAGGCGTCGATCACGTTGACGATCACGTCGGCGTTCGTGAGTTCGTCCAGAAACTGGTTGCCGAGCCCCTTCCCCTCGTGGGCGCCGGGAACGAGCCCGGCGACGTCGATCAGCTCGATCGGGACGTAGCGCTTGCCGTCCTCGCAGTTGTCGGCGTTACAGCGCTCGTCGCGCTCGAGACAGGGACACGCCGTGCGGACGTAGCTCACGCCCCGGTTGGCGTCGATCGTCGTAAAGGGATAGTTGGCGACGTCGACCTCCGCCATCGTCGCCGCGGTGTAGAACGTGGACTTGCCGGCGTTTGGCTTCCCGGCAAGCGCGATCGAGAGCATGCCTCCCCGTAGCACCGTCCGTTCAAACTGTCTTTCGATTCCGGTCCTCCGGCGGCTCTCGACGACGCCCTCGAGGGCGGTCCGGACCGCCTTCAACTGAAGGCTGCAGGCTCTTTGTGACGGCCAATCAATCCGCGGATATGCAGTACGACGACTTCATCGGCGAGGTCCAGCAGCGAGCACAGCTCGACTCCCGTGAAGCCGCACTGAGCATCTCTCGAGCGACGTTAACGACGCTCTCCGAGCGCGTCGACCCCGGCCAGGCCGAGAACGTAGGCGCACAGCTCCCCGACGAACTCGCCCGGTTCCTCGAGGAGGTCGACGACGTCGAGCGGTTCGACCACGGCGAGTTCGTCGACCGCGTCGGCGACCGGGAGGAGATCGACGGCGCGGACGATGCCGATGCCGCCTTCCACGCCCGCGTCGTCGTCGACGTTCTCGAGGAAGCCGTCACCGGCGACGCGCTCGAGGACGTGAGAACGCAGCTTCCGACCGACGAGGGGTACGGTAACCTCTTCGAGGTCGCCGAAAGCGACAGCAGTCCGGCCTGATCGGGGCCGATCGATTCGTCGTTCTCAGAGCTCGACGGCCATCATGACCTCGTCGACGTAGTGGCCGTTGAGCTTGTAGTGGTTCTCGCGGACCGCCTCGGTCTCCCAGTCGTGGGTCTCGAGAAACGCGATGGCGTCCTCGTTGGTCGAGGGGACGCTCTGATAGACCTTCTCGTAGCCGTTCGTTCCCGCCCACTCGAGGCCGCGAGCGAGCAAGTGTGAGCCGATGCCGTGACCGTGGTAGCCGTCGAGGACGCCGACGGTGAGTTCAGCGGTGTGGCTCAGTTTCTCGAGCTCCGGCGCGTGGAGGTGGACCCAGCCGACCACGTCGTCGTCGACGGTCGCGACGAAGAACATTCGCGACTCCAGTTCGTTGTGCCTGAGCAGGGCCTCCTCGTGGTCGACCTCGTCGGCGACGCTCTCGGCCTCGATGTACGTTCGCTCCTCGGCGACCTGCCGGATTGCGCCGACGATCCCCGCGAGGTCCTCCTGTCTGGCCGGTCGGATGTGGAACTCGAGGTCCTCGGAACGGTACTCCTCCTCGGCGCCGGCGTCGATCGTCACCCGGAGAGTACCGTCTTTCTCCTCGAGGCGGCCGTCGCGCTTTAAGATCGCGACGTGGTGGCGGAAGCCGCCCGGCTCGATACCGAGTTCCTCCTGGGCCTCGAGCGGATCGACGGCCCCGTGGCGTTCGACGAACTCGTAGATCCGTTTTCGGTCGTCGTGCCCGAACTCGAGGGGTTCGCTGAGTACCATGGTATGGTTCACCACCCCAAAACACTTAACAGTTGGCAGACCTGCTACGCAGTACGTCGACAGATGGATTCGAAGAACGACTCTGGACAAGAAACGAGCGAAGCAACCGCCGATTCGACCGCTCGAGGGATGGGCCGTCCGCGATAGGTGACGATGGTTGGGGTGGAACTTCTCGTCGCCTGTAGCGTACTTGCACTGACGGTCGCGGTCGGACTGGTCGCCCACGAGTGGTCCCACGCGTTCGTCCTCCGGTTCGGTGCGGTCGACTACACGATCTCGTACCTCCCGAACCGCGAGCGCGGTCTCGTCGGCCTCCTTCGAAGCCGTCCCTGGGCGGTCGTCCAGCCGCGACCGACCGGAACCGAGTCGCACTGGGTTCTCCGAGCGGCGGCGCTCGCGCCGCTTGCCCTCGCCCTGCCGGCGCTCGGCCTCTCCGCGACGGGGTACGCGACCGAGGGGCCGCCCGTCGTCACGGCGGCGACGGTCGGCTGGCTCGCCTGTACGATCCCCAGTCCGCAGGACTTCTCCGTCGCCTTTCACGCCCACCGGGCGCTTCGGGACTCCCTCGAGGAGTACGATCCGCGGAGCTCTCGGACGGATCGATCGCTGGAGGAGTAGTCAGCAAGCGATGACGGGCCCGGCCGGGGCAGAGCCGCGGCCCGATCGCGCGACAACGCGATCACACAGCCACGAGTGATCGCCGACGGCGAGTCGAGCATGAGTCATCCACCGGCACTCACGGCCGAGTGCGCTGTCGGTCGGCGTCGACGCCGACGTTCGTTTTCCCACCTATCGATTATTAAACCTACGTGTTGGTGCGATATCCGTTCGAATCGGGGATACGAGTGGACACTCTTCTAATTATAGTCGCACGTATTGCGACGATGCCTACAAAAGACCGACGAGCGAGTTCGTAACTTGTCACTCGTGGTGACTGCCGCGAATCGGTCGCCGTTCGCTCCGACGATCCAGCGGGTGTCGGCCGGCTGATGTCGCGACGTTGGCCCCGCGACGTCTCAGGCCGGAACTTCCTCGGGATCGCGGTCCCAGTGGCGGTGCTGGGCGATCGCGTCGACGAACGTCTCGGCGAACGACTCGAGGTCGTCGCTGCGGCAGGTGACGACGCCGGCGTCCGAGACGAGTTCGCCCTCGTCGGCGATCTCGGTCTCCGGCAGGTCGACGTCCTCGAACAGCGCCGTTCCCTCGCCGACCGCGGCGATCGGCTTGTAGTGCTTGAACGCCTCCGCGACGAAGTGCTTCGGGTCGCCCTGTCCGCGCATCGCGTCGACGCTCTCCTCGCCGCCGGGGATCACGACCGCGTCGAACGAGACGGAGGCCGCCGCGACGTGGTGTTTGTCCGGCTCGACCGTCTCGCCGTCGGCGCCGGACTTCTCCCCGAGGACTTTCGAGATGACCTTGACTCGAGCGCCCTCCTCCTCGAGTGCCGACCGGAGTGTCTCGACGTGTTCGTCGTCGAACCCGTCGTCGAGTAACATCGCGATCTTGCGGGTCTCGATCGTGTCCGGGGTCCGGTTCTCCATGCTCAGGGAGGGGTCCTCCCGGTCGTGGGTCGGCATCTGGTCGCCGGGCTCCTCGGGTGGCTCGATGCCGATCCCCTCGGCGACGCGTGTGGCGAACTCGTGGTCGACGTTGTTGAAGAGGTCGTAGACCATCCGCTCGCGGATCTCCACGCGTTCGACCTTGCCGAGTTCGAAGTGGGCGGCGTCGACGATGTTCTGTTTTTCGGGCTCGGACATGGAGTTCCAGAACAGCCGGGCCTGCGTGAAGTGGTCCTCGAAGCTATCGCTGCGGTTGCGGATCTTCTGGCCGTCGACCTTCTCGGCGTAGTGTTCGTACCCGCCCTCCTCGGCGGGCGCCTCCTGTGGATCGTCGTCGCCGATCGAGTTCGGCTTGTAGGAGACCTTGCCCTCGTTGATCTCCTGGCGCATGAAGCCGGCGCGCTGGTTGTTGTGTCGCTCGGCGATCGGTCGGTTGATCGGGATCTCGTCCCAGTTGGCGCCGCCGAAGCGGTTGAGCTGGGTGTCCTGGTAGGAGAACAGCCGACCCTGCAGGAGCGGGTCGTTCGAGAAGTCGATCCCGGGGACGACGTTACCCGGGTGGAACGCGACCTGCTCGACCTCCGCAAAGAAGTTGTCGGGGGTCTCGTTGAGCACCATCTTCCCGATCGGTCGGACCGGAACCTCGGTCTCGGGGACGATCTTCGTCGGGTCGAGGACGTCGAAGTCGAACTCCTCGGCCTGCTCCTCGTCGAAGATCTGGACGCCCAGCTCCCACTCGGGGTCGTACCCCTCCTCGATGACGTCGTAGAGCCCCTTGCGGTTGAAATCGGAGCTCTTGCCCCAGAGCTTCGTCGTCTCGTCCCAGACGAGCTGGTGGGTGCCGAGCTTGGGCGTCCAGTGGAACTTGACGAACACCGACTCGCCGTCGTCGTTGACCAGCCGGAAGGTGTGGACGCCGAAACCCTGCATCATGCGGTAGGCTCGCGGCAGCGCCCGCCCGGAGAGCACCCACATGATCATATGCGTGATCTCGGGTTTCAGCGAGGCGAAGTCCCAGAACGTGTCGTGGGCCGCCGACGCCTGGGGAATGCCGTTATCGGGCTCGGGTTTGATCGCGTGAACCAGGTCGGGGAACTCCATCGCGTCCTGGATGAAAAAGGGCGGCATGTTGTTCCCGACGAGGTCCCAGTTGCCCTCCTCGGTGTAGAACTTCGTCGCGAACCCGCGGACGTCTCGGACGGTGTCGGACGAGCCCCGCGAGCCGACGACCGTCGAGAACCGCGTAAACACGGGCGTCTTCTGATCGGGATCCTGGAAGAGGCCCGCCTTCGTCAGCTCGGAAATATCGTCGTATTCGCCGAGGTCGGGGTCCTCGTAGGGCTGGAAGTAGCCGTGGGCACCCGTTCCGCGGGCGTGGACGACCCGTTCCGGGATCGACTCGTGGTCGAACTGGGTCATCTTCTCCCGGAAGTGGAAGTCCTCCATGATCGTCGGGCCCCGCTCGCCCGCCTTCAGGGAGTTGTCGGTGTCGCTGATCTTGACGCCGTGGTCGCTCGTCAGGTGCTCGCCCTCGGGGTTCTCTCGGACCTCCTCGAGCTGGTCGTGTTTGCTGTTCTCGTCTACCTCGCCGCCGGCGTCGTCGCTCGTCCCCGTGGATCCCGAGCCGTCGGCTCGAGTCGGGTTCGCAGTCGCATCGTCCGGCGTCTTGTCGGCTCGATCCTCCGCTCGGTCGGTGTCAGATGGATTGTTGGCTGTCATCGGTGGATGAAGTGCGCATACTCTCCGAGGAGGCGGGGACCGCGGGCGGCGTTTCCCGCCTCTCGAGGTGATAGCGTACACGGCCGCGTTCGACGATGCGGTCCCTAACGCTCATCCCGTCATGTGCTTGCAACCCAACCCGCATCCGAAAAGGAAGGCTCTCGAGGCTGCGAGAAGCGACGCTGTGTCGCTCGGGTCCGGAGAACGGCAGAATCGTCCCACGAGGCGTCCGGCTCGGCGCCTCCGGGCGACGTCGCGTTACTCGAACTCCGGCTCCCGGTCCTCGAGGAACGCCGCCATCCCCTCGCGCTGGTCGGGCGTGCCGAAGAGGCTCGCGAACGCGCGTTGCTCGTAGGCCAGCCCGCTCGAGCGCGACCCCTCGCCGAACTGGTTGACCGACTGCTTGGCGGCCAGCATGGCGTCAGCGGGTTTCGCCGCGAGGCGCTCGGCCAGTTCGGCCACGGTCGACTCGAGTTCGTCGTCGGTGACGACCTCGCCGACGAGACCGAGTTCGGCCGCGCTCTCGGCGTCGAGTCGCTCGCCGAGGAAGATCAGGCGCCGCGCCGCCTCGTCGCCGACCAGCCGGGGCAGACGCTGGGTACCGCCCCAGCCCGGAATGATTCCGAGGTCGATCTCGGTGTTGCCGATCAGCGCCGACTCGCTCGCGACCCGCAGGTCACAGGCCAGCGCCATCTCGCAGCCCCCGCCGAAGGCGTAGCCGTTGATCGCCGCGATCGTCGGCGCCGGGAACGTCTCGAGGGCGTCGGCGACCGAGTGGCCGAGCTCGCCCCAGGCCTGGGCCTCCGGGCTCGAGAGGTCCTGCATGTAGCTGATGTCGGCACCGGCGATGAACGCGTCGTCGCCGGCCCCCGTCAGGACGAGGGCCCGCGCGCCCTCGTCTTCGGCCTCGTCGATAGCGTCGCCGATCCCCTCGAGGGTTTCGACGTTCAGGGCGTTGAGCGCCTCGGGACGATCGACGGTCAGCGTCGCGACGGTCTCGTCCTCGTTCCAGCTGAGTCGAACGGTATCTCGGCTCATAGCCTCGGGTTCGACGAACCGTAATAAAAACCCGGCGACAGACGGCTACGATTCGACCCTCGCGTTCCCGGCGGGTGGCAGCGTCACGGTAAACGTCGACCCCTCGCCCGGCTCGGAGTCGACCCGGATCTCGCCGTCGTGGCGTTCGACGATCCGCTGACAGAGCGCGAGCCCGATCCCGGCTCCCGGCTCGTCGTGGCCGTGCAGGCGCTGGAACACGTCGAAGATCCGCTCGCTCTCCTCGGGATCGATCCCGACGCCCTCGTCGCGAACGGCGACCCGCCAGTAGCCGTCGGCCCGCGAGCGCTCGGCCGAGACGTCGATTCTGGGCGGGTCGTCGCCGCTGTACTTGATCGCGTTGCTCAGGAGGTTCTGGAAGAGCTGGCGCAGCTGCCCGGAATCACCCCGAACGCGGGGCAGCGGCGAGGCGGTGATCTCGGCGTCTGACTCCGCGATCTGGACGCGGATGTCGGATCGGACCGCCTCGAGAACGCACTCGAGGTCGACGGTCTCGAACGAGTCCCCGCGGGTGTCGACCCGGGAGTACTCGAGCAGCCCCTCGATCATCTCGCGCATGCGGTCGGCGCCGTCGACGGCGTACTCGAGGAACTCCTCGGCGTCCTCGTCGAGCTCGTCGCCGTAGCGGTCCTCGATCAGCCGCAGGTAGCTCGTGACCATCCGCAGGGGCTCCTGGAGGTCGTGACTGGCGGCGTAGGCGAACTGCTCTAAGCGCTCGTTCGAGGCCTCCAGCTCGCCGACGAGCTCCTCGAGTTCGGTCTGGTGGTGGCGGCGCTCGAGTTCGTAGCTGAGCCACTGGGCCGCGAGTTCGACGAACCCTCGCTCGGCGGGCGTCAGCGGCTCCGATCGGGCGTCGTCGGCGGCGAAACAGACCGTCCGGGTGCCGTCGCCCGCCGGGATCTCACAGCCGACGTAGGTGTCGAACCCCCACCGCCGGTACGCCCGGTCGTCGGCCCACCCCTCGGCGGGCGCGTCGGTGAGGACGAACGGCTCCATCGTCTCGATCGTCTGCCGGCAGTAGGTCTCCGACAGCGGCGCCGTCTTCCCCGGTCGAACCCGGTCGTCCGCCGTGGCGTGGACGACCTCGAACTGACCCGCCTCGGTGTCGACGCTGGCGACGAACCCGACCTCGAGGCCGAGCCGTTCGCGACCGAGCTCGAGCAGCTCGGTGACCTTCTCCTCGAACGATCGCTCCGGATCGGCGGTGATCTCGTACAGCTGCCGGAGCGCCCAGTTGCTCTCCCGAAGCTCGCGCTCGGCGGTCTTGCGGTCGGTGATATCTCGGAGGTAGATCGAGAGTCCCGTCTCGGAGGGGTAGACGCTGACCTCGAGCCACGACTCGAGAACCGGCACGTACGCCTCGAATGACGTCGGCTCCTGGCCCTCCATCGCGGTTCGAAACTCCGCCTCGAACGTCTCGTCGACGTCCGGAAACACCGTCCAGAACGAGCGGCCAAGCAGCTCCCGATCCTCGATTCCGATCAGCTCCGCGGCGCGGTCGTTGACGTGGGTGAACGTCCAGTCGACGTCGAGCCCGATCACCGCGTCGGTGATCCGGCTGTAGATCTCCTCGAACTCGGACTCGAGTCGTCGGCGCTCGACGACGTCCCGGACGATCGACACCATCCCGCCGTCGGCCGTCGAGGAGAGGCTGTGTTCCTTGAGAAACCGGGTTCCGTCGCTTTGCAGCCCGACCGTCTGCCCGGCCCAGACGCCGGTCGTCGAGAGCTGCGGGAACACCTTCCGGTAGATCCGCCTGATCATCCCCGGCGGGTGGACCTCCTCCCAGTGCATCCCCCGCATCGTCGCGGGCTCGTAGCCGTACAGCTCGGCGTAAGCCTCGTTGACGTACGCGAACTCGCCGCCGGACTCGAGGACGCCGATCCCCTCCCGTGCGGTCTCGATCGCGCGGAGGACTCGTCCGCCCCCGGTCCTCGAGTCGGCGTTCGGCCGCCGTCGCCTCGAGTCCGCCTCGAGCGCGGTCTCGAGCACGTCGGCGATACGCTCGAGGAAGGCGACGTCGCCGTCGCCGAACGCCTCGGGGTCGGCCGCGTGGGCTTCGAGAACGCCCCAGGCCTCGCCGTCGGCGTCGATTCGGATCCCGACGCTGCTTCCCGGCTCGCGTTTCGTGGGAGGGTTGACGTCGCTCGTTCGGTGGTCGTCGACGGTAACGGCTCCTCGCTCGAGGACCGTCCCGACCCAGCTCTCGGCCGTCGCGGGAACCGTGCCGGCCTCGTCTCCGCCCGGGTGGCGGCCGACGTGGCTGCGGATCGTCGCGCGGCTCCCCCCCGGAAGCCGCTCGAGGACAGCCAGCGATCGGGCGTCGATCACGGTGGCGACGGCGCCCGTCGTCTCCTGCAGAATCGTCTCGAGGTCGTCGTCCGCGAGGGCCCGCTGTGCGAGGTCGGCGACCGCCTCGTACCGACTCGAGTCGGCGGCCGTGGTTTCGGTCCCCCGACGAGTTGATGGCGCCATCTCAGCAGTAATTCTATCGCGCCAAACATAAACTCTCTGCAATTTTCAGACCTCCATCACGTTTGAAGTATTAGGAAATAAAAACTGTGTTGAACGAGTGAATGGGCGGACGAAACGTCCTTGTGTCGAGACACCGAATGTCACTGTAGTCAGTCATGAAAAGCGTCTACGCGTGTCGGGACTGCGGCGCCCAGTTCCGGGGAACCAGACGGGTCTGTTCGCTCTGTGGAACCCGGGTCGGCGATACGACCCGCGGCACCTGCAAGGACTGTGGCTCCATCCTGACCGAGTCGCCCGAGCAGCGCTGTTCCCGCTGCGGGTCGACGAACGTCGAGCGCGTCTCCGTCGACGCGGACTGATTCTCGGGGAGGCAGTGTGCTCGAGGAGTGGTTCTTTCGTGGATCGTCGCTCGAGGTCGAACTCGAGGAACTACTCCGCTCGAGCATAGCCAACGGCCGAAGCCGCCCATCAGCGACAAATCGTCGTCAGTTGCGGGTGGGACCGACAAGCAGGGCTACGAGACGCGAGAGCGGCCGGCGCTGCTGGTTTACGATCGCATCTCGAGAAAGAGCTTCAGAGTCGCTCGCGAACGTCCCGGACGTCTCCCACGCCGTCGGCCTCGACGTCGACGGCCAGCTCCTCGAGGGCGTCCCCCAGCGGAACCCCCTCGTCGTCTTCCGGGTCCTCGGCCGTGAACTCGGCGAAGTCGTCGGCGGTGAGGCTCATACCCTGTGATTGCGCCGTTGGTCGCAAAAAGTTGTTGGTGAGCGTGTCATAGAACGATTCTCATGGGATTACTCTCATCCTTCTTTCAGTGACCCAACCGCTATGTAGATCTGCCCACGTACCTTTTTCCGCCTCGGGATTCCTCACTGCGTTCGGAACCGCTCGGCGCAAAAATCTACGCTAAAAAGGTCGCTCGCTCCCGCTGGTCGCTCGCGGGTGCTGCGCTTGTGACGCTACCGCAGTAGTACCGCCTCCGCCTATCCGTACCATCTATCAGATAGTCGAGGAGAGGTGTGAGAACAGTTCTATGACACCCTATGCTGGTGGTTGGAACGGGCGTTCCTAGAACCCATACCGACGTTCGGCTTTCCTCGAGGCGGTATTCCCGTCGGATCACTCGGTCTGCGAGCGTCGCGTCCGTCGCTCCACAAAAAGTGATCGACAAAGCGCACTACTGAGAGTCGTCGTCGTTCGTCCGCCGGGCTCGAGAGTCCTCTCTAGGCGGGGTACAGATCGGTGTACTTCTCGATCACCGACCAGAGGTGTTGCTCGTTGGAGATCCGGTGGGTCTCCTGGACTAACTCGGTCCCGTCGTCGGTGTCGGTCAGCTCGAGGGTCCAGTTCGTGTGGT
The DNA here is from genome assembly GCF_043677095.1 of Natronococcus roseus. Taxonomy (NCBI): domain Archaea; kingdom Methanobacteriati; phylum Methanobacteriota; class Halobacteria; order Halobacteriales; family Natrialbaceae; genus Natronococcus; species Natronococcus roseus. The sequence goes on from NZ_JBHLJR010000005.1 coordinate 268,024, forward strand.
CGCCCTGGTCCATCCCCCGCTTGGCGAAGAGCACGAAGCCGTCCTCGTGGGCCAGCGCGATCGAGTCCTCGTTCTCGTAGTCGACGTCCCAGCTCATGCCTGTTTGCTGGTCGTGGGTGTGTTCAGTGTTTTTGGTTGTGTGCTCGAGGTCGAGATTGTGGGTGAGGGGCACTTTGCTCGAGCACAGCCAGCGGCCGAAGCTGCCTACCAGCGACAAGTTCTCGTCAGTTGCAAGCGGGACCGACAGGCAGAGCTACGAAATGCAACGGAAGACGGTGTCGCGGGTCTACAACCGCATTCGTCTCGAGAAAGAGCTTTACAGCTGCTCGCGAACGTCCCGGACATCTTCAACGGCATCGGTTTCGGCATCGACGGTCAGTTCGCTGAGGGCATCGCCCAGCGGAACCGTTTCGTTGTCCTCCGGATCGTCGATCATGAACTCCTCGAAGTCGTCGACCGTGAGGGCCATACTTCCAGATTCCATCGCTGGTCGCAAATGGTTGGGGGTGATTTGAACAGAAGGCTGTCGGATAGTCAGATACAGGCAACTGGCCACTATTTTGGCTTGCTGCCGACCTTCGCGTCGGTCTCACTGTATTCCTCGAGAGCATTGGGGCGTCGTGCTCGAGGATCTGTCGAATAGTGCGAACAAGGTGAGAAAAATCATTCAGCAGATTCTATTTGACGTAATTCTTCTATTGCCTCCTGTCTATAAATTGCTTCTTTGTATTTTTCATCTCTCTGTGGCTCTTCCATCGTCGATAAGTCAAATATATTTCTTACAACATCTTCGTTTTTGTCACCCAGATTCTCAGCATAAATTTGTATCATGGCATCAGTTAGGTACTTTGCCACATATTCATGGGCCATCCAAATATTATCCCAATTTGGTTCATGAACCCAGTTATTTCGACTATCGTACATTTGGTCTGCTATTTCTTCAATAAACTCATGGTTATTATTCTCTTTCACGTTTTTGAGTGCCCATTTTGCTCTATCTATGATCTCTCCTTTCTCTCCCCTTCCAGCGCGGGAGAGCCCCTCAATACAGCGCCAGAAAGTCATAAAAGAACTATGTCTATCTGTCTCTGTCATAGCTCTTTGATACTCCAGTAATGCATTTTGGAAGACATCCTCTATTCCTTCTGAATCATATTCAAATAATGGCAACTCTTGATAATTGTTATTGAAGTTTGGATCACTCCATTCAATGCTAACCGAATCTTTTGGATCACGGTCGACAATCGCTACTTCTTCTGGTCGTTCGTTGATAGCGATAAGTGCTGCAAATGGTTCTGAAATTGTCGACCACTGAGATGCACCCTTTAACTCGGTATTCCATAAATAAAGACAATAGTTCACTTTTGCACAAAATAGATTGCTACTGGTCTTAAATTTCTCAGAAGCATAACGTGGGCCTTTTGACTCAATCTCTGCCTTCCAATACGTAAGATCCTTATTTTCGCAAAGAGACATCACATATCCTGCATTAGATGTGTGTGGATGTTCTATAAATTCTTGAATTTTATCCGACCAATCTGACTTAGATATTCGAAAGAATTTAAAATCATATACATCTATTTCATCCACATCTTGGTCTACTAATATATTCAATGGGAAATAGAATTCTGTGGATAATTTATCACTCTTTCCGATATCCCTTACTATAGTTGTCACTTTCGACTTATAAGTAGGGACCAGACCATCTTCGTCGATGCTTTTTTCAACTGGATAATGCGGTTCCCAGTCCTCAAATGCGCCTTCTCTTTCAAATGAAAGGTCCTGAATAATACCCATCAAATCTTGATTGATATCCCTTGGGTCAACTTTCATCTCATGAATTGGAAAAGTTTCCTCTGCTAATTTACGAAAGGCGTAATTTTGTTTATGCCTCTCGAAATCAGACTTTTTGCTGGATTTACTTTTTGAATTAAATTCTTGCCACTGAAGCGCCCATTCAAGCAAGGTCTCCGTCTGTTCCTCATTTAAGCTCATATTTTTGTGTTAACCCTATTCGTATTGTTCCTTTGGGAAATCGACTCAATGACAAGTGGTTCTGTTTCTCCGAAGGCATATGGAAAATCCCAATAATTTTACACTAACTAGAAATTAAGTCATAGAGTTAAGAATCCCAGTGTTGTGGCTAACCGTTTGATCGATCCTTATCGTTTTCCTCTTTAATTCATCAAGTGTTCCAAGTCATCTCACTAATCATGGAAACGATACAATCAAAACAAGTAGAAACGGGGGGTCGGAGGGATTTGAACAACGCCCGAGAACCTGCTCACTGCGTTCGCAGAACCTCGGTCTCGTTCAAACCCTCCTCGTCCATACCTGCCGCTCGCGAATTTGCTCGCGGCAGAGGAATGGGGTCGGAGGGATTTGAACCACGGTCGCAGCAAAGCTGCTCCCTGCTTCAAATCCTCCGAATTACATACCTGCGCCTCACGAGTTTGTTCGGCGCAGAGGTATGGGGTCGGAGGGATTTGAACCCCCGATCGACTGATATCTCCGGCGCGCCTCGGAACTCCAGAGGGTCATCACACGGACACTGATCAGGTGTCCGATCAGTATATCAGTCTGGAGTGTCGTCCCGGGCGCGGTGCCTCTGGAGTCAGTCGCCATGCCTGGCTTGGCCACGACCCCTCGAGTCTACGTTGGGCGATCCGCCCTAAAGTGGTTTCGATTCGGGCGCTCCGTCCCCCGATTCAGAGCCAGGGGGCGCGCTCCTCCTCGTCGTCGTCGAACGGACTGTCGTCGTCCTCGAGCGAATCCTCATCCGAGTCCTCGTCGACGGACTCTGCGGCCGACCGGTCCTGGCCGCCGTCGGTCGACGTCGACGAACCCGGACTCGAACTCGAGCCCCCGGGGTTGAACAGCGGCCCGGTGCCGACCGCGGGCGCCGATTCGGCCGACGGCGACGGGGAGGGCGACGGGCTCGAGAACCGCGGCGAACTCTCGCTCGAGCTCGAGGTCGACTGCGAGGACGACTCGTCGTCGCGCTCGAGCGGGATGTCGATCGCGAAGACCGCCGCGACCAGCAGCGCCGCCAGCGGGGCCTGGCCGAAGGCCATCCCCAAAAGCGACAGGGGCAGCAGGCCCAGCGCGACGGCGCTGCCGAAGCGGAACCGGTCGATGTCCATGTACTCGCGCAGGTACGGGCCGCTGATGGCGACCCCCAGCGCGAAGGCGACGCCGACGACGGCCGCGAGCGTCGCGTTCGCGACCAGCGCGGGGTCGTCCATGACGACGAACGCCGCACCGGAGGGCTCGAGGCTCGCCAGCAGGCCCAGTCCGACGATCACTGCGGGACTTGGCAGGTACTCGCCGATCGTCGCGCTCGCGGTTTTGGCCGCGATCGCGAGGATGACGACCGCCGCGAACCGCTCGAAGACGGCCTCGTTGAGCACGGTGTCGATCGCCGGCGCCAGCGCGGCCTGCACCGCCGCCAGCAGGATCAGCGGAACGCCGACCAGCAGGACGATCTTGATCTGCTCGCGGGGCGTCCCGCTCATCTCGGCGAGGATCACGGCGACGGTGGCGCTGCCTCCGAAGATCAGCAGGCCGATCTGCACCGCTCCGAGGGGGTCGTCGAGCGCTCCCGCGAGGATCAACGCCGGGAAGATCCCGTCGATCAGCGGGAGCATCATTACCAGCGCTAACAGCTTCGTATCGCCGCCCACCCGGTTCTCGAGCCGGAGGGCGATCGGGTGTTGGGACGTGCTCATCGCTTAGGTTCGATGGCCGTGACCCGAGGCCGATGGGTGGTGTGAACGGGAGTGCCACGAGGGCGTGGCGAGCCAGTCCATCGAGAGGCCCCGCGCTGTGAGTTTAGCTGTAAAGTTCCCGAAAATTTTGGTGGCGACGGCGGCAGCGCTCGTCTGGCCAACGGGTCGGGAGCTGTTGAAACTCACAGCGTTCATACACGTACGGTCTACTGGCCCGTCAATAAACGTTGCGTGAGAAGCGATTGCACAACTCGGCGTATCTCAGCCAATAACGCCCAGATCCTGACAAAGATGAACTGATCTGAATGTGTGGTGCACGTTCCCGGACTGTGTGGTTCTACACGCCGTGTGGCGATTCGCCGGCCTGAATCACCGCTCACCGCCACCGGCAGCCGTTGACAACCCCGCCCCGGTCTCGCAACGCTTTTTGCCGACGCTTTCGGACAGTTTACATGGCGAACGACGCTCCCGAGCACGAGCCGTACTCCTCGAAACTCCAGGTACCGGAAGCGCTAACGTTCGACGACGTCCTCCTCCGTCCCAAGGAGAGCCGCGTCGAACCGGACGACGCCGATCTCTCCTCGCACGTCTCCCGCTCCGTGGAGCTCTCGGTCCCCATTCTGTCGGCCGCGATGGACACCGTCACCGAGAGCGGCATGGCCATCGCGATGGCCCGCCACGGCGGCCTCGGCGTCATCCACCGGAACATGAACGTCGACGAGATGGTCGAGGAGATCGGCCGCGTCAAGCGCGCCGACGAACTCGTCATCCCCTACGAGGACGTCGTCACGGCCGACCCCGAGATGACCGTCCGCGAGATCGACGATCAGATGGCCCGCCAGGGCGTCGGCGGCGCCCCCGTCGTCAACACGCGCGGGGAAGTACTGGGCATCATCTCGAGTACGGACATCCGGCCCCACCTCGAGGTCAACGAGGACGACCCCGTCACCGAGGCGATGACCGACGAGGTCATTACGGTCCACGAGGACGTCGACCCCCGCGACGCGTTCGAGCTGATGTACGAGCACAAGATCGAGCGCGTCCCCGTCGTCGACGACGAGAACCTCCTCGTCGGACTGGTAACGATGCAGGGGATCCTCCAGCGCCGCGAGTACAAGGAGGCCGTCCGCGACGAGGACGGCCAGCTGTGCTGTGGCGTCGCCGTCAGCCCCTTCGAGCGCGATCGCGCCGAGGCCGCCGACGAGGCCGACGCCGACATCCTGTTTATCGACACCGCCCACGCGCACAACCGCAACGTCATCGAGGGCGCCCGCGAGATCAGCGAATCCGTCGAGGCCGACGTCGTCGTCGGCAACGTCGGCACCCGCGAGGCCGCCGAGGAACTGGTCGAGTTCGCCGACGGGATCAAGGTCGGCATCGGCCCCGGTTCCATCTGTACCACGCGAGTCGTCTCCGGCGCCGGCATGCCCCAGATCACCGCGGTCGCCCAGGTTGCAGACGTCGCGAGCGAACACGGCGTCCCCGTCATCGCGGACGGCGGCATCCGCTACTCCGGCGACGCGATCAAGGCGATCGCCGCGGGCGCCGACGCCGTCATGCTCGGCTCCTATTTCGCCGGCACCGACGAGGCCCCCGGCCGCGTCGTGACGATGAACGGCAAGAAGTACAAGCAGTACCGCGGCATGGGATCCGTCGGCGCGATGAAATCCGGCGACGCCGACCGCTACCTCAAAGAAGAGCCCGAGGAGGAAGACGACTACGTCCCCGAGGGCGTCGAGGCCGCGACGCCGTACAAGGGCACCCTCAAGTCCGAGCTCCACCAGCTCGCGGGCGGCATGCAGTCCGGCATGGGCTACGTCGGCGCCGCGACGGTACCCGACTTCAAAGAGCGCAGCGAGTTCGTCCGGGTCTCCTCGGCCGGCCAGGCCGAGAGCCACGCGCACGACGTCGTCATCACCGACGAGGCGCCGAACTACTCGCCCAACGAGTAAGCCGACTCTCGCGGCGCGTCGCCCCGCACTCGAGCCACCCGCACGACCGCTGCCGTGCTACGTCTCCTCGAGCTCCGACCGTCGAATCTTTCCCGTCGTCGTCTGCGGTAACTCCTCGCGGAACTCGATCTCTCGTGGATACTCGTAGTCGGCCAATCGGTCCCGAACCAGCTCGCGGATCTCCTCGCGTAGCTCCTCGGATCCCGCCATCCCCGCCCCGGGCTGGACGACGGCCTTGATGATCTCGCCGCGACGGTCGTCAGCCACCCCGACGACGCCGACCTGCGCGACCGACGGGTGCTCGAGGATCGCCTCCTCGACCTCTCGGGGGCCGACCCGGTAGCCGCTGGTGATGATGAGGTCGTCGTCGCGCGATTTGAACCAGAGGTACCTCTCCGCGTCGCGCTCGGCGAGGTCGCCGGTCAAATGCCAGGTCTCGCCCTCGGCCGTCCCGTCCGATTCGGACCGCACCACATTGCGATGGCCGTCGCCGCGCTGGTCGCCGTCGTCGCCCCGCTCGAGCGTCGCGGCCGCGGTCTTCTCGGGGTCGTTCCAGTACTCCGTGAAGACGACAGGGTCGTCGTCCCGCCGGACCGCGATCTCGCCGACCGAGCCCGGCTCGACTCGCTCAGCCGTCTCGGGGTCGAGCACCGCGACCTCGTGACCGGGCACCGGTTTCCCCATGCTGCCCGCTTTCGCGGGGAACCACTCCCGGCAGTTCGTCACTAGGAGGTTCGCCTCCGTCTGTCCGTACAGCTCGTTGACGACCGTTCCCTCGAGTTCGGCCTCGGCCCACTCGAGGATCTCCGGGGTGAGCGGCTCGCCGCCCGAACAGATCGCCCGCAGGGAGAGCTCGTAGTGCTCGGCGGGATCAGCGACGTCCATCAGCATCCGGATCGCCGTCGGCGGGAGGAAGGAACCGGTGACGTCGAACTCCGCGAGCAGTTCGAACGCGGTCTCGGGGTCGAACGATCCCATCGGATAGCCGACGACGGGCTGGCCGTAGTGCCAGGCCGGAAAGACCAGATCCCCCAGCGCGCCGATCCAGGCCCAGTCGGCGGGCGTCCAGTACGTGCCCTCGAGGTCGCGCTCGAAGTACATCGAGAAGGCGGGACAGTGGCCCAGCCAGACGCCGTGCGTGTGGAGCACTCCCTTCGGCTTCCCGGTGCTCCCGCTGGTGTACATGACGATCGCGGGCGTGTCGACGTCCGTCTCCGCGACCTCGTACTCGTCGTCCCGCCAGTCGATCGCCGTCTCGAATCGGGAGACCGACGCGTCGCCGACCGTCCCGCCCTCGATCTCGGGCTCGCCGTCGACCACCAGGACGGCCTCGAGGTCGGGACAGTCGGGCGCGACCTCGCGGATCGTCTCCCACTGGGAGACGTCGACGACCGCGATCCGAGCCTCGCTGTCGGTCAGCCGGTAGCGTAGCGCGTCGGTACCGAACAGCACCGACAGCGGCAACGAGACCGCACCGAGCTTCCAGCACGCGAGGTGGGTCAGGACGTTCGCCGGCTTCTGCGGGACGACGACCGCGACCCGATCGCCGAACCCCAGTCCCAGCGACTCGAGGGCGTTCGCGACGGCGCTCGAGCGCCGATCGAGGTCGTCGAAGCTGTAGCGCTCGCGTCGCCCGTCGGGGAAGGCCTGGTGGAGGGCGACTCGGTCGCCGTCGTCGTGTTTTCCCACTAGGTCGACGGCCGCGTTGAACCCGTCGGGGACGTCCCACGAGAACGACTCGCGTGCCTCCTCGTAGGTCCCCCCCTCGAGCGTGACGAAGTACGTCATTCGTGTCGTACGAGAGCGGATGTCATGAAAGAACTACCGCCGAACGTGCCCGCCGGGTCGGCCTCGTCGCGTTCGAACGAGGAGCGCTCGAGCCCCGACAGGTTGTGTCGCGCACCGACGAAGGGAGCGAGACGATCCCAAACTCGTGGTAATTCGGTTCGGACGATTGGAACCGTCCACGTTCCGGTGGACGGTCGGTCCTCGGGGGCCGATACGTACAGCGAACTTTTTTATCGGGGTCCTCCCTCGTTCGCTGCGCTCACTCGGTCGAACCCCGCCAAAAAACTTCGATGAAAAAGGCCGCCGTCGCGGGGTTTCACCCCGCTCCGGCGGTGAATCGCTCGCGGTGCTCGCGAACACCTCCGTAGCACTGGTCGTTCCATTCGCATCCGCTATGTAACGTGGCGAGCGTTTTCGTCTAGGCCGTTCAGTACAGTGCTGGCTCGCTCTTCGTCCTCGAGGTGTTCGAACGGACTACGGGTCCAGCGCCGGCGTCGGAAACGCCCCCGTATCGGCGTCCGGATCGTACTCCTCGAGTGCCGCCCGGACGATCTGGAACACGCCCTCTTTCCCCCAGCGGGCGGTGTTGAGCTGCAGATCGTAGAACTCTCGCTCGTCGATGTCGATCTCGTAGTACGACTCGTAGCGGCCCGCCTCGCTGACCTCCCGGACCCGCATCTCGGCTTCTGTCTCGAGACGATCCTCGATGCGCTCGAGGCGGACGTCCTCGGGGGCGTCGAGCCAGATCCGAAGATCGGCGCGCTCGCCCGCGATCCAGCCCGCGAGCCGGGACTCGAGGATGAAGGGTTTGTTCGCGGTGCCCCACTTCTCGGCGATCGACTGCAGCCGTCGATCGAGCGCCCGATCGATATCGCCCGACGCCTCCGCCTTCGCCGTTAGCTGGTTGAGGCTCATGTCGCGGTCCTCGGCGAGTTCGCGGAAGATGTCCCCGCCGGAGACGTACGGACAGCCGATCGCATCCGAGAGGCGCTCACAGAGCGTCGTCGCGCCACAGCCCGGTGGCCCGGAGACGGTGATAAACAGTGTCGTGTCGATCTCGACGGTCGTCGTCGCACCCGTGGACATACACGATCCCTCACGGGTCGACGTGAAAAGTCATCCGTTCGAGCAAAACGCGGTCCTAGAACCAGCCCCGTCGTTCGACCTCGAGATCGACGTCCTCGAGTGACGGCTCGTCCTCGAAGCCGGCGACGACGTCGGCCTGGGACTCGGCTCCGCTCGACGCCATCAGCGTCATCCCGTCGTCGTAGGGGGCGTCCGTGTCGTCCCACTCGATCTCGAGTTTCGCTCGCCGGAACCGCGTTCCCGTGACGAGCCGGATTCCCCCGACGGCCTCGAGGGGAACCGAGAAGTTCCGCTCCTCGAGGGACTCGAGTTCCGCGGGCGCGCTGTCGGCGACGAGCGCGCGGCCGCGTTCGCCCATGTCGGCCCGCAGCAGCATCGAGCGGTAGGATTCGCCGACGAAACAGCAGAACAGCCGCTCGTCGGTGACCACCAGCTCCCAGAACTCGATCGAGTTCGGGCGCTGGCGGATCCAGTGGGTGAGTCTCGCGATCGGTTCCTCGGTCGCGGTCATCACCGTTCGAACAGGGCGTGCAGGTCGGCGGGCAGTTCACGTCCCTTCTGGGTGGCGATCGAGACGAAGACGAAGACGGCCATCGTCACGAGCAGCGAGATCGCCTCCGCGGGGACCTCCGGCGGGTACGGGTAGGTCGCCATCACGACGTTCTCGCTGACCCAGTTGAGCCAGCCCGCATCGACGATCGCCGCGGCCTCAGGTACGACGTTGTAGATGATGTTGTAGCTCATCCCGACCACGAGGGCGGCGATCGCCCCCTCTTTGGTCGCCCCCTTCCAGTTCAACCCGAAGACGGCTACCGGGACGAACGCGGCGGCGAAGAAGCCCCAGCTGATCGCGCCGAGGATGCCGACCAGCGCGTCGGAGTAGAAGACGACGATCGTCGACAGCACCGTCAGCCCCGCGAGTGCGGCCTGGGTGACGCGGAGTTCGGTCTTCGGATCGGTGATCGGCCGACCGAGCGCCCGCGGAATGTCCCGCGAGATCGCGGCCGCGCCGATGTTCAGGAACGAGTCGCTGGTCGACATGATCGCCGCCAGAAGCGCCGCGAGGATCAGCCCGGCGACGATGCTTCCGGTGTGATCGAGCACGAAGACGGGGCCGACCTCCGAGGCCGAGAACGTCGCCTCGCGCTGGCCGGCCTCGACCATCGCGCGCATCGAGAGGCCGGCCGAAAAGGCGATCAGGCTCGAGATCGCGTAGGAGATCGCCGCGATCGGTGCGCCCCACTTGAGGATCGTGAGGTTGCGGCTCATGTAGAACTTCGTGATCAGGTGAGGCTGGCCGGCCGCACCGACGGAGAACAGCACCCACCAGGCGATGCCGACGAGCACGGCGGTCGTCGCACCGCCCATCGCGCCGAACGGCGAGATGAGGTTCGGATCGGTGCTCGCCAGGTTCTGGGAGATGTTCTCCATCCCGCCCCCGAACGAGATCGCGTACGCGAAGACGAACACGGCGCCGACGACCATCGTGATCGCCTGCAGGAAGTCCGTCCAGACGCCCGCGATCATCCCGCCGAGCATACAGTACAGCAGCAGGATTAGCGCGCCCCCGAACAGGCCCCACAGCACGGGGATACCGAAGATCGCCCGCATGACGAACTGCAGCGCCGCCAGATTGACCGCCAGATAGGCGACGACGCCGAGCGCGACGGCGACGCCGCTGAGCCCGCGAACCCAGTCGCTCTCGTAGCGGACGTACATCGCGTCGGGCAGGGTCAACACGTTCCGGATGTCGGCGAGCAGGCGCATCCGCTTTGCCAGGACGGCCCACGTCAGCAGGAAGCCAAGCGGCGCGGTAAAGAAGATCCACAGCGCGGTCGTCCCGAACTCGTAGACAAGTTCGGGACCGCCGATGAAACCGAACCCGGACTGGATCACCGAGAACGCCGTCAGCGCGAGGACCCAGGTGCCGATGCTCTTGCCCGTGATCAGGAAGTCGCTGGTCGACTCCGTTCGCATCCAGCCCCAGATACCGATCAGGAGGACGATCAGCAGGTACGCCGCGCCGAAGCCGAGGATGATCGGATCGTCCGCGACGGGGATCCCGTCCTGCTGAAGGACGGTTCCGGCGGCTCCGAGGACGCTACTCATCGGTCCGCTCACCTCCGTCGGTCGCCTCGAGGGTGTTCTCGGGCTGTTCGGACGCCAGCGGGAGCGACTCGCCCCGTTGGGCCTTACGGGCGTCCTCGAGGATGCCCTCGACGATCTCCTCGCTTGCGACTCGATCGAACAGCAGCGAGTAGTAGACCGCACAGGTCAGGGGTAACAGCCAGATGAACCCGAAGTAGATCAGCGTCGACGTCGGTACGCCCAGCACGTAGCTGTAGTCGGTGACGCCGGGCTCCCAGGTTAGCCAGATTCCGGCCAGGCCAGCGACGAAGAACGCGCCGAGGATGCCGATCAGTCCGGTGTAGGGCGCGAGATCGAGTTCGGACCCGTTGCGTTCGATCGTCGCGACCGCGAACACCGCCAGGATGGTCGCCGCACCGACAAACGAGAACACGCGGTACAGTCCCAGCGCCGCCGTGACGAGTGCGACCACCGAGAGCACGCCGATCACCGTCATCGTCGTGTTCCGCGTCATCGGTCGCTCACCCCTCGCTCGAGTCGTCGGTCCGGCCGCCCGCCGACGGTTTCGACGCGTTGCCCGCGTCCCCCGCGGCGTCCCCTCGGGACCGGCCGCGCTCGGCCGACCCGTCGCTTTCTATCACAAATCATCGTCCTATTACACACAATAGATTGCCGAGTAGGTGATCGTTAACATGTTAAACTCCGTCGCCGCTCCTCGAAAGGAGCCGCTCACAGCGGGGCCGAAAAGTAATACTGACGGTCGCTCGGCCCCGAGAATCGAGCGTGAACCGCCGCAGGGTACTGCAGTCCGCCGGGACCGTCGCGCTCGTCGGTCTCGCGGGCTGTATCGACGGCGTCCAGGACCACTTCACGGGGAGCCTCCAGAGCCCGGTTCCGGTCGAGATCACCAACGACGGGGATCACCCGTACGACGTGAGCCTCGACGCCGTGGCTCGAGGCAACGGCCGGGAGAGCTACGAGGAAGCGTTCACTATCACGCCCGGCGAGCGCGTCGCTCCACCTCACATCGAGGGCGAAGATCAGCAGTTCCGCGTCACCCGACACGGCGACGACGAGGTCGACGATCTGGTGGAGATGGGGACGATCACCGACGAAACGGACCTCGTGTTGATCAGCCTCTACGAGGACGAGATCGAACTCGAGATCACCGAGGACGAGGCGGAAGCCGAGGAGGAACAGGAGGAACTCGAGGAGGAACACGACGACGGCTCCGAAGGCGACGACGACGCGGATCAGGGGTAGGGGTGGAACGGCCGCTCGAGTGCGGGCTCGAACCCGAGCTCGGCCGGCACCGCCCGGGCGCGCTCGCCGAAGAACGGCTCCCGGGTGAACAGCGGCTGGGCGCCGGGGACGACGACTCGCACGCCCTCGAAGCCCAGCCCCTCGACGTCGCGGGTCGTCAGCCGCGCTGCGCGAGGTTCCAGTCCGGCGTCGACCGTTCGTGCGACGAGTTCCTCGAGTGCCTCGCGGCCGGTCGGAACCGGATCGGGCCCGACGCTCGCCGCGGGAACCGTCCGGTCGACGTCGACGAACGCCCGCGCGGGCTCGGGGAACGAGGCGTACTCGCCGATCGCGGCCGAGGCCTCCGCCGCCTCCTCGCGGCCGAGTCCGCGCAGCTCCATCCAGTTCTGTAGCGCCTCCGCCAGCGCCGCCGTCGCCGCCTCGGTGGCATCGAGCCCGGCCGCCGAGCCCGCGGCGAACGCCGGCCACTCCGTCTCGCCGTCGCCGTCTGCGGACTCGCGGTGGACCGCCACCGCGACCACGGGGACGTCGACGTCCTGGGTGACGAGCATCGGCGTCACCGCGAGTCCCTCACTCGCCGCGCGGCGCTCGAGATCCGCGAACGTCTCGCTCTCGACGGCGAGCCCCAGTGGCTCGAACGTCGAGTACCAGGCCAGCATCGTCGCGTCGCGCTCGAGGACTTCGGTCAGCCCCGACAGCAGGGCGTCGACCGTCGAGGAACCGAGCCCGAGACCGGTCGTGATCGCGGGGACGAGTCGCTCGCCGGGCTGGGGGAACTGGACGGCCGCGGCCGGCAGAAAGGTCCGGTCGCCCGTCTCGAGGCTCTCGCCCTCGACCCAGCGGTGCTCCTCGTCGGGATCGTACTCGGGGGCGTCGTCAGGTCGAACGAGATCGGTCGGCGAGACCGCTCGCTCGAGATCGGCCTCGCTCGCGTGTTCGAACTCGCGATCCCGGTAGACGCCGGCACAGTAGCGCTCGAGGCCCTCGCCGACGGCCTTCATCAGCGCCGCGTTCCAGTCGGGGTCGACGCCCGCGGCCTGGTTGGCCGCGCTGGCGTCGCTGTACCCGCTCGTGTCGGCCGTCGTCGCGAGGTAGTACGGCGCGGGGAACGACTCGACCTCGCCGATCGTGCTGACGATCCCGACCCGGTCGTCGATCGCCTGATCGGCGTGCTCGACGGCGTGTGCGAGATCGAACGACTCGTCGTCGCGCCCGAGGGAGCGATCCCGTTCGCCGCCGCAGTCACAGCCCGGCACCGGGAGGACGCGTCGTCGGCTGTGGGGGACCTCGACGACGTGGCCGATGACCGACCGCTCCTCGCCCGACAGCACCCGTACGCACTCCCGACCCGCGAGCGCGCCGGCGAAGCGAGCGGCGCTCGAGTCGGCGCTGGGCTCGTCCCCAGCGGACTCGCGGTGTGAGTCGACGCGGGCGCGAAGACAGTCGAAACAGCCCGTCGCGGGGGCGAACCCGGAGACGGCGGCGTCCAGTTCCGCGATCGGGTGGCCGCCGACGCCACCGATCTCGACGGCGATCCAGGGGGTCCCCCCCGCCAGCGCCGCCTCGTTCGCTCGCTCGAACGTCGCCGCGCCGGCGACGTCGCTGACGACGGCAAAACGGGCGTCCTCGAGGGCTGCCGGTCCGGTCGAACGGACCGAGACGTCGACGTCCTCGAGCGCGGTCTCGACGGCGTCGCGAACGGGATCCTCACCGACGACGGAAACGTGCATACCGGATCGTCGTACGGTCTGCTGTAAGTCATTTCCGGAGCGACCGCGGGACGACGCCGGATCGTGCCGGGATACAGGTACCAGCGAATAGTCGCACACGCTCCGTACCTGACCCGGTCCAGGTCGCGGGTCAGATCGGTCGATTCCTCACGGAGACGGGCGGACGTGACAGGAATCGGCTCCCGGACCGGACTCGAAAAGCGGATCTCGAGACGCTCTGGGATCACGTTGTTAGTCGCCTCCACCTTCCGGCGAGGAGTCCCGAGAGAACGACGCCGATAAACGAAAACGCCAGCACGACCATCAGCACGTCGGGATCGGAAAAGCTGGTCGTCGCGATGAAGAGCGCGATCGCAGCGTTTCGGGCGGCGGTCGTCGTCGCCAACACTTCCCGCGTGTTCCGTCCCGGTCCACCGAGTACGTACCCGAGCAGTAGCGACACGGCGATGATGACGACCGAAACGAACAGCGTTCCCGTGCCGACGAGCGAGACCATCTCGTTGCTATAGGCAGCCAACAGGAGGACGAGCAAGAAGAGAAACGAGAGATCGGAGAGCCGTTGTACCGGCGGGTACAGCCATTTTGTCACGGCGGAGTACCGGACGTCGAGCCCCATTCCCGCCAGCAGCGGGAGGAGCTGAATACCGAAGATCATCCACCCGATCGCGAGCGGATCGACGGCAACGTTTCCGGGCAGAAGCAGCGCCAGGCTGACGGGTATCGTCACGACCGAGACGATTCCGAGAACCGCCATCAGGCCGCTGGCAAACTCGATGTCACCGTTCGCTATTTCGGCGAACTTCGGCCCGAAAGGGGCGCCGGGAGCCACGGCGATCAGCACGATCCCCGCCGCGTACCCCGCCTCCACGGAAAGCGGACGGACGAGCAGGTACGCGAGTACCGGGATCGCCACGAGATTGACGACCAGCGATTTCGCCATCAGTCGCCGCTTGCGGAGCGCGGCCAGTAACTGATCGAGCGACAGCTCCATCCCGATCGAGAACATCGTCGCGAGGACGAAGATCGTCGTCGCGATCTCGACGGCCGTCTCGACTGACACCGCTATCATGTCGTGCTCACGGGCTGATCGGTGGGTTCGAAGCGCTACAGCACGGGCGCTCCCGTTTCGCGTCGGCAGGCGGACGGAACGCTACGCTCGAGGGCTACTCCCCGTCTCGCAGTCGCTCGAGGACCTCCTCGGCGTTGTCGACGGCCTGGTCCTTCTTGGCGGGGTAGGCTTCGACCTTCGCGCGGAAGGTGATCCCCTCGCCGAGGCGGACCTCCTCGCCGAAGGCGGCCTGCTTGTCCAGTCGCAAGAAGAGCTCGGTGTTCTCGGTGACGCGGTCGTCGAGCTCGCCGAGGAGGCCGTCGAGGTCCTCGAGGTCGGCGAGCCGCGAGAGGACGTGGCGCACGTCGTCGGCGTTCTCGACGCGGGCCGACAGCACCAGGATGCGGTCGCCGTAGTGGCCCTCGCTCTCGACGCGTTCGATCTCGAACTCCTCGGGGAGGAAGGTCCGAAGCGCCTGCTCGACGCGTTTCTCGTCCTCGGTGGCGTAGCAAAACGCCCGCAAGTCGACGTAGTGAAGGGGTATCTGTGGCATCTGCGGATACAGTGCGGATCGCTGGTTCGGAACGAGCGGGCGACCGTCGGGTCGCCTCGGTCGGGGTTACTCCTCGTCGTCCTCGTCGGCGCCGTCGGCCGCCTCGAGGGAGTCCTCGGGGACGCCGGTCTCCTGGCCGTCCTCGAAGCTGATCGTGTAGGTGACGTCGCCGAACATCGACTCCATCGTCTGGGTGACGGTGCCGGTCTCGCCGTCGAACTCGCTGTGCTCGTCGTGTAGAACGACGTCGTCGTCTTTCTCGAAGCTCATAGTGGCCGTTCCCCGGCGCGGGGTAAAAAGGGACTGATTCGCCACGGGGAAGCCGGTGCCGGACCGGCTACCGCATGCTCTCGAGGGCGTAGACGGTGTCGGACATGAGCCACGCCTCCTCGTTTTCGGCGTCTTCGATACTCAGGGCGAAAAACGAGTCCCGGCCGTCGTCGACGGTGATCCGGTAGCTCTCGCTCCGCAGCTCGGTCGTTCGCTCGGGCGGCGTCGGGTCGGCGGTCACACCCGAACTCGGCAATCCGGAGGGATAACTGGCCCGGTTCCGGTCTACAGGTCGAGCTCCTCGAGCAGCGCCTCGGCCGCGGCGCTTGAGGACTCGGGGCCGCGGGCCGTCAGCAGGTCGCCGTCGACGGTGACGCTCGTGTCGGCGTCGAGTTCGGGATCGAACTCGCCGCCCGCGGCCTCGACCTCGTCGGCGACCCAGTAGGGGAGCTTGCGGCCGTCCGGCATCACGTCGTTCTCGTCGAGGATGTCTTCCTCCCACTCGTTGGGGAAGCCGGTAACCTCGCGGCCGTTGACGATAAAGGCGCCCTGGCTGTCGCGGGCGAACCCGAGCATGCCGACGGCGTGACAGACGACCAGCGCCGTCCCGTCGTCGCCCTCGACGGCCTCACGGAGGAGCCGGCGGGCGTCGCTGTCCTGGTTGACGTCCCACTCGGTGCCGTGGCCGCCCGGGAAGACGACGGCGTCGTAGGCCTCGCCGTCGGCTTGCGCGGTCGGGATCGGATCGTTCAGGCGCTCGTCGCTCTCGTGGACCTCCCGGACGTGCTCGGCGGTCTCCTCCCCGACCTCGTCGGGGTCGGCGGAGGTCTCGTCGAGTTCGGGCGGTCCGCCCGACGGCGTCGCGACGGTGATCTCGACGCCGGCGTCCGAGAGCGTCTCGAGCGGCTCGATGCATTCCTCGCCCCAGTAGCCTTCCTCGCTGACAACGAACAGCGCTTTCGTCATACCCGAAGCGAGGGTCGGAAGACGGAAAACGACGAGCCTGGATGCTGCCGCGTTCGCGAACCGACACGTCCGAGTCGGTGACAGTTCCGATACCCGTGAATGGCTTTTTCGAGGACCCCGGTAGTGGGTCGAACTGCTATGGCCGGCCGACGAAATCCCTTCGACCACCTCGAGGAACTGTTCGACCGACTGAACCGCCAGTTCGAGGAGGCTGCCAGAGACTGGGAGAGCGAGCGGGGCGAGCAGTTCGCGTTCGGCAGCGGAACGACCACGCTCGACCTCGCCGATCACGACGACGAGTTCGTCGTCACCGTCGACGTTCCCGGCTACGAATCCGAGGATCTGGATAGTCGGCTCTCGGGCGAGACCCTCTACATCAGCGGCGAGCGCGAACACGGGACGACCGACGGACGTGACGACAGCTACCTCCGTCGCGAGCGCGAACTCGAGTCGTTCAGCCGCCAGCTCACGTTTCCCGAGCCCGTCGACGCCGACGGGATCGAGGCGACGGTCAACAACGGCGTGTTGACGATCCGCCTTCCCAAGCTCGAGCCCGGCGAGGACTCGCACGCCATCGACATCGAGTGACGCTCAACTCCCGCCCTCGAGTGCCTCGAAGAACCGGTCCGGGAGCCGGCTCCCGACGATGGTCAGCAGATCTCTGGCCTCGGGATCGACGTCGTCGACGATCGCCGCCAGCTCGATCCGACCGCCGGCCATGTCGTGGTGGCCGCCGGCGGAGCCAAGCTCGTCGAAGCCCGCCTCGAGCGCCTCGCCGATGTCGATCTCGGGATCGATCGACCGGGCGCTCAGCCGGATCGCGTCGCCGACGACGCCGTAGACCAACACGGTGTCGACGTCCTCGAGGTTGAGCAGGTAGTCCGCGGCCTGTGGCAGCGCGTCCGTTTCGGCGGTCCGGCCGACGGTGGCGACCATCGACGACCCCTGGCGCTGGCGGGTCGCGATCGCCCGACCGATGGCGTCGAGCGTCGCCGCGGAGAAGGCGCTGCCGTACAGCTGGTCGAGCGCCTCGAGCTCGGCCTCCGGGTAGACCGCGAGCGCGGCCTCGTACTCGCGGCGGGTCGGACTGCGAACGAAGTCGAGCCGCTCCCGGTGGAGCGCGAACAGCAACGCCGAGGCCAGCCGGGGGGTCGGCTCGATTCCGAGGTCGGCGAGGTACTCGACGAAGATCGTCGCCGTCGCGCCGTATTCGACGCGGACGTCGACGAACTCGGCCTCGATCGGGTCGCCGGGGTGGTGGTCGACGACGATATCCGGACGGAACGTCTCCGGCAGCTCGGTGTTGGCCCCGGGCTGGGAGTGGTCGACGAACGCGACGGCGTCGTAGTCGTCGAGTTCGGTCTCGTCGAGGGTTCGCAGCGAGAGCTCGAGGACCGAGACGAACGCGCGGTTTTGCTGGTGGGAGATGTCGCCGCCGTAGGCGATCGCTACGTCGCCGACGCCCGCGTGGTCGGCGATCGCCTCGAGAGCCAGCGCGCTGGCCAGACAGTCGGGATCGGGATTGTCGTGACAGACGATCGCAAGCGAGTCGCGGGTCTCGAGAACCGCGGCGAGCTCGGCCGCGCGGGACATGGGGCGCCGTAAGGGATCGAAACGTTTGAACGCCCCTACGGTTTCGCAGGAATTACACCGGCAATTTAACGTTAGCTGGCGGTAGCAGCGCCATATATTCTATCACCGTCGGCAACGATTCGTAACCGATCGATACCGACAGATCTCGAAACCGTTCGTCACAGCACGAGGCCGGGATCAGTCGCCCGTCAGCGCCTCGCTGGCCGGCGCGAACGGAATCTCCGTGCCGAGCCCCTCCTCGCTCGCGCGCTCGTAGAGCATGTTCGCCGCTGCGACCGTCTCGACCCCGGTGCCGCCGCTGTCGAAGACGGTGATCTCCTCGTCGCTCGTCCGCCCGGGTGTGACGCCGGCGACGACCTCGCCGAGTTCGGCGTGGACGTCGTCCTCGCCGACGACGCCGGCCTCTAGCGCCGCGAGGAAGGCGCCGGCGTCGTAGGTCGCTCGCTCCCGGAGGTCGGGAACGTACGTCGCCCGCTCGATCGTCGTCGTATCCAGCTCGCGGCTGTCGGTCCCGTACTGGCCCATCGCCGTGACGTGGGTTCCGGGTTCGAGGTCGTCCCCGTCGAACACCGGTTCGCTCGCCCGCGTCGCCGTGATGACGATATCCGCACCGGCGACCGCGTCGGCGCTCGAGGTGACCGCCCGGACGTCGGCCGCGAGCTCGGCGTCGAAGTCGGCCGCGAACGCCTCGCGGTTCTCGGCCGTCGGCGAGTAGACCCGCACGTCGGCGAGCTCGCGGACGGTCGCCGTCGCCCGCAGCTGGCCGCGTGCCTGCGCGCCGCTGCCGACGATCCCGAGCGTGTCGGCGTCCTCGCGGGCGAGGGCGTCGACCCCGACGGCGCCGGCCGCGCCGGTCTTGAACGGGTTCAGGCTCGCACCGTCGAACAGCGCCAGCGGTGCCCCGCTGTCGGCGTCGAACAGCGGCAACACGAACCAGGCGTCCTCGGCGCCGAACCCGGCGCTGTACGTGTATCCACCCATGACGCCGCTGTCGGGGAGGATGGCGGTGTAGCCGGTGAGCATTCCCGCGGGCTCGTCGCGAACGAGCTTCGATCTGGGCTGGGCGGGGGCGCCCTCGCCGCGCTGTCGGTACCCCTCGCGGACGGCGTCGACGTACTCGGCTGGCGTCGCGAGGCCGTCGACGTCCTCGCTCGTCAGAAACAGGGTGTCGGTCACACCGGGAAAAACAGCGGGAAGTGAGAAAGGGATACCGGCTCGAGATCGGATTCAGTCCGCGTTGAGCGGCTGGGGCGCTGACTGGACCTCCTCCGTCGAGTCGACTGGCGTGTTGACGAACATTGCGTGGCCCATGAGCACCATCGCGGCGAACGCTCCGGCCGGTATCGCCGCCGTCACTGACAGACCGACGAACGTCAGTGCAGCGGTGATGCCGAGCAGTGCGACTGGGATGAGGCCGAGAACAATGTCGTAGTATCCAGTCATAATGTATTCTATACTATGCGGAATAGTGGTATAAGTGTTTCCCATAATTAGCTGATACCGGACCTATTTCTAACTCGTATTAGTGAGGAACCATTTTCATAACTTATGGGAAATTTATATCGATGTTCTGAGGCGCGAAACCATCGGTTTGATAGGGAGCCATCCCTCACAGCGCGCCGACTATATACCGGCTGAAGCCCAAAAAATAGCCCGATAGAGGCGCTCTGCGCTCGTCGGTCGTCGAACGGGGGAAGAACACGATCGATGATTATATTATCTACGGGGCGTATCAGCAAGAAAACATCCTATTCGGTTTCTGAGAGTCCCGGTGGAGGGTCAGCGTTCGGAGTCGTCGGGCGGAACCGTTTCGGTGCGGTCAGCGGCGGGAGCGGGCGTAGACCGCGTAGGCCCCGCGCCAGCCGACGAGAGCGAGTAGACCGAACCCGGTCATTACGAGCGGGAACGGCCAGACTGCGCCGCCGTCGAACAGCGCCGACGCCCGCAGGATCAGGCCGACGTTCGCCGCCGCGACCCAGGCGACCGTGGTCAGACGGACAGTGTGAGCGGGCGAGGCGGCGACCCCGGGCGCGTACAGCCCCGCCAGCGGGGCCATCGCGAGCCAACCGACGGCGAAGGGGACGACCGTCTCGAGGGCGGTCAGCGGCTCCCCGACCGGGTCGACGCCGTGGCTCAGCTGGCCGACGACGATGATCGCGGCGAGCAAGGCGAGATCGACCGCGCCGAGCGCAAGCCCCTCCCGGTCGATCGAGAACGCGGACGAGCGGGCCGGTGTGTCCATGCCCGACTCTCGCGACTGCGTCCATATCGGTGTCTCGGTTCGTTCTCACGGGGCCGGAACGCGGTTACTCGGCCTCGGGTGGCCCGGTGACCGTTCCGAGCACGCGCTGGGAGAACTCCACCTCCGAGAGCTCGTCGTCGAGTCCCGCAAACCACTCCCCCTCGACGTGCCAGCGCCCCCGCAACTCGCCGTCGGTCGAGCGCGAGGTCACCTCGAGCCGCCCGGGCGTCCAGTCTCGCTCCTCGGCGATCGCGAGCAGCATCCGGACGACGGAGCTCACCTCGTCGGTCGTCACGAACGGCGCCTCGGCGACGGTCTCGTACTCGAGGTCGAGCGCCGCGCCGTCGGGAGGCGCCTCGTCACCGCCGCCGTCGGGCCAGGAGACGTCGGTGAGGTAAATCCCGTTGCTCATCAGTCGGTTCTCGAGCGCGACAGCGACGGCGTGATCCGGTGACATACCTCCGGGTTGGGCCGGTATCCGTAAAAACGATTCCCGCTACAGCGGTTCGACGAGGTCCTCGAGGGCCGCGGTCGGGTCGTCGGCCTTCGCGACCCCGCTTGCCAGCAGGACCCCTTCGGCGCCGAGGTCGCCCGCCGCGACGACGTCGTCGCCGGTGCTGATACCCGCACCACAGAGCACGGCGACGTCGTCGTCGACGTTCTCGGCGGCGTCGACGGCGTCCTCGACGACGTCGGGGTCGGCCTGGCTGACGGGGGTGCCGGTGCCGATGAGTTCCGGCGGCTCGACGGCGACTGCGTCGGGGCCGAGCGCCGCCGCGGCGCCGATCTGGGCCGGGTTGTTCGCACAGACGACCGTCTCGAGGCCGGCGCGTCCGGCCGCGCGAACGGAGCCGTCGATATCGGCCAGCTTCAGGCGCTGCTCGGAGTGGTTGATCAGCGTGCCGTCGGCGCCCGCGTCGGCGACCGACTCGGCGAGCGTGTGACCGGTGTTGCTGCCGTGATCGATCGGATCGACGTGCTGGACCCAGGTCTCGACGCCCGTCTCGGCGACGCGCTCGAGGTGAGCGGCCTGGGGCGCAACGGCCAGTCGGGCGTCGGTTCGGTCGTCGACGTCGCGGACGGCTTCCGCGACCTCGATCGGATCGCACGGGTAGGTCTTGAGGTTGACGAGAACGAACATACGAGAGACGCCCCCCGCTGGAGAGAAATAGCTTGCGAGTCGGTCGCGATCGGACGACCCGCCGTAAGGTATGCCGGCGAACCCGAACCCCGTCGGGTTCGCCGGAACTGGCCTACAGCAGGCCGTCTCAGTCCTTGCGCTTGACGACGTCGCCGAGGGTGTAGCTCCCCGACGCCGAACCGCCCGACCACTCCGAGTCCTCCGCGGAGCCGCCCTCGGCGCTCAGTTCGATCCCGAGGTGGCTCTCGAGTTTCGACTGCACGCTGTCGCTGGGAAGCGTATCACCCCGCTCGATCTTCCGGACGAGGCTGGCCTTCTCGTTGAGCTCGTTCGCCAGTTCGGACTGGCTCAGTCCCTTCTCCTCGCGAGCGTTGCGGACGCGGTCGTCGTAGTCGGTCGCCAGCTCGTCCATGTCGTCGAACATGTCCTGGCGGCGCGAGCCGCCGGAACTCGAGGACGTCGACCCGCCGCTCGTGGCCCCGCCGGAGCTCGAACTCGAGGAGCTCGAACTGGTCGAGTACTTCGTGGAGGAGCTCGAGCTACTGGGCTGTTTCACCTCCGTCCCGAACTCCGTACAGTTCGAACACACGTCCAGCTTCGCACCCTCGACCTTGATCGTCTTCGGAGACGACGTCTCGGTGCCACACATCTCGCATTGAACCATGTCCGAACCTATATCGCGGGACGTGATAAACCATGCGGCGCGGTCCCAGTCCCCCGCAGTCGGCGCCGAGCGGGACGGTTACTCGAGGGCGATCCAGGCGTAGTAAAAGCGCTGGAGCGCGGTGATGTGGCCGACGACCGCGAGGAAGACCAGCAGCCAGCCGATCAGCGTGAGTCCGCCGTAGATGCCCGATATCGGGTAGGCGAGGAAACCGACGAGGCCGATGATCACCAGCCGGTCCGCGCGGCCGATGAGCCCGCCGTAGACCCGATCGAGGCCGACCGCCTGGGCCTGCGTGCCGAGATAGGAGGTCATCACGACGCCCGTCACCGCCAGAAAGCCCAAAAAGTAGCTTTCGACGCCGGCCGCCAGCCCGCCGATGATGACGATGTCTGCGTAGCGGTCGATGACGTGATCGAGCAGGTCCCCGCCCGCGGAGGCGACGTTCTGTTCGCGGGCGAGGGCCCCGTCGATGACGTCGAGCCAGCCGTTCAGAAAGACCAGTATCGCGGCCGCGACGAACCAGATCGGCGCCACCCGCCCGCCGAGCATGAAAGCGAGCGCCGCCAGCACCGCCATCCCGAACGCCAGCAGGCTGACGCCGTTGGGCGTCATTCCCAGCCGGTCGAACCCCTCGACGAACGGGTCCAGAATTCCGGAGACGTACGGACGGAGCTGATCCAGCGTCATTCGAGGTACCCCACAAAGTCGACCTCGCCGGCGCTTGGCTCCCGGTCGCCCGCGACGACGGCCTCGAGGTCGGCCGCGACCGCCTCGGGATCGCGGTCGCTCGTGTCGATCTCGTAGACCGACTCGAGGCCGTGCTCTTCGACCGCCTCCGCGAGGACGACGTCCAGCGCTTCGCTCTCGGCGTTCTCGGTCGCCTTGGCCTCGCTCTCGCCGCGCTCGAGCAGGCGCTCCTTCAGCGCCGACGGTTCACAACGCAGGACGACGACGCGATCCGCCTCGAAGTGGTGTGCCAGGTGGGACTCGGTCACTGCGCGCTCGTAGTCGGCGAGGCGGTCGGCCAGCGCGTCGAGGTCAGCGATCTTGCTCTCGCGATCGGGGTCGATCGCGGTGTAGAGTTCCTCCTTCTCGAGGGTCTCGTTGAGGTGGATCACCTCGAGGGCGTCGTCCTCGATCGCCGACTCGCCGTCAGCGAGCCGTTCCTCGAGCAGCTCCGTCGCGGTGGTCTTCCCCGTTCCCGGTGTCCCGGTGACGGCGATCCTCACGCGTCGGTCACCTCCGGTTCTCGCTCGAGTTCTAGGTCCTCGAGGACGGCGTTTACCGTCTCGACGGCGCGTTCGGTTTCGCGTTCGGTGCCGCAGGTGATCCGGATACAGCCCGGCAGGCCGAAGCTCGAGCAGTCCCGGACGATGACGCCGCGCTCCTGGAGCTCCTCGGCGACGGCCGTCGCGTCGCCGACCGCCGCGAGCGCGAAGTTGCCCTCGCTGGGCCAGACTCGCGCGTCGAGATGATCGCGCATGTACTCGCGGGAGTCCCGGGCCGTCGCGACGGTTCGCTCGACGTGTTCGTCGTCGTCGATCGCCGCCAGCCCTGCACGGCAGGCGATCTCGCTGGCCGCGAAGGGGGTGTTCACCCGGGCGTAGGCGTCGGCCCACTCGTCGGGAACGATCGCGTACCCGAGTCGAACCCCGGCGAGGCCGTAGGCCTTCGAGAACGTCCGCAGGACGGCGACGTCGTCGCGGGCCTCGAACCCGTTCCGGCCCTCGAGCAGCGCCACGGCACTGTCGACGTCGGCGAACTCGCCGTAGGCCTCGTCGACGACGACGAGGGTGTCCTCGCCGGTCTGTTCGGCGATCTCCTCGACGTCCGCCAGTTCGATCGTCGACCCCGAGGGGTTGTGCGGGCTCGTGAGGTAGATGATCCGCTCGCCGTCGTACGCCGAGAGCACCGTCTCGGGCGTCTGAGCGAAGTCGGCCTCGCGCTCGAGGGAGTACTCTCTGACGTCGCCGTGATGGAAACGGGCGCTCATCCCGTAGTAGGCAAAGCCCGGCGAGGGGACGAGCACGTCGTCGCCCGGCTCGAGGGTGGCTCTCGAGAGGTAGTCGATCGCGCCGTCGCCGCCGTTTGCGAGCCAGACCTGCGCGGAGTCGACGGCCCAGCGGTCGGCGACGGCGTCGGCGAGGTCGGTGTGGGCGGATTTGGGGTAGGAGCTCATGCTCCCGGCCGCCTCCCGGACGGCGTCGGCGGCCGCGGGGGAGGGACCGTGGGGGTTCTCGTTCGAGGCGAGTTTGATGAACTCCGAGGGGTCGCGCCCGAGTTCGCGGGCGACCTCCTCGATGCCTCGCCCCGCCTCGTAGGCGACGTGGTCGGACAGGTCGCGCGGTTGCATACGCGAACCCTGTTTCCGGCGGCTCTTAAGGGTGCTCACCTGCTCTCGTCGGCCGCTCCGGGAGCAACCGAAAATTATACTCGAGCAGATAAATTTAGACGACCCAATATCCTGACTGCAATTCTTAGAGCTCCTACCCCCACTAAGGGTGCTTTGTCGTGAAGGCAGAGAATTGTTCTTATGCAGACAATTTTGTGTGCGCATATGACTCAGGACGCGGAACACAGTGACGAGTACGATCTCTCCGGGAGTCCCAGACGGGGATTGATCATGGCGACGCTGTCGTTTTTCGCCGGACTCACCACGATCGCCTTCTACGGCGTGGCGGGACCGACGTTCCAGGAGGCGCTCGGGATCTCCGGGGCGCTGCTGGGACTGCTGCTGTCGTCGCCCCACATCAGCAAGGTAGTGCTCCGGGTGCCCTTCGGCGCCTGGGTCGACGACATCGGTGCGCGAAAGCCCATTCTCATCCTTCTGGGAATGACGCTCGTCGGGTTCGTGGGACTGGTCGCGACGCTGTTTCTGTTCTACCCCGACAACTTCGGCTCCCACCTCTACGTCCCGCTGCTCGTATTCGGGATTCTGGCGGGCGCCGGCAGCGCGACGTTCTCGGTCGGCATCGCCCAGACCTCCTACTGGTTCCCCGAGGACGAACAGGGGTTCGCGATGGGCGTCTTCGGCGGCGCCGGGAACATCGGTCCGGGGATCATCAACTCCGTCATCCCCTTCCTCATCGGCGTCGCGGGACTGGCGCTCGCGTACTCGAGCTGGCTCGTCTTCATGCTCGCCGCGACCGCACTGTACTTCGTTTACGGCGCGAACCCGTACTACTTCCAGCTTCTGGACAGGGGACTCGACAGCGACCGAGCACAGAGCGTCGCCGAGGACATGGGCCAGGAGGTCTTCCCTGGCGGCGGCACCTGGGACTCGCTGAAGGAGTCCTCGACGAACCGCTGGACCTGGGTGCTCGTCTTCCTCTACACCGTCTCCTACGGGGGCGGCTTCACCGCGCTGACGACGTGGTACCCGACGTACTGGAACCTCTTTCACGGAATGACGCTCTCGATGGCTGGGCTGTTCGCCGGTGTCTTCGTCGTCTACGGCTCGCTGGTCAGAATTCCCGGCGGCAGCCTGAGCGACCGGTTCGGCGGCGAGAACGTCGCCGCCGTCAGCTTCGCCGTGATGGTGATCGGCGCCGGTATCGCCACCGTCTCCCAGGCCGTAATCCCCGCCTTCGTCGGGATGATGGTACTGGGTACCGGGATGGGCGTCGCGAACGCCGCGGTGTTCGAACTCGTCCCGAAATACGTGCCGGACGCCGTCGGCGGCGCCTCCGGCTGGATCGGGGGCATCGGCGGCGCCGGAACCCTCCTCGTGCTTCCGATCCTCGGCGTGTTTGTGGACATTTACGGCGAGATCGGCTACGCTCGAGGGTTCGTCGTGATCGCCGGACTGAGCGCGATCTGCGTCGGCGTCTCGGTCCTGCTGAAGTTCTTCGGTCCCGAACCCGCCGAGGAGATCGACGAGTCCGCGATGCACTGAATCGGCGGACCGATCGCCGATCGTTTCGGACGATCCAGACGGTACCGTTTCGACGAGCCGAGAAACGAGCGGGCTCTCGAGCGAGCCGGTTGGCGTTCGAACGAGCGCGCGTCGGTCCGACAGCCGCCATCGGGCCGAGGCGAAGCGAAAACGAGGATCGACAGGGCGGAACCGATCGCTACGGTCGCGAGATCGTCACCGAGACCGGCGAGTTCCCGATGACGTTCTTGGCGACGCTGCCGACCAGGATTCCGGAGAGTCCCGACCGTCCGTGGCTCCCCATGACGACGTGATCCACGTTCGTGGACTCGGCGACGTCGACGATCACCGACGACGGATCGCCCGTCTCGAGCACCGTCTCGACGGAGACGTCGTCGCCGAGCGTTCGCCGCGCGTCGTCGAACAGCTCCCGGGCTTCCTCCTCGCGTTCCTCCCGAATGCCGTCCGCCGCGGCGCCGGCCGCGCCGTAGGTGACCTCGTCCAGCTCGAGAACGTGCAACAGGACGATCTCTTTGGGATCAAACAGTTCCGTCGCCTCCTCGAGGGCCGCTCGAGCGGGATCCGAGTCGTCGATCGGAACCAGTAGCCGTTCGTTCATACGTCCAGCAACGGTAGCGCTACCGGAAAGGGTTGTGCCTGCTTCCCAAGGCGCGGCGTCGGCTACGGGTCGAGCCGAACTCGAGCGAACGTCCTGCGTGCGAGCGGGACGACTACCGAGGAGTGACCCGCGCCGGTTCGCGACTCGGATCCGCCGGTGGAAATCGGACGATACCGGCAAGCTCGTCCGGAAAGTGGTACTCTCTCACATATTCCTGAACGAAGAGTTATTCGAACGGAACCCCTGATTCGAGTATGAACGAACTGGTGGCGACAGTCCTACAGCTCGAGGATCCCGGGATCGATCCGATGCTATTCATCGGGGCCCTCGTGCTCGCGGTCGCGGCCATCACGGTCTGGCAGATGGTCGAGATCGTCGACGCCTACAACAGGGGTGCACTGACCGTCTTCGGAGAGTACCGCAAGTTGCTTCAGCCGGGGTTGAACATCGTGCCGCCGTTCGTCTCGCGGGTTTACACGTTCGACATGCGGACCCAGACGATCGACGTGCCGACCCAGGAGGCGATCACCCGGGACAACTCGCCCGTTACTGCGGACGCCGTCGTCTACATCCGCGTGATGGACGCAAAGCGGGCGTTCCTCGAGGTCGACGACTACAAGAACGCCGTCTCGAACCTCGCCCAGACGACGCTGCGTGCGGTCCTGGGCGACATGGAGCTCGACGACACGCTCAGCCGCCGGGAGATGATCAACGAGCGAATCCGCCAGGAGCTCGACGAACCCACCGACGAGTGGGGGATCCGCGTCGAGAGCGTCGAGGTCCGCGAGGTCACGCCCTCGCCGGACGTCAAGGGCGCGATGGAACAGCAGACCTCCGCCGAACGGAAACGTCGCGCGATGATCCTCGAGGCACAGGGTGAACGCCGCAGCGCCGTCGAGAAGGCCGAAGGTGAGAAGCAGTCGAACATCATCCGCGCCCAGGGCGAGAAGCAGAGCCAGATCCTCGAGGCGCAGGGTGACTCGATTTCGACGGTCCTGCGGGCGAAATCCGCCGAATCGATGGGCGAACGCGCCATCATCGATCAGGGAATGGAGACGCTCGAACGGATCGGCCGGAGCGAGTCGACGACGTTCGTCATGCCCCAGGAGCTCACGTCGATGGTCGGACGCTACGGCAAGCATCTCTCGGGGAGCGACGTCCAGCAACAGGACGGCCAGCTCGAGAGCCTCGATTTCGACGACGAAACTCGCGAGCTGATCGGCCTCGACGACATCAGCGAGATCCTCGGCGAGATCGACGAGGAGCTCGAGATGAACGTCGAGGAGATGGAACAGGAGGCCAAGGCGATCCAGGAGGGCGAGGATATGGGCCAGAGCCCGGACAGCATCGACGTGCCGCGGGACGACGCCGAGACGCCCGGCGAGGAGTCGGAACTCGACAACCAGTAGGCTGGCTCGAGAACGGCCGGAGTTCACATCGTTTTTCTACCGTGCTCGCGGACGCTACGGCATGCACGACGACCCACGGTCCGCTCGTGAGAAGCGGACGATCTCGCGGTGGACGCGCTCGCAGGCGGCCGCGATCCGGCGCAGCGAGGAGACGCTCGCGCCGGTCGTCTACCCGCCCGCCGAGGATATCGATCCGGACCTGCACATCTGGGACACCTGGCTCCTTCGAAACCGCGACGGAACGATCGCCGAGATCGACGGCTACCGCGTGATCTTCTCGCTGACGGCGCCGGCCGACCTCCTGCCGGGCAAGCGCCACGACGTGGCGACGATCCGGTACTTCTACTCGCGGGACGGCCGGGAGTGGACCTGCGGCGGCAGGGTCTTCGAGGAGGGCGCCGCGTTCGGCTCGCGCCAGTGGGCCGGCTCGGCGCTGTACGACCGTCGCGGGGCCGCGGCGGACGACGGCCGGCTGTACCTCTACTACACCGCCTCGGGAACCCGTGACGAGACCGACCTCACCTACACCCAGCGCCTCGCCGTCGGGTCAGGGGGGACCGTCGAGGCCGACGACGACGACGGCCTCGAGATCTCGGGGCCGTTCGACCACGAGATCCTGCTCGAGCCCGACGGCACCGAGTACGAGCGCGAGGAGCAATCCCGGGGGATGATCTACACGTTCCGCGACCCCTGGTTCTTCGAGGATCCCGCGACGGGCGAGACCTGCCTGCTGTTCGAGGCCAACACGCCGGTTCCCGATCCCGAACTCGAGAGCGACCGGTACGACGCCGACCCCGAACACCTCAATTTCAACGGCAGCGTCGGGATTGCCGTCTCGCCGTCGGGCGATCCGACCGAGTGGGAACTCGAGTCGCCGATCCTCGAGGGCGTCGGGACGAACCAGGAGCTCGAGCGTCCGCACGTCGTCGTCCAGGACGGTCGCTACTACCTCTTCCTCTCGAGTCACGAGCACACCTTCGCCGAGGGGCTCGAGGGGTACGACGCGCTGTACGGGTTCGTCGCGGACTCGCTGCACGGCGAGTACGTCCCGCTGAACGAGTCGGGGCTCGTGCTCACCAATCCGGAGAGCGCGCCGTTCCAGACCTACTCCTGGCTGGCCTATCCCCACCGCGAGGAGATCCTCGTCAGCAGCTTCTTCAACTACTACGACCTGCGCGGGCTCTCGCTGGACGACGTCGCGCATCTGCCCGACGACGAACAGCAGCGTCGGTTCGGGGGCACCCTCGCCCCGACGGTTCGGCTGGGCGTCGACGGCGCCGAGACGCGGGTGCTCGGCGTGCTGGATCACGGCCACCTGCCGCTGCCCCGCGAGGAACTCCCCTCGCTACTCGCTTCCTACCGCGGCGGGGACGGCGGCGGCGAGTACTAGTTCTCCGGACCGACCGGGCGCTCCGACTCCCGCTCCGATTCGGCCCCGACGTCCGGCCAGGCCGATCCCATCGTCCACACCTCGAGATCCTCGAAAACGGCCCGTCCGTCGACGGCGTACAGCGCGATGCCGTCGCTGTCGGGTCGGGTCGGGAAGATCCGCGTCGTCAGGCAGTGGCGTTCGTTGGCGAACACCTCGAGGACCGAGCCGTCGACGAACAGCCGCAGCGACAGGCTCTCGTCGACCGGCGTGACAGGCATCGAGATCGGCTCGCTCGAGGCCCGGTGGTCGGTCGTCGACGCCGACCGGTCGACGACGAGGTCGCTCTCGCGGGTGTACCGCAGCAGAGTTTCCTCCTCGCCGTCGGGCGATCCCCGCACGACGAGCCCGCACTCGTCGGCGTCGTCGAGTCGGATCTCGGCCCGGAGCTCGAACGACCGACTGTCGAGGGGAAGGTCGTGGCGTTCGTCCGTGAGGGCCGGGGAGCCGTCGTAGCCGCGCTCCTCCCGGAGCGCGGTCAGCTCGGCCGCGGGGCGCTGTCGGAGCCGACCCGCCTCGTCGAGGTCGATCTCGCGGGGCAGCGAGAGGGTGCCCGACCAGCCCGCGTCCCACTGGGCCTCGGGGCTCCGATCGGGTTTGATCCACCCCCAGGTGAGCCACCGGCCGCCGTCGTCGCGCAGCGACTGGGGCGCGTAGAACGCGCCGTGGTCGAGCAGTCCCGTTCGTTCGACCTCGAGCGAGCCGTCGGCGTACTCGCCCAGGTAGTACCGGACCTCCTCGTAGTTCGAGACGTGCAGCAGCCGTTTCTCGCCGAGGTCGAGCAGCTCCGGACACTCCCAGATCACGCCGTCCGTCTCGGCCTCACCCGAGAGGATCGGCCCCTCGTAGGTCCAGTCGGTGAAGTCGTCGTCCTCGCTGGTGTACAGCAGCGCCGTCCCGCCTCCGTCCTCAATGCCGGAGCCGATGAGGTGGTGCCAGACGCCGCCCTCGAGCCAGACGTTGTGATCGCGAAACTCCGCGCGCCAGTGGTCGCTCGAGCGAAGCCGCGGCTCGACGGGGACCGACTTGATGACCGGGTTCTCCGGGGACTTCTCCCAGCCCGTCAGCTCGTCGTCGGTTGCGGTTGCCAGACAGGGGAGCTGGACGTCGTCCCGGCCCCCGGTGTAAAGGATCTGCGGGGTGCCGTCGACGTCGACCGCACAGCCCGACCAGCAGCCGTCGCGGTCCGGTCCGTCGGGCGAGGGCGTCAGCGCGACCGGGCGGTCCTCCCAGGTCACCAGATCCTCGCTTACCGCGTGGCCCCAGTGGATCGTGCCGTGGTGGGGACCGCCGGGATTGTACTGGTAGAAGGCGTGGTACGTTCCGTTCCACTTGATCAGTCCGTTCGGATCATTGAGCCAGTTGCCCGGCGGCGAGACGTGATACCGGGGTCGGTGGTGGTCGTCGGCCAACCGCTTGCGGTCGGCCGACAGCGCGGGGGTTCCCTTGGGATCGTGCTCGAGGAGTCGATCCCCCCCACCGAGCACCGCGAGGAGGTTCCGGAGCAGGCGGTCCCGGTTTCGGGCGGCCGCCTCGGGGACGGGGACGGGGCCGTCGAAGCGAACTCCCGTTCCGAGCCCGGCGACGTCGCCGTCGCCGATCCGCCAGCCGAGCAGCGCGGTCTCGTGGGGCCGTTCCCCGTCGGTTCGGAGCGTGCTCGCGAGGACGGCACCCCGATGCGGGAGGATCCCCTGGTAGCGCGCGAACGGCTGCTCGGCCTCCGGCGAGGCGGTCGGCACCCGCAGCCCCTCGAGTCCCTCGAAGACGGGACGGTCGGCGCGCAGCGACTTCACGAGCAGGCCCGTCGTCCCTTCCTCCGTTCCCGCGGCGTCGGGGCCGACCGAATCGATCCCGAGCGCGGGGACGGCCTCGAGCGCCCGCAGGGACAGCAAGAGTCCGCCGCCGTCCGTGAGAAACGCCTCGATCGGGACGCTTGCGTCCTCGGCGACGGCGTCGTCGGCCGGCTTGGCGCGGTGCCACCAGAGGACGTCGTACGCCGCGAGCCGGCCGTCGCCTCCGGCGACGGCCGCGAGTGAGATCGTCTCGACGTCGATCCCGGCCGCCGCACACCACTCGAGGGCGGCGCGCTGTTCCGGCGAGGGCTCGCCGGCGACCAGGAATCCGACGGTCTCCGCTGGTTCGCTCATCTACTCCCAACGCGGCGTCGGACAGTAATAGGCGTGCCGACGTGGGGTCGGACTTGGATCGATGCACCGGAGCGAGCGGATTCGGCGAAAGCGACCGAAGCGTCGGCCAGCCGTCCGGTCTCCGCCTGGAGGTTCAGGGGCGTACTATTTCCTCGTGGCGCCCCTACGAGGGGTACGATGTCCACAAACACCAGCAACGGCGGTTTCGGCGGCTCGTCGGCGAACAAGCTCAGTATCGTCTCGACGGTGATCGACGCGGGGCTCGCGTTCGCCCGCGGGCGACCGAAGAGCGCGCTGCTGTTGCTCGCTGCAGCCGCGCTCTCGACGCGGATCCCCGGGATCGGGACGGCGACCTCGATTCTGCTGCGCGTGATCCACCGACTCCGGTAGATCGAGGGCGACCCCGGGCGCGACCCCCGACGACGGCAAAGCGATTTATCCCGCGCCGTAGGCGGGTACAGTATGCGACGGCGAACGCTGCTGGGCGGGCTCGCGACCGGGTTCGGCGCGGTCGTCGCCCGAGAGGACGACGCGACGGCGTCGATCGAGCGCCGCGAGCAGCGCTGTGCGAGCGACGAGGACGACGCGGCGACGGCTCGGCTCGACGGGGGCACGCTCGTCCTCGAGGGAGTTATCCGAACGCCGACGCCCTGTCACGCGCTCGTCCTCGAGTCGGTTTCGTACGAGCGCGACACACTCGAGGTAACGATCGGTGTCGACGAACCGGACAGCTTTTGCGTGCAGTGTCTCGGCGTCGTCGAGTACGTCCTCGAGATCGAACTCGACGACCGAGCGCCCGACTGCGTCGCGGTCTTTCACGAGCGACGCGACGAGACGGTTCGGGTCGTTCGAGAGCGACCCAGTGGACGAACCGAAGAGTGAAACAGCCGTTTCACTTTGAAGAAGGGATTTATCCGTACTTGCCAGATATCGGCCATGAACAGACGGACGGTCCTCGCCGGCGTCGGCACCGCGCTCGGGCTGTCCGGCAGCGGCTGTCTCGGTGAGGCGACCGACGCGAGCGAAACTGATCCGGCAATAACGCTCTCGCTCGCGTCGGTGGACGACGACATCGATCCGCTCTCGTTCGAGATCGGGCTGGCGGACGAAGTCGACGCCGCCCTGCTCGACGAGGAGGGCTGTGCTCGACTGGAGCGACGGATCGCACGCGACGACGTCGAAGTGGAGACCGTTCTCGAGCCGGGCGACGCCATCGAACAGCGGTACGCGATTGCGCCGGTCGACGAGGAGCTGACGGACTCGTGTCCGGACCCCGGGACGTATCGAGCGGCACACGAGTACGGCGAGCACGGAACGTGGGGGTTCGAACTCGAGTTACGGTGACGGGGGCCGTGTCCTCTGGGTTGCCGTCGACTTCGCCGCACAGCCCGCGTT
Organism: Natronococcus roseus; assembly: GCF_043677095.1. NCBI lineage: Archaea > Methanobacteriati > Methanobacteriota > Halobacteria > Halobacteriales > Natrialbaceae > Natronococcus > Natronococcus roseus. The sequence goes on from NZ_JBHLJR010000005.1 coordinate 301,012, forward strand.
CTCCGCTCCGATTCGCCCGAAACGTTGCATCACGATCACGAGCCCCGACCCGGAGACGATCGCGACGAACGAAACCCGGACGACGCCAGGCAGTCTTTCGCCACGGTTCTTCGAGATTCACGTCGTCTCGAGCATCGTTCCCGGCAGCATAGCGCCGCTCCAGACGATGTCCACCGTCAGTATCTCCGGGCAGAAAGTATTTATTCCAGTATGTTATTTTGTGAAATGGCCGGTGGAATACTGCCTCTGACAGGCATCGCTCGTGAGTTTCCTCGGCCACTCCCCTCCCCCCCATCGCTGCTCTTTCGAAGCGTCCGACCTCACGCCTCGAGCGACTGGATCGTCGGTTCGTCGAAACGTCCGTACCGATCCGTGGCTCTGACGCGAGACATATCGGTCCGCAGTTGAACGGCGGTCCCTCTAGTATGTTTAGTCGCAGCTCGCAACTTCTTATTACACCTAACTAATAAAAAGATTATTGTAACCACCCTAAGTAGAACCAGGTGGTCGGTGGGGGAGTTATTCGAACTGCCCTAACGGTCAGAGGTCATGCCTTCACCCTCGATCCCACCGACCTCGCACCACGAACCAGATACGAACCACACGGAGCGAGTTGAAGCGGGACTTCACCTCGCGCGGTTTCTCGGCGCGTTCGGCCGCTACAGCTACGGCTGGAACGCTTTTTACACTGCCCACGGACAGCGCCCGGAGACCGAAAACGGCCCGATCCCCGAGCGTCCTCTCGTGAGCGGGCGTGCAACGACGTTCAGTGGCCACTGGAGGCGTGGCTCAACCGACCCGGCTTGCCCTCGCCGTCCGTCCCTCTCTATACGGATCCGACGACAGGGAGAGTCGAACGCGACCGCGCCATCTGCCCGCCGAACGACGTAGTTGTTACACCCGTAGTAACAACTCGAGTACTACGGTTGTATTCACGGACGCCTTATGTTACTTGATGGTGATGCAACGTGTATGGCGTCCAAAACCAGGGCTGCTGGAACGTGTACGAAGTGTGGAAACGTATTCGCAGTCCGGCAGTCGGACGGCGGAGCGATCGAACCGATCGGTGTCCGCCAGTGTTCCTGCGGGGGGACGTCGTTCGAAGTACTGGAGAGCGGACCGACTGATCCGTACGCAACGACCGAGTGAGCGGTTCCCGGTACCGTCCCGTTTCGTTCGACCGCAACGCCACTGCGGGGGCGTCGCCGGTTCGTCCGTTCCGACCGTTCGCCGTGTGCGCGCTCGATGCTTGCACCCGTGAGAGTCGTCTCGCGAGTTCGTCTCGATCCGACTACCGGTTCGCCATCGTGTGAAAAGAGGTATCACCTCACACGACGTACCGAAGCCGATGCAATCCGAGTGTCGAACCTGCCGCTGGAGCGGGGGCGCAAACGAACTCAACTGGCGGATTCGCGACGGGGATCCGAGAGTCGGGGGCGAACGAATCTGTCCCGAATGTCGTGGTACCGACGTGGACCTCACGAGGTGATCGTCGTTCTGGACCGTCCGGTCGAGAGCACTGCTGACCCAATTCGAAATCGGTCGATTCCGATATCGTATTATATCAATAGCTCAATCGAGGAAACATGTATGACTTAACCGGCTTTCAGCGGGACCTCCTGTACGTCATCGAGGGCGAGGACGAGCCCCACGGGCTAGCGATCCAGGAGGAACTCGAGGAGTACTACGAGAAGGATATCCACCACGGGCGGCTCTACCCGAACCTCGACACGCTCGTCGACAAGGGACTCGTCGAGAAGGGGCAGGTCGACCGACGGACGAACTTCTACACCGTCACGCGACGGGGCAAGCGCGAACTCGAGGCGCGTCGAGAGTGGGAACAGCAGTACGTCGAGGAACTGCTCTCGGAGTCGTAGTCGGCGTCGTCTTTTCCTCTCTTCGGACACCAGCGGCGAGTTCGTATCGAGCCGGTTTCCGCCCCTGTTCGGAGCCCGTAACCGAACGCACGGGGACTGTAACTAAGGGGGAGACGGGCGGACGAACGTACCATGACACGATCCGGGCCGAAGACGATCGGGGTCCTGGCCGATCCGTACCTCAACGAGTGGCAGGTCCGCGCCCTCGAGCGGCTGCAAGCCGACCACGACGTGGCGGTGTCGCTGGTCGTCACGAACGAGGAGAAAGCCGACGGCGACCCCGAGGCGTGGAACACGCGAAACCGAATCGGGCTAGCGGACGCCCGACAGTTCGTCGACCTGCTCGAGCGCCAGCGGGCGTGGGCGCTCGTGCTCGCGGAGCGCAACCTCGCCAAGCTGATCGGCGAGGAGCGCCCGCTCTGGCGGCGCCGGTCGGTCGAGAACCTCGCCGTCCTCGCCGACGCCGACCACGTCCGGTGTGAGCCCGAAACCGACGGCGCCTGGTACGAGTTCCCGGACGACGTCGTCGACCGCGTCGCCGAGGAGTGTGACGCGCTGGTGCTTTTCGGCTTCGGACTCGTTCGCGGCCCGATCCTCGAGGCACCCGAATTCGGCGTCTTGAGCTTCCACCCCGCCGACATTCGATCCTACCGGGGGATGGGGCCACCGGCGGTGTTTCACGACGGGCGGGACCGGTGTGGCGCCACGCTCCAGCGGCTGAACGAATCGATCGACGGCGGCGAGATCGTCGCGTACGACGACGTCGCGATCGACGACTGCGCCACGCTGTGGGACGTCTTCGACCGCGCCGTGAGCCGACAGATCTCGCTGCTGAGCGAGGGCGTCGCCAATCTTCGGGATCCGACGTTCGAGCCGACGACCGTCCCCGAGGCCGAGCTGGGCGAGGTCTACTACCGGAAACTGCGCCACAGGCTCTCGTTTTCGGGTCGCATCCTGCTGAAAAACCTCGCCGGACGCGCCGAGCGACGGCTTCGGCGTGAGAGTGGAGTCGTCGAGCCGCCGACCGGGTCGTCCCCGCCCGCCTCGAGCCCCGGTCGCCCGCGCTCCGGGGATTAGCCACGACGCGACTCCGAAGCGTCGAACCCTGCAAGGATGCGGCTCAAGCGTGTAGATCGTTCGAGTACGGACGACAGATGGATCCCCTCCAGTGCTCGCGTCAGCTCACGAACTGAGCCGTCCGAACCCCTCGGAAGCTCGGACAGGCGCCGTATCGAACGCTCCAACTCGCCGCGGCCGAACCGGGTGAGACGCCGTACGACGTGGTCTACGAGGAACACCTGGTTCGACTCCGATGGTACGATCCGGAACGGCCGACCGACGCGACGCCAGTAGTAGTCGCCTACGCGTTCATCAACGATCCGTCAATCCTCAATTTCTCGCCGCAACGAAGCGTCGTCGGCCGGTTCCTCGAGCGCGGGATCCCCGTCTACGTCGTCGACTGGGGGGATCCCTCGCCGATCGATCGCTCGCTCGGACTCGAGGATTACGTGACCCGGTTTCTCGCGAACTGCGTCGACGCCGTCCGCGAGCGCGAGGGGACCGAGTCGGTCCACCTGCTCGGCTACTCGACGTCCGTCCCGCCGTCGTCGCCTACGCCGCCCTGTTTCCGGATCGCGTCCTCCAGGGACCGCCGATCGACTTCCGTGCCGGGGACGATCTCGAGCTGTTTCGGACGCTCGCCGCTGGACACGATCACGAGCGGATCGCGAGGGTGTTCGACGCCGTTCCGACGCCGCTGCTCGAGGTCGGCCTCGCGTGCCGGAAGCCGGTCGAGTACACCGTCACCGCGCCGCTTCGACTCTGGGACCGACTGGAGGATTCCGCGTCCGTCGAGGAACAGGGACGGAAACTCGAGTGGGTCGAGGGCGGCCCCGACATTCCGGCGCGGCTCTACCGCGAGTTCGTCGGGGACCTGCTCCTCGAGAACCGACTGATCGAGAACGAGCTCGAGCTCGGCGGTCGACGGGTCGAGCTGTCGGCGATCGACGCGCCGACCCTGCTGGTCCTCGGCGAGGACGATACGTTCGTCCCCCGGGAGGCGAGCGTTCCGTTTCTCGAGGCGATCGGAAGTGACGAGGCCGAGATCGTCGAGCTCCCGACCGGCCACGTCGGGCTCTCCGTGGCGGACGTCGCCCACGAGCGAGGATGGCCCCGGATCGCCGACTGGCTCGCGGAGCGAGGCTGAGATAGCCGCCGAGACCCCTTACGACGGCGTCAACCGATCCCATAGCGACTTCATCTCCGAGGCGGCCGCCAGCGTGTCGAGTTCGCCGTGAGTCGACTGCTCCTCGTCGTAGTTCGCCTCGAGTGGCTCCCTGACCGTCTCGTCGAGCCCGAGTTCGGTCGCGAGCATCGACAGCCCCTCGTAGGTCGTCATCTCGACCCGTTCGGTCATCAGCCCGACGTTGAGGTAGACGGTGTCGAGCAGGTCCTCGTCGTCGATCTGGGCCTCGAAGCCGCGCCGCTGGGCGTCGATCGCGTCGAGGATCGGCGCCTCCCGGGTCTCCGCCTGGACGTCTAGCGCCTCGAAAACGGCCTCGAGTCGCTCGACCTGGGTTCGAGTCTCCTCGCGGTGGTCGGCGAAGCTCTGACGCAGCCGCCCGTTGTTCGCGCTCGTCGCCAGCTCGTCGAGGGTCTCGACGAGTTCCCGTTCGACGTAGTACTGCTGGCGGAGTTTGTAGACGAACAGCCCCTCGAGTGTGTCGATGCTCATACTACGTCAAAGCGCTCGCCCCCGAATAATCGCCGACCACGAACACGCAGGGTGGATTGCGGCTACTCCGATTCGAACGTCGGAACGTCGCCAGGCGTGTCGAAGTCGTGGTAGTGTTCGCCCTTCTCGGCGCTGAGGATGGCGAGCGCCGCGGCGCCGCCGTCGCCCGCGGCGATGACGGCCTGCCACTCCTCGGCGCGAACCATCGCGCCCGTCGCGTAGCAGTTCTCGACGCTCGTCTCCATGCTGAGATTGACGTCGACGGTATCGTCGTCGTCGAACTCGCAGCCGATCTCCTCGGCGATCGATCGGTCGGCGCCGGTCGCGAGCACGACGTACGTCGCCTCGTACTCGCTGTCGGCGGTCTCGATTCGGAACCCGTCGTCGGTTTCCTCGACGTCGGTCACCTCCTCGGTCATGTGGAGGTCAGCACCCCGATCCTGAACCTGGCCCCGAGTAACCGACATGAACTCGCTACCGCTGATGCTGCGAATTCCCGGGTAGTTGAACAGGTGGGCCTTGTGCATCCACGTCTCGTCGGTGTCGAAGACCGCCGTCTCGAGGCCGTTTTTCGCGGTGAAAAGCGCCGCACTCAGTCCGGCTGTACCGCCGCCGACGATGGCTACGTCTGGCATGACCGGACCTACTACGGAGAGCCAGTAAACGGTTGTGCAAGGGGCGGTGCGTTCCGATATCAGTAGTCGATTCTCTCGACGTCGATCCGGGCCGGCTCGGGGGCGGGATCGCTCGAGACGGCGACCTCCCCGCGTTTCCCGCGGTCGCTCTCGGTCCCGTCGGTGAGAACGATCGTCCCCTCGATCAGCAGCGGCGCGAGCACGCCGGCAACGACGGTTCCAGGATTCGACAGCGGCGCCCGGACGACGATCCGATCGTCGGCCTCGAGGTCGTGTTCCTCCACGACCCCACGGGCCGCCTCGAGGGCCTCGCCGTGGGTCAGCGTCCGCTCGCCATCGGTGACGAGGGCCGTTCCGGGATCGACCGAGAGCGGGGGAAAGGAGGGGTTCTCGCTCCAGAGCCCGGCGTCGAAGTGATGGACGCCCGGCTGGTCGGGCTGGTCGCCGTAGTAGACCCGCTGGGCTCCCGGCGGCAGCTCGTAGGCGTCTCCCTCGTCGGTCGGCGCGACGAGGGCTCGGAACCGCTCGTCGTCGGCGAGGTCGGTCGACGGATCGAACCGCGTGGTCCCCTCGAGCAGGGTCGTGCCGAAGAAGGCGAGCAGCGAGAGGGGTCCCTCGCCGACGACGCCGACGGTGACGCCCTCGCGAACCCCCGAGTGACGAAGGAAGTTGCCGGCCTTCCAGGAGGAGGTACACAGCCAGTGGCGGTCATACTCGCGCCCGGTCGCGTCGACCAGCGCCGTCCGGTCGCCGCGTCGCTCTCGCGCGAGCAGGTCGTCGACTGTCGCGGCGTTCATACCCTCGAGTGAGGGCCGATCGCAAAAAAGCGCGCCGACTCGCGGGCGTCAGTCGTCGGCCGCCTCCGCCGGCTGCTCGAGGTCGGTCCCGATCAGGTCGAGAAACGCCGCGAGCCACTCGGGGTGGTCGGGCCAGGCCTGAGCGGTCACGAGGTTGCCGTCCCGCGCGACGCCCTCTTCCCACTCCGCGCCGGCCTGGCGCATATCGGCCTCGAGGGCGGGATAGGCCGTGCAGGTCCGGCCCTCGAGGACGTCCGCCGCTGCGAGTATCTGGAGCCCGTGACACAGCGAGGCGACGGGTTTCTCTTCCTCGAAGAAGTGCCGAACCGTCTCGAGGACCTCGTCGTAGGTCCGGAGGTACTCGGGCGCGCGGCCGCCGGGAACGACGAGCGCGTCGTAGTCGCTCGGTTCGACCGCGTCGAACTCGTGGGTCAGCTCGAAGTTGTGCCCCGGCTTCTCGGTGTAGGTCTGATCGCCCTCGAAGTCGTGGATCGCCGTCGGACACTGGTCGCCCGCGTCCTTCTCGGGACAGACCGCGTGGACGTCGTGACCCACGGCCTGGAGCGCCTGAAACGGGACCATCACTTCGTAGTCCTCGACGAAATCGCCCGCCAGCAAGAGTATCTGTTCGGACATGGCGCGTTCACGTACATCACGATTCGGGAAAACTCGCACTGATAGCGTTCGAGACTATCTTCCGAGCCGAACGGTCGTCATCGAGAGCCCGCTCAGAACGCTCGCTTGATCTTCTCGAAGAACCCCTCGTTGACTTCGATCTCGTCGCCACCGGCCTCGGCGAACGCCTCGAGGGCGTCGCGCTGTTCCTCGTTGAGCGAGTCGGGGGTGACGATCTGGACCTTGACGTAGAGGTCGCCGTGGCCGCGACCGCGCAGGCGGGGCATTCCCTTCCCCTGCAGGCGGAACGTCTCCCCGCTCTGGGTGCCCTCGGGAACGTCGAACTCGACGCTGCCGTCGAGCGTCGGCACCTGGACCGTGTCGCCGAACGTCGCCTGCGGGAACGAGATGGGGAACCGGTGGCGCAGGTCGTCGCCCTCGCGCTCGAACTCGTCGTGCTCGGCGACGGCAACGTCGATCAGCAGGTCGCCGCGCGGACCGCCCTCGGGACTGGGCGACCCCTCTCGTTCCATCCGGAGGGTCTGGCCGCTCTGGATCCCCGCGGGCACCTCGACGGTTAGGCTCGCCTCGCCGCGGACGTACCCCTCGCCGCGACAGTCGCCGCAGGTCTCCGAGTACAGCGTTCCCTCGCCCTCACAGCGCGGACAGGCGGTCGTCTGCTGGACCCGGCCCAGCGGCGTCTGCTGGACCTGCGTCACCTGGCCCCGCCCCTGACACTCGGGGCAGGTCTGGGCGTCGGCGCTCGGCGGGTGACCCTCGCCGTCGCAGGTGTCGCAGGCCTCGGGCCGCTCGACCGTGAACTGCTTCTCGACGCCCTCGTAGGCCTCCTCGAGCGTGATCTCGAGTTCGGTTCGCAGGTCGCGGCCCTTGCGCGGGCGCTGGCGACCGCGACCGCCGCCGCCGCCGAAGACCTGCTCGAAGATGTCGCCGAGACCGCCGCCACCCATTCCGCCGCCCATGCCGCCGAACGGGTCGCCCCCCATTCCGCCGGCACCGCCGCCGCCGGCGTCGTAGCCGTGCTTTTCGGCCTGCTCGTAGCGGTCGTGGCCCATTCGGTCGTAGGCCTCGCGCTTCTCCTCGTCGGTCAGCACCTGCTTTGCCTTCTGGATCTTCTTGAACTTCTCCTCGGCGTCGGGATCGTCGCTGACGTCCGGGTGGTACTCCGTGGCCTTCTCCCGGTAGGCGCTCTTGATCTCGTCGGCGGACGCGTCGCGACTCACGCCGAGAACGTCGTAGAAATCCTCGCTCATTCGTTGTGGGCGGTACTCGGTTGAGACACTTGAAACGACCGTTCCGAACTTTTCCGCGTCGGGTTCGCCGCGGGCGAACCACTCGCGCAAAAACTTCGATGAAAAATACCGGAAACACGCAGCGCTTGCGGCCCGACTACAGCGGTTAGTTGACGGCTCGTCCTGTTAGTTCTCGTCGTCCTCGTCGACAGCGCGAATCGAAGATTCGCGGGCAGACGAAGACTCGTCCTCTCAGTCCTCGTCTTCGTCGACGTCGTTCTCAACGTCCTCGAAGTCGGCATCGACGTACTCCTCGTCGTCGTCGCCACCGGCAGCGCCGCCGGGACCGGCAGCGCCGCCCATGTCACCCATGCCGCCGGGTCCGGCACCTGCCGCACCGCCAGCGGCGCCGCCAGCCGCACCGCCGGCACCCGCCGCGCCGGCCTGCTGCTGGTACATCTGCTTGCCGATTTCCTGAAGCTCGGTGCTGAGCTCCTGGGTCGCGTCCTCGAGGTCCTCGGCGTCCGCATCGTCGTCGTCGACCGTCTCCTCTAGGTCCTCGATCGCCGCCTCGATATCGGCGCGGACGTCGTCGTCGATCTGGTCGTCGTTCTCCTCTAAGAGCTTCTCGGCGCGCTGGATCGTCGCCTCGGCCTCGTTACGGGCCTCGATGCGCTGGCGCTTCTTCTCGTCTTCCTCGGCGTGTTGCTCGGCCTCCTCCTGCATCTCTTCGATCTCATCGTCGGAGAGGCCGACGCCGCCCTCGATGGTGATCTCCTCGCTCTCGCCGGAGCCCTGGTCCTCGGCGGAGACGTTGACGATCCCGTTCTCGTCGAGCGAGAAGGTGACCTCGATCTGGGGCGTTCCCGCGGGCGCCGGCGGGATGCCGGTGAGGTGGAACTCGCCGAGCAGTTCGTTCTCCTCGGCGATCTCGCGTTCGCCCTGGAAGACCCGGACCTGCACGGAAGTCTGGTTGTCCGCCGCGGTGGTGAACACCTTCGACTCCTCGGTCGGAATGGTCGTGTTCTTCTCGATCAGGCGCTCGAAGAGGCCGCCCTTGACCTCGATCCCCAGCGACAGCGGGGTGACGTCGAGCAGGACGATGTCGTCGACGTCGCCCGAGAGCACGCCGCCCTGGATCGCCGCGCCCAGCGCGACGGCCTCGTCGGGGTTGACGTTCTTCTGGGGCTCCTGGCCGGTGAGCTCCTCGACCTTCTCGCTGACCTGGGGCATCCGGGTCGAGCCACCGACGAGGAGGACCTCGTCGATGTCGCCCTCGTCGTAGCCGGCGTCCTCGAGGGCCTGCTCGGTCGGCTCGACGGTGCGCTCGATGAGGTCCTCGGTGAGGCTCTCGAACTTCGCCCGGGTCAGGGAGTCCTCGAGGTGGACGGGGCCGTCGTCGGTCGCGGTGATAAACGGCAGGTTGATGTCGGTCTCCTTGCGCGAGGAGAGTTCGATCTTGGCCTCCTCTGCGGCGTCTTTCAGCCGCTGGAGGGCCTGGCGGTCCTCGCGGAGGTCGATCCCGTGCTCGGCCTCGAACTCCTCGGCGAGGTAGTCGATGATCGCCTCGTCCCAGTCGTCGCCCCCGAGGTCGTTGTCCCCGTTGGTCGCGACGACCTCGTAGACGCCGCCGCCCAGATCGAGAATGGAGACGTCGAAGGTGCCACCACCGAGGTCGTAGACGAGGACGGTCTGGTCGGACTCGTCGTCGAGACCGTAGGCCATCGACGCCGCAGTGGGCTCGTTGACGATACGCTCGACGTCGAAGCCGGCGATCTCGCCGGCGTCTTTCGTCGCCTGGCGCTGCTTGTCGTTGAAGTAGGCCGGCACCGTGATGACGGCCTTCTCGACGTCGTCGCCGAGATACTCCTCGGCGTCGCGTTTGATCTTCTGGAGGATCATCGCCGAGATCTCCTCGGGCGTGTACTCCTCGTCGTCCACCTCGACGGTGTAGTCCTCCTCGCCCATGTGGCGCTTGATCGACTGGATCGTCCGATCGGGGTTCTGGACGGCCTGGTTCTTGGCCGGTTTGCCGACGAGTCGCTCGTCGTCGTTGAACGCGACGACCGACGGCGTCGTCCGTTCGCCTTCGCCGTTGGCGATGATCTCCGGATCGCCTCCTTCCATGACCGCGAACGCGCTGTTCGTGGTACCGAGGTCGATACCGAGAATCTTGTTGCTCGTCATTACGAGACGGGTAATGCTCACTTTGGTTTAAAGCTTATCACAGCGATCGAGCGCACTTTGGATTACATCAGATACGGTGGGAGGAGAGCTCTCGAGCTGGATACTGACTTTTCGTTCGGCTACTGTCCGTTCCTCGGAACGAGCCCTCGCGACGGACCGAGCGGGGAGGCCGACGGGATCTACGGGCCCGCGGGACCGTGACGGCACTCTCGCTTCGCTCGAGTGAGTTGCCTCGAGTGCCGCCGCTCGCCATCCTCGACTTAAGTGCCTCTGGCTACAAGGTAGAGCTACGACGGGAAGTCGTCCCGCGGTGTTCTCGCGTCGCCGATCGTACTGTCCAGCACAACACAGCGCGCGGGAAGACGTTCCCCTCTAGTAACAACTGAAACGATTACACAGCAATCGTACAGCCTCCGCGCAATCGGGTGTGCATTGATTTCAGCGGCTACTATAGATAGCACCGCACTCCGTTTCGTTCGGCCGTTTCCACGCCGGTAGGTGAGGCGAGGTTCCCGGACCCAGTTGCGGGTCCACCTCCGAACGATCCGACTCGCTGTACGCCACGTGGGTACTGCATGAGCCGGTGCCCGGTCGTCGAAGGGTGCCAAGCACACGGTACAAGCGACTCACTCGGGATTCCGATCCGCCCTCCGCAACCCTATAAAACATATTACCATCCGGGAGCGGAACGGGATATGGACGATGCACTACTCGGTGCACACCTGCGTGCGATTCGGGCCGCGATAATCGCTGTCGCACTGGCTCTGTTAGCCATTTCGGTCTCCGTCGGAACTGTCGGACCGGTTTGGATGATCTTTGGGGCCACGGCTATCGGTTTCATCGTTTACTCCGTGGCACCCTCTTCGTATACCACGGGTGACGACACGTGAGCAGGTCTTCGGTCGGTTCGTCCAGCGTCGGTTCGCGGAGCGGATAGCGCAGCTGTGCTCCGTGCTACTACCACGAATAACAATTCCCAGGTGTAGTGCTGAGGTCAGTTTCGCAGACAGAACAGGTACGCTGCTTCGCGCCTCGAGGAATTACTCCGTAGCGTCCCCGTCTTCGGCGGCCTCGAGTTCGCCGTTCGACACCGTCACCTGGGCGTTCTGGATGACCTTCTCGCCCATCTCGTAGCCCGGCGTATAGACGTCGGCGACGGTCCCCTCGGGCTGGTCGCTGTCGACCTGCATCATGACCTCGTGGCGCTGGGGGTCGGTCTCGGTTCCGGGCTCGGGGTCGATCTCGGAGACGTCCTCGTCGGCGAGGACGCGGTCGAACTCCCGCATCGTCATTTCGACGCCCTCCCGAAGGCTCTCGACGTCGTCGCTGTCCTCCTCGAGCGCGCGCTTGAGGTTGTCCCGGACGCCGACGAGTCGCTCGACCAGATCCTCGGTCGCGCGGTCTTTCATCTGCTCCTGGCGCTTTTTCGCGCGCTTCTTGTAGTTCTGGAAGTCCGCCTGCTTGCGCTTGAGGCGACTCTCGAGGTCCTCGATCTCGGCCTCGGCCTCCTCGAGCTCGGCGCGGAGCTGCTCGACGGTTTCCTCGTCGGCTTCGCTCTCCTCGCCGGCCGTCTCCGGCTCCGGATCGGTCGGTTCCGCGTCCGATTCGTCGCCCGCGTCGGTCTCGACGCCGTCGCCGTCGTCGGGTCGATCCTCGGACGGGACACCCTGGGCTGACGCGTTCGTGCCCTCGTCTTCGCTCATGATCGGGTCAACGACCAGCGGCGGTAAAAGGGTTGAGATCCGGACTCGACGGGGCGCGATCCGACGATATATGTGCCCGCCGACCGCAGTGTTCGGCGTGACACCGACGGTCGAGGAAGCGGCCATCGAGCTCCGGTACGAGGACGGTACCGTCCGTCTCGAGGGACCGACTCCGGAACTCGCGTCGGCGCTACGAGATCGGGTTCCCGAACTCGAGTCGGATCCCAGATCGGGCGGCCGACGCGTTCCCGCCCTGCGGTACGCGCCGCTTCGGGCGGCGCTGGCGCTCGAGGACGTTGCCGTTCGGGATCGGGTGCTCGAAACCGACCGCCTCTCGGAACTTCGCTCGGCCTACGAACTCCGCGAGTACCAGCAGGAGGCGCTGTCGGCCTGGCTCGAGACCGACCGCTGGGCGGGCCTCGAACCCGACGGAACACTCCCCGTCGACCGCGCCCCCGCGGGCGTCCTCGAGCTCCCCACCGGCAGCGGGAAGACCGTCATCGCGCTGAAAGCGATCGAGCGCCTCGCGACCCCGACGCTCGTGGTCGTCCCGACGATCGACCTGCTCGAGCAGTGGCAACGAGAGCTCGAGCGGGAGTTCGACCGCGAGATCGGTCGCTTCGGTGGGGGCGAGCAGCGACTCGAGCCGATCACCGTCTCGACGTACGACTCGGCCTACCTCAAGGCCGACTCGGTGGGCGATCGGTTCGGGCTGGTGGTCTTTGACGAGGTCCACCACCTCGGCGGCGAGGGCTACCGCGAGATCGCCCGCCTGCTCGCCGCGCCCGCGCGACTGGGGCTGACCGCGACGTTCGAACGGCCCGACGGCGCCCACGAGATCATCGAGGACGTCGTCGGCCCGCGGGTCTACCGAATCTCGCCCGACGAGCTGGCGGGCGATCACCTGGCGCCCTACGACGTGAAACGGCTCGAGGTATCGCTCACGTCGGAGGAACGCGAGGCCTACGACCGCAATCAGGAGGTGTTCGCGGACTATCTGGCGAAGTCGAACATCCAGTTTTCCAGCGGCTCGGATTACCAAGAGCTCGTCAAGCGCTCGGGGTCGGACCCCGAGGCCCGCGAGGCGCTGCTCGCGCGCCAGCGTGCCCGCGAGATTACCTACGGCAGCCAGGCCAAGATCGACGCCCTCGAGGGGATCCTCGAGGACCACCGCGGCGAGCGGATCATCGTCTTCACGGCGTTCAACGACCTCGCGTACGACGTCAGCGAGCGGTTCCTGATCCCGACGATCACCCACCAGACCGGGACCGCGGAGCGCCGGGAGATCTTAGAGCGGTTCCGCGAGGGAACGTACACGCGAATCGCGACCTCGAACGTGCTGGACGAGGGCGTCGACGTCCCCGACGCGAACGTCGCGGTCGTGCTCTCGGGCAGCGGCAGCGAACGGGAGTTCACCCAGCGGCTGGGCCGGATCCTGCGCCCGAAGGCAGACGGCGGTCGGGCGCTGCTGTACGAGGTCGTCGCGGGCGAGACCGCCGAGGAGCGGACTTCCCGAAGGCGTCGGGACTGATCGCGGTTCGACCTCAGCGCGATCCGGCAACGTATAACACCGGCCGCACCGAACGCCGAACGATGAGAGACGACGAAACACTCGAGCGTCAGCGGGGGGTCGGTCTCGCGTGAAGATCGCGGTCTACGGCGCGGGCGGCGTCGGCGCGTACTTCGGCGGTCGGCTCGCCCGCGCGGGTGCGGACGTCCACCTCGTCGCTCGAGGAACCCACCTCGAGGCACTCCAGCGGGACGGCCTTCATGTCGACAGCGTCCGCGGCGACTTCGAGGCCGACCTCTCGGCGACCGACGATCCCGCGTCGATCGGAGTCTGTGACTACGTCCTGTTCGCCGTGAAGTCCTTCGACACGGCCGCGGCCGCCCGGGAGCTCGAGCCGTTACTCGACGAGGACACGGCCGTTATCTCGCTCCAGAACGGCGTCGACAACGAGGAGCGACTCGCCGACGTAATCGGCGAGGATCGCGTCATGGGCGGCGTCGCGTACGTGTTCTCGACGATCGCCGAGCCCGGCGTGATCGAACAGACGGGCGGTCCGGCCGCCATCACCTTCGGCGAGCTGGACGGAACGCGCAGCGATCGGGCGGAGCGGTTCCTCGAGTTCTGCGAGCGCGCCGACGGGATGGACGCTGAGCTCTCGACGGCGATCCGAACGGCTCTCTGGGAGAAGGCCGCGTTCATCTGCGCCCAGGCGGGGATGACCGCGGCGGTCCGGCTGCCGCTTGGCGAGATCCGGGAGACGCCGGAGTCGTGGGACGCCTACCGGCGGATCGTCGAGGAGGTGTGCAGCGTCGGCCGGGCGGCCGGCGTCGACCTTCCCGACGACGCGGTCTCGCGCTGGATGGCGTTCGCGGCGGAGCTCGACGACGACTCGTACTCGTCGTTACACTACGACATGACCCGCGAGAAGCCGATGGAGCTCGAGGCGCTTCACGGAGCGGTCGTCCGGAAGGGACGGGAGCACGGGGTTGCGGTTCCGACGACCGAAACCGTCTACGCGATCCTCCGCCCGTGGGCGGCGCGCAATCGGCGCGGGGAGTGAGACGCTCCCGCGGCGCCGCCCGTCGGGTGAGAGTGCGAGTCGATCGCGTCTCGGGATCGGAACCGAGTTACTCCCCGGGGTGTGCGATCGTCGTGAGCAGCGCGTTCTCGGCCTGGCGCGAGTCCAGTCGGGTGTGCTGGCAGACCACCGGTACGTCGGACTCGAGCACGCTCGCGAAGTCCTCGCCCCTCGGTACCGGCTTGGGATCCTCGAGGTCGTTGAACCGGAAGTGACGGGTTCGCTCGGCGGGGACGGTCAGTTCGTAGGGACCGACGGGTTCGCGGTCGGTGAAGTAGCACGTGAGTTCGATCGTCGCTTCTTCGTCGTTCGTGTTCAGGACGCAGACGGTCTCGTGGCTCTCCATTTCGGGCTCGGGGCCGGTGCTCTCCTCGGGGATGTACCCCTCCGGAATCGCCCACGTGTGTTTCCCAGTCATCGTCCCGTAGTGGGACTGGCACGGGCATAACGAGCCGGCCTGTACCCTCAGGCGAGGGCGCTTGCTCCCGGACTCCGAGGCGATCGGGACTCGAGACGATATCGCCCGACTCCAGACGAGTCGATAGCTATATACCGTCGCTGTGTGCCATCTTCACCCATGGTGCTGGGAGTACCGACGGGGACCGCGATCGCGCTGTTCGTGATGGTGGCGCTCCCGATCGCGACGCTCGTGCTGTACTGGATCGATCGAACGACCAACGACGGCTACGTCTCCGTTCTGGGGAGGCGGTGAGATGGTCTCGACGATCCAGCTCACCTTCGGCGTATACCTGCTCATCCTGCTGGCGATCGGGGCGTACTTCTTCGTGACGACCGAGACGAATCGGCTTTCCGAGTACCTTCTCGCGGATCGGGACGTCGGGGCCTGGCCGGTCGCGATCTCGGAAGTGTCCTCCGTCGCCAGCGGCTGGACCTTTTTCGCCTGGGTCGGGATGGGCTTTCTGACCGGAATCCACGGCCTGTGGTTCTCGATCACGATGATCTTCATCATCGTCTTCATGTACCGCTACGTCGGCTCGCGGTTTCGCCGCCAGTCCGAGGAGCTGGGCAGCATCACGATCGCCGACCACCTCTCGCTCGCGGTCGAGGACGCCAGGATCAGCACGTACGTTCGGGTGGTCGCGACGGTTTCGATCCTGCTGTTTATGGGCGCCTACGTCGGCGCCCAGATCATCGCCGTCGGCGAGGCGATGGACACCGGGATCGGTATCGACTACGCGGTCGCGATCACCGTCGGCGGCGTCATCGTCGGCCTGTACACGATGCTCGGCGGGTTTAACGCCTCCATCTGGACCGACGTCTTCCAGGGGATCCTCATCTTCGTCGCCGCGGTGACGCTACCGGTGTTGATGATCGCCGAGATCGGCGGCTGGTCGGCGTTCGTCACGGAGGCGGCGGCCGTCGAGGACGCGGCGCTGCTCGAGATGTCCGCCGGGCTGGCTGGACAGGCGTTCCTGCTCTCGGCGCTCGGGCTGGTGACGTTTGCGTTCGGGACCATCGGCCAACCTCACTCGCTGATGCGACTCCAGGCGATCCGCTCGGAGCGGCTGCTCAGCCCCGCGTCGGTCATCTCCGTCTCCTTCCAGTCGCTCCGACTGACGGTGCCGCTGCTGATCGGCGCCGCCGGCCGCGTCCTCTACGGCTCCGTCGACAACCCCGAGAACGTCGCGATGATGGCCATCGTCGACTTCTTCCCGGAGCTGATCGCGGGCGTCCTGCTCGCGGCGATCGTCTCCGCGATCCTCTCGACGTCGGACTCGATGCTGCTGGTCGCCTCCTCCGACTTCACCCGGTTCTACGAGGAGAAGATCGACCCGAACGCGAGCCCGGCCCAACTCATCCTGCTCGGGCGAGGTACCGTCGGCGTCCTGGCGCTGGGCGGCGTCGCGCTCGCGTTCGTCCAGCCCGGAACGATCTTCGAGATCATCGAGTTCGCGTACGTCGGGCTCGGCGCGACGTTCGGGCTCCCGCTGCTGTTCATGCTGTTCTGGGAGCGGACGACCGGCGAAGCCGTCCTGGCCGGAATCGTCACCGGCCTGGTGGCGACGTTCGGCGCGGGGTGGATCACGCCCGAACACTACTCGCTGTTCGTCTGGCCGATCTGTATCGCCGCGATCGTCGCCGTCACGGTCGCCACCTCGAGCACCGGCACCGACGTCGCCGACGTTCCCGAGCCAAGCGCGGGCGACGCGTCGGCCGCTGACGACTGAGACGGACCGCTGTACCGAGTTCCCGGTGTGACTGCAGGGCTGATCGCGGTCGCACCGGAACTGACCGACAGTAGCCCATCCGAACGCGCGATCCCCGCGGTCGGTCCACTTTTGCGTTCGGCACACCGACTCGAGACAGATGCTGACGAAGGATCTGCTTCGCGTCTCGAGAGCCGGCGGCGGGTACCACCCGCAGTTCGCGAGCCGCGAGCACCGTCCCCTCGCGGCCCGCGTCGTCGGTACCTACCAGGGTCACGTCGGCCACACCCGCGGGGAGCTCGAGGACGCCCTGACCGATCTCGAGCGCGACGCCGACCACTTCAAGCTCGTCCGGGGCTTTTCGGCCTTGCTCGAGCGCGACGCGAGCTTCGAGACCGACGCGACGATCGAACCCGAACGCGCACGGAAGGCGGCGTTCGAGGCGGCCGAGGCCGTCGGCGTCGTCACCGGCGAGGAGCGCGAGACGGCGCTCGCCCGCGCGGCCGACGGGCTCGGACTCTCGAGCGACGTCCTCGAGCGGGCGCTGTACGCCGACCTCGAGGAGCGGCAGGTCCTCACGGCGGTCGAGCCGCGGTGGGGTCCAGACAACCTCGTCGCCCAGTACAACCTCTCGCTGGCCCAGACGGCGCTGTTCGACGCCACCGGGTTACGAGTCAGGTCGAGCGATCCGAAGGCGCTCGTCTCGGCGATCAAGCGGCTTCGGCTGATGTACGAGATCCGGAAGACGGACGACGCGAACGAAACGGATCTGAGCGACCGCGAGGTCGTCGTCACGGGTCCAACCCACCTCTTTCGCGCGACCCGTCGGTACGGGACTCGGTTCGCCCGCCTCCTGCGGACGGTCGCGAAAGCGAGCGAGTGGCGCCTCGAGGCGACGATCGACGACCGGGGCACCGAACGCACCCTCGAGCTCTCCGAGGCCGATCCCGTGCGGGTGCCCGACGCCGAGCCCGTCGCCGACGTCTCCTTCGACAGCGGCGTCGAAGCCGACTTCGCCGGGCGCTTCTCGAGCCTCGAGCTCGACTGGGAGCTCGTCCGCGAACCCGAGCCGCTCGAGACCGGAACGCGAGTGATGATCCCCGACTTCGCGTTCGACTACTCGCACGGCGACTTTCGGGTCTTCTTCGAGATCATGGGCTTCTGGACGCCCGAGTACGTCGAAAAGAAGCTCGGCCAGCTCTCGGAACTCGAGGACGTCGAGCTGGTCGTCGCCGTCGACGAGTCGCTTGGCGTCGGCGAGGAAATCTCGGCGCGGGACTTCCGGGCGATCCCCTACTCCGGCAGCGTTCGGCTGAAGGACGTCCGCGACGTCCTCCGGGAGTACGAGCGCCAGCTCGTCGCCGACAGCGCGGCCGCCTTGCCCGAGGAGCTGCGACCCGACGCGGACGTCCGCACCCTCGAGGCGCTGGCCGCCGACCGCGGCGTCAGCGAGGACGCGCTGGCCGACGTCGCCTTCCCCGAGCACGAAGTGGTCGGCCGAACGCTGGTTCGACCGTCGGTGCTCGAGGAACTCGGCGAGGAGCTCGAGGCCGGCTCGTCGCTGTCGGAGGCGGAGGCGACGCTCGAATCCTACGGGATCGGGGACTCGAGCGCGGTGCTCTCGAAACTCGGCTACCGCGTCGAGTGGGAGGGTCTCGCGGGCGGGACGCTCGTCGAGCGCTGACGATTATATTCGGCTACGTCTGGAAATACGATACGTACTGGTTGTATCTCGGTTAACAACCCTTTTCGGTTGTAGAATCGCCCTCGGTGCGAGCGGAACGACACCGATCCTACAACCGTTTCACAGCTCCCGCTGGCGCCCTTTCGGTACCATCGAGCGCAACTCGCCGTGGACGTAGAGGCCGACGCCGATCGGCTCGATCGCGCCCGCGATCCGATGGGCGGCGATCAGATACCCCCAGTCGCCGTCCCAGCGCTCGAGGGCCTGATCCTCGCCCGCGGCGAACGCCCGTGCTTCCTCTGACTCGAGTTCGATCACGCACTCGCCGGCCTCCCTGCCGAAGCGCTGGACGAAGTCCGTCGTCGGCTTCCAGTGCTCCTGTCGGGTTCGCAGACAGGTCATGCCGATCGCCTCGATAGTGATCGGCGAAGGGGCGTCGCCGCCGTAGATCCAGATCTTGCCGGCCCCTTTCTCCCAGAAGGTGTAGTCGTCGAACGTCTCGGGTGGGATCGCAAAGCGGTCCGCGAAGTAGTCGACGACCTCCTCGCGGCTGGCTCGGCCCTCGACGGTCCGCTCCGCGGCGGTTTCGGGCAGCCGGCCGAAGCGCTGGCCGTCGTTTTGCTCGAGGTCGCCCGCACTCGTGCCGTCCGAGGCGTCATCACCCATCAGGCGGTCACCTCCAGTTTCGCGACGAAGAAGCCGCCGGTGTCGTTCTGGTGGGGGTAGATCCGCGCGGCCTGCTCGAGGCTCCCGTTGTACTCCTCGCCGTCCCACTCGGTGAGTCCGGGCGAGTGCTCGAGACCGAGGTCGAAGTCGACGACCCGACAGTCCTCGCGCTCGAGGACGTGCTGGACGACCGCCTCGTTCTCCTCGGGGGCGAACGTACACGTCGAGTAGACGACGGTGCCGCCCTCCCGCGTCGCTTGCACGGCGCGCCCGAGAATCCCCTTCTGGATCCCCGAGACTTCGTCGAGGTAGCCCTCCGACCAGCCGTCGAGCGCGTCGGGGTTCTTCCGGATCGTCCCCTCGCAGGAACAGGGGGCGTCGACGAGGCTGCGATCGAACTCCTCGAAGTCGAACCGCTCGAGGGAGTAGTTGCGGGCGTCGTCGTTCGTGACCGCGAGGCTCGTCGCACCGAGCCGTTCGGCGTTGAATCGCAGCGCCGAGATCCGCCCGAGATTGCTGTCGTTGGCGACGACGGTCCCCCGGTCGTCCATCAGCGCCGCGAGCTGGGTCGCCTTCCCGCCGGGGGCCGCACAGCAGTCCCAGACCCGCTCGCCGGGTTCAGGCTCGAGCACGGTCGCGGGAACCGCCGACACCTCCTCCTGGCCGTGGGTAAATCCGTGAAACGACGACCACGTCGAGCCCGGCGAGTCCGTCTCGAGGCGCAGCACTCGAGGGTTCCAGTCGGCACCCTCGTAGCCGACGCCCTCCTCCTCGAGGGCGGTCGTCGCCCGGTCGGCCGAGGCCTTGATCGTGTTCACCCGGACCGCGTTGCCAAGCGGGCGCTCGCAGGCGGCGAGAAACGCCTCGAAGTCGTCGACGATCGGCCGGTACCGCTCGAGTGGCTCCATTGCCCGTGGATTCGGGAGCCCGTTGTTTGTGGGTTTCGAAGCGCCGCCCACGTCGGCACCGTCTTTATGTCGCTCACCCGCGATTGTCAGCACATGGCAGGGATTCAGATACGGGACTCCGAGGTATCGCTCGAAGAGCCGACGTTCGTCGAGGGGTTTCCCGGCGTCGGCCTCGTCGGCAAGATCGCGACCGACCACCTCATTCGCGAGCTCGAGATGGAGTACTACGCCAGCGTCGACTGTGAGGGGCTGCCCCGCGTCGGGACCTACCGGGCCGGCGACGGCCGGGTACGCCCGCCCGTTCGGCTCTACGCCAGCGAGGCTCACGACCTGATCGCGCTGCAGAGTGACGTGCCGATCGGTTCGCCGGCCGTCGGCAGCGTCGCGAACTGCGTCTCGAGCTGGATCGCCGCCCGGGAGGTGCGGCCGATCTACCTCAGCGGGCTTCCCGCTGAACGCGAGGAGCCCCCCTCGCTGTACGGGGTCGCCACCGGATCCCAACTCGAGACGCTCGAGGACCACGGGATCGCGACGCCGCCGGAGGACGGCGTCGTCAGCGGACCCACTGGGGCGTTGCTCGACCGCGCCGCACAGAGCGGCGAGGACAGTCTGGGGCTGATCGTCGACTCGAGCCCGCAGTTTCCCGACCCCGAGGCGGCGACCGTCCTGCTCGAGGAGGGGATCGCGCCGATCGCGGACGTCTCGATCGACGTGGCGGAGCTGGTCGACCGGGCCGAGGAGATCCGGGAGAAGCGCGAGCAGTTCGCCCGCCAGATGCAACAGTTGAGCCAGGAGGAGAGCTCCCAGGCCCAGCCGCTGCGGATGTACCAGTAGCGCGCGACTCGAGCGGAGGTTGTCGGTGCAGCATCGCGGTCTCTGGACTCGGTCTGGATCGGGCGAATCGTTACGTAGCACGTGCGAATGGAACGATCAGTGCTACGGAGGTGTTCGCGAGCACCGCGAGCGATTCACCGCCGGAGCGGGGTGAAACCCCGTGACGGCGGCCTTTTTTCATCGAAGTTTTTTGGCGAGGTTCGACCGAGTGAGCGCAGCGAACGAGGGAGGACCCCGATAAAAAAGTTCGCTATACGTAACTGCTGCCTCAGGGCTCCCCTGAACGCAGACCCACGCTATGAGTTGCTACTATGCGGCAGGGTAGCACGTCGGGCTACCCGTCTTGCTCACGCAATCCCAACCCCTTTTCGGGTCCTGACGAATCCTTCGGACATGGTAGACGAAATCGCTCCCGACTTCTGTCCGACGACGTCGAACGGCCTGCCGATGCTCGGCCTCGGTACCTGGGAGAACGACGACCCCGAACAGTGCGCCGAGAGCGTCCGGAACGCCCTCGAGCAAGGGTACCGACACATCGACACGGCACAGGCCTACGACAACGAGGAGGCCGTTGGCGAGGGGATCGCCAGCGCCGACGTCGACCGCGAGGAGGTCTTCCTCGCGACGAAGATCTGGACCGACAACCTCGGCTACGAGGACGTCAAGGAGACCGCTCGAGAGAGCATGGACCGCCTCGGGGTCGACTCCCTCGACATGCTGTACGTTCACTGGCCCGCCGGGGCGTACGAGCCCGAGGAGACCCTCTCGGCGTTCTCGGAGCTGTACGACGAGGGACTGATCGAGAACGTCGGCGTCAGCAACTTCATGGCCGAGGATCTCGAGGCGGCGATCGACGTCTGCGACGCGCCGATCGCGGCCAACCAGATCGAACTCCACCCGCTGCTCCCTCAGCCGGACCTGCGCGAGCGCTGTCAGCAGTACGATGTCGACGTCGTCGCCTACTCGCCGCTGGCCCGCGGCCAGGTGTTCAACCACGAGGGGATCCAGAACGTCGCGGCCCGACACAGCGTCAGCGAGGCCCAGGTCAGCCTCGCCTGGCTGCGCGAGAAGGGCGTCACCGCGATCCCGAAGGCGACCGGCGAGGACCACCTCGAGGACAACTGGGAGTCGCTAATGGTCGAGCTCGACCGCTCCGACGTCGACACGATCGACAACGTCGACGACGTCAGCCGCGAGGTCGACCCCGAGTTCGCCCCCTGGAACTGACTCGAGCGCTGCCGGCTCGACCAGTTCGAATTCCTGAATAGGAAGAAAGCTTACCACTTTTCGAGCCGTCGCAGGCGCTATGGCAACCCGCACACGGAGGGGTGACGCCGGCGTCCTCGGCGAGATCGCGACCGACGTTCGGCGGCTCCACGTCGGCTGGATGGCGCTTCGGTTTCCCAGACAGCGCGGCCGCGGCCACGCCGTCATGGGTCGGTGGACCCCCGAGACGACCTCCCAGCAGCTCCGCTACTACGGCTGGGGCGTCCTCGGCGCGCTCGGTCTGCTCGTCGCCTACCCGCTCACCGTCCTCGGCCTCGCGACCCGCTACTACGCGGCGAAACTCGACTCGACCCGAACCCGGCTCGGCGTCGCCGGCGTCACCGGCCTCGCCGTCCTCGCGTGGGGCGGGCTGACGGCCGTCGCCCACCTTCAGCTCGAGCCCGATGCTGTCCTCGCAGTTGCCGCAGCCAGTGCAGTCGCGACGGGAGCGACGGCGCTTTCGGCCGGCTGCTCGCGGGTCGGCGGCC
This sequence comes from Natronococcus roseus, assembly GCF_043677095.1. Classification (NCBI taxonomy): domain Archaea; kingdom Methanobacteriati; phylum Methanobacteriota; class Halobacteria; order Halobacteriales; family Natrialbaceae; genus Natronococcus; species Natronococcus roseus. The sequence continues at coordinate 323,412 of NZ_JBHLJR010000005.1, forward strand.
GATCCGTCTCGGTCCTGCTCGCGTACCCGTTCGCGCTGACCGCGCTCTGTCTCCCCCCGGTCGTCGCCGCGCTCGTGACCCCGTCGCTCGAGGGTGTCGTCCTCGAGCCCAGCTACGCGTTCGCGGTGCAGCTGCTCGAGGGGCCGCTGGCCGTCGGCGGGATCAACGAACTGCTCCGGGCGAACTTCGAACTCGCTGGCGCGGCCTACGCGGCGATGTGGGTCGCGATCGCGTTCCCGCTGGGGTGGCTGCTGGGACTTGCGGTCGCGCTGGCGAACCTGGTGCGTCCGTCGAACTGATCGGCCCGGCGCGCAAAGCGGGATGGTCGTCCTCGTGGTGGGGCGACTATGGACGAGAGCGACGCAACGATCGAACCCTTCCCCTTGCAGCGACGCGGCACCGTCGACTACATGCGAACTGCCGGCCGACGGAGCGTCGTTCACGGGCTCGTCGAACTCGACGTGACCGAGGCTCGACGGCGCATTCGCGACCTCGAGGAGCACACTGGAACGCGACGGTCGTTCACCGCATTTCTCGTCTTCAGTCTCGCTCGAGCGATCGACGACCATCCTCGCGTCCAGACCTACCGCGACTGGCGGGGACGGCTCGTCCGATTCGAGGACGTCGACGTGAACGTCCTGATCGAGCGGGAGGTCGACGGCGAACGGATCGGCGTTCCCCACGTTCTCAGGGCGGCGAACCGACGCTCGCTCGAGTCGATTCACGACGAGATCCGAGCGGCCCAGACGGATCCGAACGCGGGACGACAGCGCGGGCTGTCGACCGCGGGACTGCGACTCCCGGGTCCCGTCCGACGGCTGTTCTGGCGGCTTCCCCGGACTTTTCCCCGACGCTGGAAGCGCGTCGCCGGCACCGTCGCGGTGACCTCGATCGGCATGTTCGGTACCGGTGGCGGCTGGGGAATCAGTCCGACGAACTACGCGCTCCAGCTCACCGTCGGCGGCATCGAGCGCAAGCCGAGGTTCGTGGACGGAGAGGTCGTGTCTCGAGAGCTCCTCGATCTCACCGTGACGGTCGACCACGACGTCGTCGACGGCGCGCCCGCCGCTCGGTTCGTCGAACGCCTGCGGGAGCTCGTCGAAGCGGCACACGGGCTGGAGACGGACCTCGAGACGTAGGGGGTCCGAAACGCGTCCATCTCCGGAGCCGTGTGGCTCGGCGGAGCTGTCGGATCCGAATACGTTCGGCCCAGCTCGAGCGTCAGGCCGAGCGAACTGCCGGTTTCCGATACCCTTTGGGGGTTCGCCGTCCCACGATTACGTATGGAGTTCGATCTGCCAACCACGGCGGCGACGTTTATCGCGCTGATCACGCTCGGCGCGGTCGGGATGATCGCCTCGGACATGATGACGACCGACGATATCCTGATGATGGTCGTCCCGTCGATGGTGGTCTTCGGCGGCATCATGCTGCTGATCGGGATCAAACACGGCCAGTACCGGGCGACAAAGTAGCCGGAATCGTCGTTTCAGGGTTCCTCCTCGAACGTCCAGCGGGTCGCGTCCGTCGGAAAGTCTGACCACGCGAATACGACGTCCGGTCGGACCCGGAAGAACGGCGTTCCGTGCCGAACGTTGTACTTCTCCTCGTAGGCCCCGTCGAGTCGCTCGAGGAGGTCGGCGTCGGCCGTCTCCTCGTCGAGTCGTTCGGCCCGGCCCTCGAGGATGACGACTTCCGCGGCGTCCTCGCGGTGGACGACGATGGCGTCGGTTTTCGCAAGATTGCGCACCCACCGGGTCCCCTCCCCACCCCCGCAGTGGAAGGCCCCGTCGACCCAGACGCCCCAGGTCGGCCTGACGTGCGGAAATCCGTCCGGGCGAACGGTCGTGATCCAGTACGACCGGTCGTCGGCTAGCGTCTCGCCGACGAACGTCCAGGGGACCAGCTCGTCGCCGTCGTCGGGGATTCCGTAGCTCGCCTCGGTCGCGGGACGGGATCGGTGCGCGTCGTCGATGGCTCTCGAGTCTTCGTCGGTCATCGAGGTATCGACGCGACGGGAACGCATGAAACGCACTGCCGGGGCATCGATCGCGTCGAAAGAAAAGTCCGTTTCGAGGCGCTACTCGACCGTGACCGCGCCTACATATAGCCGAGATCGCGAAGACGCTCCATCAGGTCCTCCTTGTCCTGGGCGCGGCCCGCGCGCTCGGTCGTCCCCTCGAGGTCCTGCAGCCAGGCGGGGTCGTCCTCGGTCTTCTCGGTGCTGATCTCGCTACCCAGCGATCGGAACCCTTCCCAGTACTTCGGCGAGACGGGCGTGTCGCGGGGCTCGAGGCCCTCCGGCAGGTCGTCCTTGTCCTCGGGGACGTAGCCCTCGTCGGGGAACTCCGCGACGGTGTCCGGCACCACGAAGTTCCAGAACGCCTCCCAGACGGCGGCCTCCTCGAACTGCAGGATGGGCTGGACGCGGTCGTGGGGCGGGTAGATGTCGGGGTCGTGACGCGGCGAGAAGAACGTCTCGTCCGCGCGAGCCTCCTGTTCGTCCCAGCGGACGCCCGAGAGGATGCCGTCGATGTTGTGTTCCTCCAAGGCGTTGTTCAGGGCGACCGTCTTCAGCAGGTGGTTGCCGACGTAGGTGTCGAGCAGGAACGGGAACGTGTCCTCCTCGTACTCGAGCAGGTTCCGGACGTGGTGGCGGTTCTGCTCGGAGAGCTCCTCGATCTCGATCTCGTCGCCGGGCTCGAGGCCGTGCTCGTCGACGTAGTCGCCGACGTTCTCGTTTCGCGCGTAGATGACTTCGAGATCCCATCGGTCGGCCCAGTCATCGACGAAGTCGTGGATCTCGTCGAAGTGCTGGTAGTGGTCGATGAAGATCGCGGGGGGTACCTCGAGGTCGTACCGCTCGGCGACCTCCTTGACGAAGTACAGCACGAGCGTCGAGTCCTTCCCGCCGGTCCACATCACCGCGGGGTTCTCGTACTGCTCGAGACCCTGTCGGGTGACCTCGACGGCCTTCTCGATCTTGTCGTTGATGTGCGGGTAGTCCTCGGGATCCTGGCCCTCGCCGTCGTCGTAGTTTACGTCGACGTAGTCGGGGAAGTTCTCGGTCATCGTACTGTAATTAGATATAATTAGGAGGGTTAAACCGTTTGTGGGACCGGAAACCTCTGACGGAACTCCGGACGCTAGAGGCTACCGGACAGGTCGGCTGTCGACGAGTGAACAAATCGTTTATTTATCCGGGCTCGAGAATACTCAGCATGATCGATGCGGTCGCCGTCGCGTTCGTCCTCGCCGGGATCGCCCTCCTGCTCTCCGGCACCGCCCTCTCCGTGTACGGCGTCGTCGCCCTCGGACTCGCCGCGGGCGCCGGCGGCGGGTATCTGGTCGGCCCCGCGGTCGGAGCCGCGCTTGGACTCGAAGGCGTCGCGGCCGCGGGAACGGCCGCCGCACTCGGCGCGATCGTCGGCGGTCTCGGGAGCTACCTCGTCCTGTCGGCAGCCGTCTCGCTTCTGGGGTTCGTCGTCGGGTCGTCCCTCACGCTCGCCGCGATCGCCGCACTCGCCCCCGAGAGCGGCTGGCCCCTCGAGTGGGGGCTTGCGGTCGCGGTCGGCCTCGTCGCCGCGGTGCTCGGGCTGGTGCTGACGCGGTGGGTGACCGCCGCGATCACTGCAGTCGTCGGCGCCGCGCTCGCCTCGCAGTCGCTCACCCCCGACGCCGTGCTCGCCGCGGGAGAGACGCTGGCGCTCGAGCCGCTGCTGTTCGACGTCACCTCGCCGCTGTTTCTGGCGCTGGTCGCGCTCGGCCTCCTCTCGCAGTTCGGCCTGTTCTCGCTGGGGACCCTCCCGCGGCTCGTCCGGGCGGTTCCGGGATTCCTGTGGCCGTCGCGTCGTCGTCGCGACGACCCCGGCGCGGCAAGGTGACTCCCCCTGGAAAAAGGTAGGACGGGAGTAGACGCCGCCGGAACCGAAATCCCGTACGCCGAGTCTCGTCCGAGAGCCGTGTCGATGACGGTGAGGATAATGAACGACTACCAGCAGAAAACCGCCCGACAGCGTTTGTCAGGATCGACGGCGTGATCACGTCCGATCGTACCGCGGACCGGCCCCGCTCGGTTCCGAAACCGTCGCTCGCTCGAGGAAAGGTGTGGCTTACTTTGTCGGTTCCCCTCACACGGTGAGTCGATGACGTTCGCCGAAGACCGACTCGCGAGACACCTCGTCGACGGCGAATCGGTTCGGGCGCTCGCTACCGGTTCGTTCCCCGGAGAGCCCGGATCCGAGCCGGTAGCCGTCGGCCTCACCGACCGGCGCGTGCTCTGTGTCTCGGCGGGAGGCGCGCTCACCGACATCAGATACGAGTTCGTTAGCTCGGTCCGGAGCCGACCCCGACGCCGGTGGCAGTACCGCTACCGGACGGACGACGCGCTCCTGGTCGGGGCCGTCGGAGCGCTTCTCGCGACGATCGGCGTCCTCGTCGCGGTCGGTGTCGCCGCCGGCGTCGGACCGATCGGCGGCGCGCTCACGACCGCGCTCGCGGCGGTTGCCGCGACGACGCTCGCGGCGACTCGTCGTGTTCGCACGATGACTGGGCTCGAGCAGACTGTCCGTCAGTTCCTGATCGGTGCCGGCGGTTTTCTCCTCCTGTCGATCGCCGTACTCGCGGCCTTCGTCTCTTCGATCTCCCCCTCGCTACTCGCGGCCGCGACGGTCGCCGGGCTGGGGAACCTCGCCTGCACGCCCCGGTTCGTCGCCGCGTTCGACGGCGTCGGACTCTCGCGAACCCGCGCGACCGAGCTGACGATCGCCACGGTCGACGGCGAGACCGTGCGACTCCTGTTCGAGGGCGACTCGGAGTTCGGTCGGATGCTCGGTGCCTCGCTCGCTCGAGACGACCCGCCCTCATCGAACGGTTCTACGGACGACGGGCCGACCGTCCTCGCTCGAGATCCCCTCGAGGGAGAAGGGCGATAACGCACAACTGCTAACCGCCCCCGCTGTGAACGTCTTGATATGCGAGTTATCGACGCGGACGTGGTCGTGACGGGCCGTGACGAGCCGCCGCTGTCGGACGGACGGCTCGTCGTCGACGACGAGGGGCGGATCGACGCCGTCGGGACACAGGAGGACGTCGCCGTGCCGTCGGCGGCCGCCCACGACAGCTACCCCACCGTTACTCCGGGTCTGATCGACGCCCACGTTCACCTGCAGGGAACCCGGGAGATGAACCCGCTCGTCTGGGCCACCGAATCCTCGGAGCTGGGGACTGCACGGGCGACCGCGGACCTCCGGTCGCTGCTGGTGGCGGGCTTTACCGCCGTCCGAGACGTCGGCTCGTCGACCGGACTCGGGCTTCGCGGGGCCGTCGCCGAGGGCGCGATTCCGGGGCCGAGGGTGTTCACGAGCGGGCAAAGCATCAGCCAGACCGGCGGGCACGGCGACTCGCACTTTCTCCCCTACGAGTGGGCCGCGAGCGGCGACGGCTCGCTGGCGACGCTGGCCGACGGCGCCGACGAGTGTCGCAAGGAGGCCCGCAAGCGGATCCGCGACGGCGTCGACGTCATCAAGATCATGACGACCGGCGGGGTGTTGAGCGAAAAGGACACTCCCGACCAGAGCCAGTTCACCGACGCCGAGATCCGGGCGTTCGTCGAGGAGGCCCACCGGGTCGGGATCCCGGTTGCCTCCCACGCCCAGGGCGCGCCCGGGATCAAGGCCGCGCTCCGAAACGGCGTCGACACCATCGAGCACGGGTTCTGGGTCGACGAGGAGTGTCTCGAGCTGTTCGCCGAGACGGGGGCGATCTTCGTCCCCACGCTGTCGATCATGGATCGCTTGCTCGAGCACGGAAGCGATCACGGCGTTCCCGACTACGGCCTCGAGAAGGCCCGGGAGGCCAGCAAAGCGCACTTCGACTCCGTCGAACGCGCCTACGAGGCAGGCGTCCCGATCGCGACGGGGACGGACTTCCTCGGCCCCGAACTGGTCCCTCACGGCGAGAACGCCCTCGAACTCGAGCTGTTCGTCGAGGAGGTCGGCATGAGCGAGCACGAGGCGCTCCAGGCTGCGACCCGGGTCGCCGCCGAAACCGTTCCTGCGGACGATATCGGCACGCTCGAGGTCGGCAACCGCGGGGACGTTCTCGCGCTCGTCGGCGATCCCTGCGAGGACATCGAGACGGTTCGAGACCCCGAGACGGTGTACGTCGACGGGGAACCGGTCAGCCTGTAGGACACTCGCGTCACCGATACCGTTGTTCGTCGGCGACCGAACGTCCGTCCATGGGAACGATCGACGTGAGCGACCTCCTGCCCGCCGAACGGCTTCGAACGAGCGCTCTCGAGGGCGAGATCACCCAGCTCCACCGCGGGGACAAACACGCCGCGGAGGGCGACAGCTTCGAGATCGAGGGGACGACCTTCGAACTCGTCGAGGTGACGGAACGGCGGCTCGGCGATCTGACCGACGAGGACGCCCGCGCGGAGGGGTGGTCGGATCTCGAGGCCTACAAGCGGCGGATCGAACGCACCCACGGCACCGAGTGGGACGACGAGAACACCGCCGTCCTCCACCGGTTCGAACCGATTTCCTGAACTCGACCGTCAGGAGTTCGAGAACTGAGCCAGACACTCCCCGCAGCACTGCTCGTCGGCACCGTTCGGTTCTCCGCAGGTCGGACACCGCGGCCCCGAGCCGTCGGCGCGGTCGAACTCGAGCCCGTTTGCCAGCACGGCGAGAACGTCGTCGTTCGGCGACGGCTCGAGGGTTCCCTGCCGACGCAACTCGAAGACGAGCGCGTCGTTTTGCAGTCGCTCTAACCCCCGCACCAGCCCGAGAAAGAGGATCGTCGGCGCGACGGTGACGAACGCCGCGAGCGCGAGTCGGCCGACGATCCCGTAGCTGCTCGGATCGTCCATACGCGGAGTACGGGGACGGAACGGAAATCGCTGCCGTCAGTCGGGTCTCGAGACGCTCGCGCTGCCGGGAGGCTCAGCCGCTGCTGAACGTGTCGTGTTTTTTCGCGTCGGGTAGGTCGTCGACAAACAGTCGGTTCCGGGAACGTACATCGACTCCGGATCGCTCTCGGCCGATCTTCGTGCTGAATTCGAATGGTTCCCATCACGAGGCGACTACCGCCGAGCGAGCCACTGACGCCCCGTTCGAAGGTCACTCGGAACCTCACCACCGAGCGAACACCGCACGCGGTCCGCCGTGCATGGATTCCCGATCGTGACTTCGATCTCCGGAGAGCCGCCCTCGAACACTGCCGAACTCGCGGTTGTCAGTTGTCCGAAGCCGTTCGGTTCGTCCGTTTCGGGTTCGGGATGCCGACAGATCGAGTCGTCACCTGGCCCGTTCACATGATCCCGAGCGAACCGCCACAGCTCGTCCCTCCCGATTCTATCGGCGTCTTCGAGTAGGGACGACAGCCGATTCAGACGTGCCGTCGAACTCTCAGTTGCAGGTGACTCCGAGAGGACGAAGTGGTTTGTTCGCGTTGCGACAGGCCCGGCCTCGACAGCGGTTTCCTCCGCGATCGGGTCGATCTCGAGTATCACACCGTCGTCCTCGTCGGCGAGAAACAGCGTTTGCCCCATCAGTCGATACGTCGGAATCGACTCGAGTAGCGTTCGGGCCTCTGTGACGGTCGCACACTCCTCCAGTATCCTGCGAACGATGGTCCCGTTCCGGATCTGTAGTTCTCGGTCAACGTCGTCTTGCTCTCGGTCGATGTTCGTATTCGCGACGACCAGTCCTCGATCGTTGACGCCCTTGAAAATCGAGACCGTTCCGCAGGAGTCGACCGATAGAAACCCGTGATAGTCGTCTATCGGTGGCTGTTCGATAATCGACTTCGGTCGCAGTCCCCGTCCGGTGATATCCCGGTTCTTGAGTACGAGCGGGCCCGTTGCCGGAGCGTCGGGTCTGGATGCATCGGACGTCGCTATCGACGGCTCAACGAGTACGTTCGCACACCCGCCTCCACCACCTTCGGATCCGTCGTTACTGAGCGCTCCGCAGAGTTCCGGGTACGCAAAGACGTACACCTCGTAGATATCGAGATCGACGTCGAAGGTCTCAACCATCGCGTCGTAGGCTCGCCGATGACGATCTGGCAAACTCTCACGGCTCTGCTCTGCCTTCTCGAGGAGCGGATCGATGTCGATCCCCTGTATCGTGATCTCGGACCCGAGTTCGTCGATTGCCCACTCGACCGCTGCCCGTTCGGTCTTCGCACGTCGGCGAGCCTGCTGAGCAAACGTATCTACTCGGGCGATCGTCTCGGACTCCGATTGATCCATGGTCGGAACAGCTTCTCGGTCGGTTTATGTTAACAGCTTGCAAACCTGACTGATTACTAGTTGCGGGGAAGAAGACCCAGTTAGGAGAGCGGGGTATCGAGGCAGACTGACCACAGGACTCAGCCCCTGCCGGATCGGTCCGGTTCGGTAGCTGTGGCGTAAGCAGTGCTCGAGAAGAGCACGATCCGTACAGAGTAGGTGGACGGAAACCCTGTACGACCGACCGGTGGTCGATACGAGGAGTTAGTCTCGCTTCGTCTGCGGACGAATTCCTGCGGAGCCTCAGTCGCTGATGAACTTGTTGTCCCGCCAGTTGACGCCGCCCTGGCTCGAGCTGTGATCTCGGGGCCCCTCGACGACCTCGATGTCGGCCGGCCGGGGCTCGCCCTCGACGATCCGGGTCGCCTCGAGCTCGCCGTCGAACTCGGCGATCGCCGTCAGGGTGCCCTTCTCGGCGGCCTCGGCGATCTCACAGAGAACGAGGAACATCTCGTACTGCAGCAGGGAGTTCTGAAGGACGGTCTCGCGGTCGCCCTTGAACGCGGCGAACTCGACGAGTTCGGACTCGATCTCGTCCTCCTCGTCCTCGTCCCAGCGAAAGGAGTTGTGTCGCTCGTCGGGATCTTCCTCGTAGACCCGGTTCTCGGTGACGCTGGCCTTGAGCTGGGCGGTCGGCGTGTACTTGCTTACCGTCTCGTCCTCGGCGACGGCCTTCAGGATGAGCGTGTTGTTTCGCCGCGTGATCTCGACGTCCGAGACCCCGTCGGGGTACGTCGCCTCGTCGATGTGGTCGTGGAGGTCTTCGAGGGGCAGTTCGAGGGTCGAATGCAGCCGATATACGTGTCTGGATTCCTCTGTGGACATAGTGGGAAGGTGTGGAGCGGTCGCTGGTACCCAGTACGGTCGCGTGGCTTATATGACCTGCTATTAAATTCGGGTATTTCGAAAAGGAATAAATTCAATTCGGTCTCGCCGCTAGTTATTCGTCGGCCTCGAGCGTCTCGGCCAGTTCGCCGCGCTCCTCGAGTTCGGCGAGGATGTCCGAGCCGCCGACGAACTCCCCGTCGACGAACGTCTGTGGGATCGTCTCCCAGCCACTGTGGTCCTCGAGGGCCGCTCGGTACTCGTCGAGCGAGTCGAGGACGTCGACGGTCTCGTAGTCGTCGCGGTACTGGTCGATCAGCCCGAGCGCTCGGCGGGAGTAGCCACACTGTGGCATCAGCTCCGTCCCCTTCATGAAGAGGACGACCTCGTTTTCCTCGAGCACGTCGGCGACCTGTTCGTCGACTTCGTCCTGATCGAGCCCCTGGTTCGGTGGAAAGTCCATACTCCGGCTACGGCCGTGACGCGGATAGACCTTACGTCCCCGGTTATCGGGCCGCGGTTCGAACCGCCGTCGTCAGTCGGCCGTCGACGCCGGGGCGTCGCCCTCAGCCCGGGCCGACCGCCAGTAGCCCTGAACGTAGGCGCCGAGGAACATGCCGACGATCCCGTAGAGGATCGCGACGTTCCCGACACCGAGGCTGGCGTAGGCCGCGCCGGGACAGATCCCGGAGAGCCCCCAGCCGACGCCGAAGATGCCGCCGCCGAGGACGACGTTTCGGTCGAGGGTCTTCAGCCGACGGGCGTAGGGTGCGCCAGTAAACGGTGCGCTGCTTCGAACGTACGTGATGCCGAAGAACGTAATCCCGGTAACGACCGCCGCCCCGCCCATGACGAACAGCAGCCCGAAGTCCTCGAACTGCAGGAAGTTCAGCACGATCTCGGGCTGGGCCATGTGGCTGAACCCGAGCCCGAACCCGAAGATCAGTCCGCCGACGAACACCAGCGGCATGAACAGCGGGTGTTGCTCGTGGTCGGCGCTCATCGCTGGCACCCCCGTTCGTCGCTCGCGGTTCGCTTCGCTCGCCGCTCGCGTCTCCGGGATTCTCGCACGGCTCGAATCCCGCTCATCAGGGACTCACCCCCAGCGCCTGCACCAGCTGGGCGACCCCGATCGCGATCAGCAGGAACGTCGCGACGCCGACGAGGGAGGCGCTCGAGGCCGATCCGACGCCGCAGACGCCGTGACCCGACGTACAGCCCTTGCCGACGCGGGTGCCGATCCCGATGAGGATCCCCCCGACGAACAGCCGCCAGGGCTGAACCTCGGTCATCCACAGCGTCAGCCCGCCGACATCGTAGAGTTGGCCGGTCGTCGCGGGCTGGTGGAGCGAACTCGAGATCAGTCCGGACTGGAACGTGACGGCGTAGATCGCCGCGCCGGCGACGATCCCCAGCGTGAAGACGACCCGCCAGTCCCGCGATGGGACGTACCGCTGGAATCGCGAGAGGTTCGAGACGTACGAGAGCGTCGACTCGAGGAACGTGCTCGCGCCGGCGGCGATACCGGTGCCGAGATAGATGACGACGGTACCGAGCCCCACGAGGAGACCCCCGATCGCGTAGTGGCTGATCCCGTTCGGGAACAGCTCCCCGAACGCGACCGCGAGGAGTGCTGTCGCTGTCATGTACGCTCGAAGGGGACGGCGAGGCATCAATCCTCCTCACTCGGGGAAACTTGTGCGTATCTCGGAGCTTCGCGGACTGACTCGAGCCGAAAACCGATGCTCGAGCCGGTAGCCGATGAACCTCCCGTGTCCACGTGTAGAGACCGGTCGTCAATCGGCCGCGCTCGAGGTCGTCACGACATCGAGCTTCTCGGCGGCGTAGCCGAAGACGTCGCGGTAGCCGTAGGAGGACATGAGAACGGGGTAGAACGACTCGGTCGCGACCTGCGTGTCGCCGTCGGCGGCGGCGAACGGATCGCCCGGCTCGATCTCGGTGAAGTTGTCGACGAACACCTCGTAGCTGTCGGCCTCACCCTTCGGGATCGAGTCGACCAGCCGGTAGACCGGCAGGTCGCGCCCGACCGTATCGCCCGGCAGCGCGTCGACGGCCGTCAGGAACGACCGGGTGAGACGAAGCGCGTTCTGGGCCGCCGTCTCCGACCCCTGGAGCCCGCACTCGACCTCGACGGTTTCGATCTCGGAGAACAGCCGTCCCTCGGCGAACTCGCTAGTCTCGACCATCGCCTGAACGGGCAGCTGCGGACAGATCGACTTCGCCCGCTCGTCGACCTGGTTGACGATCGCGAACGGTTCGGCGTGGCTCTGCGTGGAGTGCATCGAGAACGTGAAACAGCCCGACAGCTCGTCGACGAGCTCGTCGGCGAGTCGTCCCTCGTGAGTAGTGGCGTCCGAATCGCCCGGAAACGCCCGGTTGAGATCTTCGTCGACGAACCGGACCTGCCGCTCGAGGGCCTTCTCGTTGGCGACCACGAGCTTGACCGGACGCTCGACGGTCGGGTTCTCGTCGAGCAACTGCTCGACGGCGCGAACCCCGCAGGGTTCGTCGCCGTGGATTCCCGCAACGACCGCTATCTCGGGCGTTCCTGTCCCGAGCTGTGCAACTTTCATTACCAGTCGTACGAACTTCGGCTTCAAATGTGATTCGGTCCGATAGCGCTCGCGCCGTCTCGAGCTATCGACGCGGTCGTCAGGGCCCGTTCTCGAGGTCGGCCGCGTACTCCCGATCGATCGCCCGCGCGGTCGGTCGCTCGCCGTCCAGCGGGATCCGCCAGCCGTCGATCCGCGTCGGATCCTCGAGGGCCGCCGCCATGGTCTCCCGGACCTCGAGAACGTCGACGCCGTAGTAGTCGTCGGGAACGTCCTCGAGGTACTGCAGCGCCGTCCGGAACAGGCTGCGCATCCCGCCGTCGTCCCCGAAGTCGGCGCGCTTGTAGGCGCCGGCGGCGACCTGGACCATCCCGTGGAGAAACGCGCTCTCGGTCGTCCCGCGCCCGTAGTTGTACCACTCGAGCTCGAAGCAGTCGTGGGACTCGTGGAATTCGCCGTCGTTGAACAGGCGCACGCCGTGGACGACGGCCCGCCGGAGCGTGCCGTGCTCCCAGCCGTTGGACGACCCGCGGTCGGGATCCCACCCCGTCGGCGAGCCCGAAATCGGCGGCGCGACCGTGTAGTCTCGGGTGTGGTCGGTCATCGGTGGTCGGTCGTCGGTCGGGTGCGGTCCGCGAGCGGTTCGACTCCCATCGCGTGACCGTTCGGGCTCGAGGGTCCCGTGCGTTTCGCTCGACGGCTGTTCGCTTCCGCCAGAACCGCAATCCGTTGTCGGAATGCTTATTCCCCGAGGGGAAGACTGTCACGCCAATGAAGCACTCGGACGGACGCTGTCTGAGCTGTGGCGAGCGCCTCTTCGCCCACGTCGACGGGGGATACGCGTGTCACAACTGCGGCGCGCGACACCTCCTCGAGCCTCTCGGCGGGAGATCAGCGGAGCGAAGCAGCCTCGAGCGCCGGCTCGAGGTGTAGACGAAACCGCAGGGTATTCATACGACAGCTACGAACCGTCGACTGCGTGCGAGGGTAGCCAAGCGGTCAACGGCGGCGGACTCAAGATCCGCTCGTGTAGACGTTCGTGGGTTCGATCCCCTCCCCTCGCATCGCAGCAAAGTGCAAAATCGCACGGAGCGAGATGCAGGAGGGATCGAATCAGGGAGCAGGTTTCCTGCGACCGTGGTTCGATTCCCTCCCCTCGCACTGGCAACCAGTGCGGCAAGAGCGAGTCTCTTGCCCTCGCAAACTTCTACGCAACACAACCGACGAGTAGCCACTGTACGGTTTGGCGTTGAATCTGCAGTGCCGACCAACCACCACGGGTGGGACTGAAAGGGGCTGGCGTTCTCGGGCGTTCCGACGACGCAAGCACGCGACTGCAGGGAGCGCGCGCAGCGAGTCAGAACGCCCGAGAACGGCAGGGGCTTTCGCGGTAATACCGATAGAAGCAGACGTTGCTCGCACGAACACAGGGGATCGCCACACCCTCCCCAACCGATTCGTTCACTCGCTGTGCTCGTTCGCTCATCCCTCGCACGATATCCTCGACCGCCCTCGCTACGCTCGGCCGGCCGACAGCGCGTGCCTCCGCAGAAAGAGTGGCCGGACCGAACTGATACGTAGTCCCCCTCGTCTATACCTAACGCGAATTTCACGTGATTTCTGAATAACGAACTTGTGCAACATCTACTGCGGTAGTTGCGGTCAGTTCCCCTTGAGAACCGTCGCTCCACGGACGCCGACTCGAGCCGAGGGGCGGGTCGAAACGTGATCCCTTTTTGACGTCGAGCACGGAGACTGCCCAATGAGTGACTCCGACGAACTCGACCGACGGGCCGACACCGCCGTCCGCGCGGCTCGAGCGGGCGCCGCGATCGCCGGCGACGCGTTTCGCACGAGCCTGGACGTCGAGACGAAAAACGGCAAGACCGACGTCGTTACGCGGGCCGACCGCGAGGCCCAGGTCGCGGTGATCGAGGCGATCCGCGAGACCTACCCCGACGATCCCGTCGTCGGCGAGGAGGACGACGAGCTAAAGGCGGTTCCGAAGTCGGGTCCGGCCTGGATCGTCGACCCCATCGACGGGACGAACAACTTCGTTCGGGGGATCCGGGCGTTCGGGACCGCCGTCGCGGCGGTCGTCGACGGCGAACCCGTCGGCGCGGCGATCGTGTGTCCGGCCCTCGAGGACGAGTACCGAAGCGGTCCCGAGGGAGCGTTCCGGAACGACGAGCCGATCGCGGTCAGCGACTGTGCCGACCCCGAGGCCGCGACGGTCTCGCCGACGTTCTGGTGGGACTTCGACCACCGCGACCAGTACGCCGCGGCGAACCGGGAGATCGTCACCCGATTCGGCGATATGCGGCGGTTCGGCTGCGCCCAGCTCGGCCTCGCGATGGTCGCTTCGGGCGCCCTCGAGGGGATCACGACGAACCTGCGGGCGAACCCGTGGGACACCGTCGCGGGGGTCCATGCGATCCGCCAGGCCGGAGGGCAGGTGACCGATCTCGAGGGCGAGCGCTGGCGCCACGACAGCGAGGGGCTGGTCGCCTCGAACGGCGCGGTTCACGACGAGCTGCTCGAGGCCGCGCGAGCGATCGACCCGTAGCCGGGCGGTTTTTCTCGGAGTGCAAACCGGAAACGGTAAGCGGTCGCTCCCACGGGTATCGGGTATGGACGAGTACATCGAACGGTTCGGGCCCGTCAAAATCTGGGCCGCGACCGTCGTCGTGCTCGCTGTCGCCGTCGTCGCCCTCGCGGTGGCGTTTCCACAGCGAGTGTACGTCGATCTCATCTGGCAGTACTACTGGGGGCCAGTCGTCGCCGACGCTCACGGCTGGAACTGCGTCGCGTGGGCCGACGGCGCCGAACTACCCTGTAACGAGGCCGGCGCCAACGCCGGGCCGACCGCAGAGCCCGGCTACACGGCGATCTCGTACGCCGGCTACATCCCGACGCTCCTGTTGTTGTTGATCGGGATCTACTTCATCATCGACTGGCTCGAGATCGAGCGCTACCGGGCGGGCTTCTTCGCGCTGTTCCCGTTCATGCTGTTCGGCGGCGCCCTGCGAACCGTCGAGGACGCGAACGTCGCGGCCTACCGCGACACGGGTGAGCTGGCGATCGAGCTGCCGTGGTCGGGCTTTCTGATCAGCCCGCTGATCTACGTCACGGTCTTCCTGGTCGCGCTGGTCGCGATCGTCGCCGGGGTCTGGCTCGAGCGGAGGGAGTACGTCTCGGGCTACGAGTACCCGCTGTTCGGGGTCGGCGCCGTCGCGCTCGCGGCGACGCTCGGCTTCCTCGGATACACCGCGGCGACGCAGCCGTACTCGACGTTCTACCCGTCGATCCCGGCGATCGTGCTTACGGCCGCCACCGTCTCGACCGCGCTGGTCTGGCTCGGGATCGAGCGGTTCGCGCCCGATCTGAACGCAGGCACCCGGTACATGGGGATCGTCATCATCTGGGCCCACGCCGTCGACGGCTTCGCGAACCAGCTGATGCTCGACTGGTCGCACGTCTGGGGGATGACCTACACGCCGAAACACCCCGTCAACGACGCGATCGTCACGTACACCAGTGCGTTGCTCCCCCAGAGTGCGGAGGTTATCGGCAGCGCGTGGCCCTTCGCGCTCCTGAAGCTCGCCGCGCCCGTGTTCATCATCTGGCTGTTCAACGAGGAGATCTTCGAGGAGAGTCCGCAGTTCGCGTACCTACTGTTGGTCGCCGTCGTCGCCGTCGGCCTCGGTCCCGGAAGCCGCGACATGCTCCGGGCGGCGTTCGGCGTCTGACGGTCGACGAGCGGTTGCGACCGCTCCCCCGCGGAGTCGACGTCCTTTTGCTTCCACCGTCGGACGTTCGTCTCGAATGCGCGATCGAGAGTCCCGAACCCGAGTCGACGGAACGGAGTCGTCGGAGCCCGAGGAACGCCCGACGGACCCGGAACTCGAGCGGCTCGTCGAGCAGTTAGAGGAGCTCGAGGAGTACGTCGACAATCCGGACGAGCGCAAAAAGGTTCGAAAGGCAATCCACGCCGCCCACCGCGTACCGGGTGCCTACACGGTCGAGAACGGCATCAAGCGCTACACGACCCGCGACATGGCCGAGGCGTTCGTCGGCAGCGTCCTCCTCTCGCTCCCGTTGCTCGTCGAGGACGGCGTCTTCGAGATCGCCGAGTACCTCGCCGGGGCCACCGTCTCGGAGGTCCCGATCTTCCTGATCTCGAACGTGTTGTTCGTCGGGCTGCTTACGACCGCCCTGATCTACTGGACCGACATCCGCGACGTCGGCGTGGCGGACCCGATCTTCGGGTTCGTTCCCCGCCGCCTAATCGGGATTCTGGGTGTGTCGCTCGTCACAGTGACGGGGTTGATGATCATGTGGGGGCGAATTTTCGAGGGGGAGCCGACGACCGCGGAGGCGGTCGGCCGGATCACCGTCATCTGGACGGCCGGCGCCTTCGGCGCCGCGCTCGGGGATATCCTGCCGGAGGCGAACGCGACCGACCCGATAGACAGGATCGACGATCGGGAGGGGTAACGGGTTCGTCGACGGACACCCGTCACGGGATCGGGAACGACTTACGGCCGCGAGATGCAAGGAGAGGTATGACCGAGGAGACACCCGCGGACGGCGGCTGGTTCGCCGACCTCGAGGCCGGCGACCGCGAGAGCGCGGCTGTCGCGATCGCGGACGGGTCGGCCGCCGAGCCCGCAGACTGGCCGAACCTGGCGGTCGGGGCGGGATTCGCGAGCGACGAGGCGGAGTACTACGACCGGCTCAAGGAGGCGACGACGGCAGCGACTCGCGAGGCTGTCGAGCGAGCCGAACGAGCCGACGATCGACAGCTCGTCCACGCGGTGCGGACGATGGACGACTGTACCAGAACCGCGAACGAACTCGCCGAGCGACTCGCCGAGTGGGCGGGAACGATCGATCCCGACGCGGGATCGGGCGTCGACTACGCTCGAGCGATCGCCGGCGAGGACGCCGAGCGCGACGTCGACCACGAGCGGGTTCGTTCGCTAGCCGAGCGCGTCGTTTCGCTGGCCGACGAGGCCGAGGCGCTCCGCGAGTACGTCGAGCGTGAGACGCCGACCGTCGCCCCCAATCTCGCGGCGCTGGCCGGCCCCGTGCTTGCGGCCCGGCTGATCTCGCTGGCCGGCGGCCTCGAGCCCCTCGCGAAGAAACCCAGCGGAACCGTCCAGGTGCTGGGCGCCGAGGACGCCCTCTTCGCCCACCTCCGGGGCCACGCTTCTTCGCCGAAACACGGGATCATCTACACCCACGACGCGGTACGGGGCACCCACCCCGACGAGCGGGGCTCCGCGGCGCGGGCGGTCGCGGGCAAACTCTCGATCGCGGCCCGCGTCGATCACTACTCGGGCGAGCGCAAGCCCGAACTCGAGGCCGAACTCGAGGAGCGTATCGAGACGATTCAGTCCCGAACCGCCGATGACGAAAGCGGCGAGAGCGGGGGTGACGACGAGTGAGCGACGAGCTTCCCGCGGGCGTCGAACGCCGTCAGTTCGACGGTGAGGAACAGCTCGCGACGCGGGGTGAGCCCGTCTACGGCGAGCCCACCGACGGCGAGTGGCGCGCCTGGAACCCGAACCGGTCGAAGCTCGGCGCGATGCTCGAGCTCGGGATGGACACCGGCCTCGCGGGCGGCGACGAGGAGACGGTGCTCTATCTCGGCGCCGCCAGCGGCACGACCGTCAGCCACGTCGCCGACGTCGCGGGCCCGACCTACGCCGTCGAGTTCGCGGCTCGGCCCGTTCGGGACCTCCTCGAGACCGCCGACTCCCGCTCCCGCCTCTTTCCGCTGCTCAAGGACGCCCGGAAACCCGAGACGTACGCTCACGTCGTCGAGAGCGACGTCGACGTCCTC
Organism: Natronococcus roseus; assembly: GCF_043677095.1. NCBI lineage: Archaea > Methanobacteriati > Methanobacteriota > Halobacteria > Halobacteriales > Natrialbaceae > Natronococcus > Natronococcus roseus. Next base: position 340,960 of record NZ_JBHLJR010000005.1, read on the forward strand.
ATCCAGGACGTCGCGACCCGTGGCCAGGCACGGGTCGCCCTCGAGAACCGACGGTTTCTCGCCGACGACGGCCGACTGGTGCTCGCGGTCAAGGCTCGAAGCGAGGACGTGACTCGCGAGCCCGGCGACGTCTTCGCCGACGTCCGCGACGAGCTGTCCGAGGGGTACGACGTTCTCGAGTATCGTCGGCTCGACGACTACCACGCGGACCACCTCGGGATCGTCGCGCGCCCGCGGTAGTCGGGTCGGATCGCGTTCGTAGGAGAGGTGTTCGACGGCCGATCGGTCCGCTTTCGCTGACCGTCATAACGTGGGTACATAAACTCCAACCCGAACCCGTTTTGCGGGTCTTACGAGCCCGCGGGAATCGCGCTCGGCTGTTATGTGGTCGCCGTTTCGTAACTCGAGTATGGACTGCAACCAGTGCGAGCAAACGCCCGAGGGTGGCTGTACGGTTCGGGGCGTCTGCGGCAAGGAGCCCGACATCAACGGGCTCCAGGAACTCGTCGTCTACGGACTCAAGGGGATCTCGGCGTACGCGACCCACGCCCGCGACATGGGCTACCGCGATCCCGACGTCGACGCCCTCGTCCACGAGGCGCTGTACTCGACGCTGACCAACGTCAACTTCGACACGGAGGACCACGTCGACCTCGCGATGCGGTCCGGGAAAGCCGCCGTCGACGTGATGGAACTGCTCGACGAGGCCCACACGACCGAACTCGGCGTTCCGGAGCCGACCGAGGTCTCCCAGAACGCCGTCGAGGGGAAGTCGATCCTCGTCACGGGCCACGACCTCTACGGACTGAAGAAACTGCTCGAGCAGACCGAGGACGAGCCGATCAACGTCTACACCCACTCGGAGATGCTGCCGGCCCACGGCTACCCCGAGCTCGCGGCGTTCGACCACCTGAAGGGCAACGTCGGCGGCGCCTGGCACGATCAGCGACTCCTCTTCCAGGACTTTCCCGGCGCGATCGTCGGCACGACCAACTGCGTCCAGCCGCCGACGGAGGAGTACCGCGACCGCTTTTTCACGACGGGGCTGACCGGACTCGAGGGCGTCGAGTCGATCGACGACTACGCGTTCGAACCCGTCATCGAGAGGGCCAATGAGCTGCCGGCGGTCGACTGGGAGAGCGACGAGACCGTCACGACCGGGTTCCACCACGAGCCCGTCCTCGACCGGGTAGACGAGATCGTCGACGCCGTCGAGTCCGGCAAGCTCCGGCGCTTTTTCGTCGTCGCGGGCTGTGACGGGCCGACGCCCGGGCGGGACTACTACCGCGAACTCGTCAAGGGGATCCCCGACGACTGCGTCGTGCTGACGACCTCCTGTGGCAAGTTCCGGTTCAACGACCTCGAGATGGGGACCGTTCCCGGCACCGAGATTCCCCGCTACGTCGATCTCGGCCAGTGTAACAACTCGATTTCGACGGTCAAGATCGCGGGCGCGCTCGCCGATGCGTTCGACTGCGGGGTCAACGACCTCCCGCTGTCGGTGGTGCTGTCGTGGTTCGAGCAGAAGGCGATCGCCGTCCTGCTGGGGCTGCTCTACCTCGGCGTCGAGGATATCCGGCTGGGGCCGACGGTGCCGGAGTTTCTCACCGAGTCGAACGTCGAACTGCTCCACGAGGAGTTCGGCCTGCGGCCGATCGGCGAGCCCGAGGCCGACCTCCGGGAGATGCTCGGCGAACCGGCAGCCGGCGGTGCGGCCGGAGCGACGCCGGCCGACGACTAGGGCTTCGGCGGCGCGTTTCCACCGTCCCGCCAAGTCCAAACGGTATTTATCGCCGCGGCCGAAAACGGGAGCCAATGGAACGCGGGTCGCCGGAATCGTTTACGCGCATGGGTACCCTCGGGATCGAGGAGGAGTTCTACGTCGTCGACGAACGGGGCCGCCCGACGAGCGGCACCGACGACCTCGTCTACGAGCACGATCCGCCCGAGATCCTCGAGGGACGGCTCGACCACGAGCTGTTCAAGTTCGTCATCGAGAGCCAGACCCCGCTGATCGAGGAACCGAGCGACGCCCGCGACTCGCTGCTTTCGGTTCGAGAGGCGTTGGCCGACCACGCCGAGACCCACGGCTATCGGATCGCCGCGGCGGGACTGCACCCCCTGGCGAAGTGGCGCGAACTCGAGCACGCCGAGAAACCCCGATACCGCTCCCAGCTCGACCGGATCCAGTACCCCCAGCACCGCAACACGACCGCTGGCGTCCACGTCCACGTCGGCGTCGACGACGCCGATAAGGCGGTCTGGATCGCCAACGAGTTGCGCTGGTACGTGCCGATCCTGCTCGCGCTCTCGTCAAACTCGCCGTACTGGAACGGGTTCGACACCGGGCTTCAGTCCGCTCGCGCGAAGATTTTCGAGGCGCTACCGAACACGGGAATGCCGACCCACTTCGAAGACTTCGACGACTTCGACCGGTTCGAACGACGGATGCTCGAGACGGACGCCATCGCCGACCGGGGCGAGCTCTGGTACGACGTTCGGCCCCACACGGCCCACGGCACCGTCGAGCTGCGGACGCCGGACGGCCAGGCCGACCCCGACATCGTGATGGCGTTCGTCGAGTACGCCCGCGCGTTAGTCGAGGTCCTCGCCGAGGAGTACGAGGACGGGACCCCCGGCCACCAGCACCGCCGGGAACTGCTCGACGAGAACAAGTGGCGCGCGATCCGCCACGGCCAGGACGTCTCCCTCATCGACCGTGACCTCGAGGGAACCGTCGACCTCGGCGAGCTCGTCGACCGGGAGTGCGAACGGCTGGGGATCGACGGGATCCGCGAGATCTACGAGCGCGAGAGCGGCGCCGAACGGCAGCGCCGGCTGCGCGAGGAGGAGGGAACCGACGCCCTCTGTGAGTCACTGTTGCTCGAGACGCACTGAGTTCTCTCAGGGGAGCGCCCGGAGCTCCCCGCGCTCGGCGCTCTCGTAGAGCCCATCGATCACCCGCATGTTCGCGATCGCCTCGTCGGCGTCGGTCCGGGGCCGCGCACCCGATTCGACGCAGTCGGCGAACCGCTCGACCTGCAGGCGGTAGTGATCCACGGGATCGAACGTCTCGACGGCGTGACGGCCGTCGATCCGGTACTCCAGCTCGAGCGGTTCCTCGAGGGGTGCGTCGAAAGCGTCCGCGACCTCGAGCCAGCCGTTTGCGGCCTCGACGCGGTAGCGCTGTACTTTCTGCGTGTCGAACCCGGAGGCGATCCGAGCCGAGGCGCCGTCGTCGTACTCGAGGATGCCGGCGAGTTCAGTGTCGACGCCCACAGCCCGGGAGTCGTGGGTGTGGGCGTAGACCCGGTCGGGCTCGCCGAGGAACTGGCGGGCGGCCGAGACGGCGTAGCAGCCGACGTCCATCAGCGAGCCGCCCGCGAGGTCGGGATCGAGGCGGACGTTGTCGGGATCGTCGAACAGCGGGAACTTGAACGCGGCCGAGACCGAGCGGATGTCCGTAAGTTCCTCGCGGGCGAGTTCGATCGCGCGCTCGGTTCGCGGGTGGTAGCGGTACATGAACGCCTCCATCAGCGTGACGCCGCGATCCTCGCAGTGGGCGGCGACGTCGCGGGCCTGGTCGGCGTCGACTGCCAGCGGCTTCTCGCAGAGCACGTCCAGGCCGGCGTCCGCGGCTCGGATCGTCCACTCGGCGTGGGCGGTGTTCGGCAGAGGAATATAGACGGCGTCGATCCCGCCGTCCTCGAGCAGGTCCTCGTACGCGCCGTAGCTCCGGGGAACGTCGAACTCGTCGGCGAACGCCCGCGCTCGATCGTCGTCGCGCGAGGCGATCGCGCCGACGGCGTGCTCGCTCGCTTCGATCGCGGGCAGCACCGACTTCCGCGCGATTCCCGCCGTACCGATGATGCCGAACTCCATGTGTCCGACCACTCAGGGGGTCCTAAAGAAGGTGGGCGCTCGAGGGGCGACGCCAAGAACCCGACGGCCGTTCCTCGAGCTGTCGTCTCCGAGGGTGCCGATCGGAACGAACGGTATCTGCCACGCGAGCGGCTCGAAACCATCGGTCCGTACCATCGTCGACGACGGAACGCATAGTACGGAAGATCGATACGTTCGACGGCGGGTGTTCGGATCGAATGTGCAAACGTTGCACAAGCACCGAAAGGGTTATCGACCCATGTGCAAAAGTTGCACATAACATGAGTGCGAGCGACGATCCCCGACGCGTCCACTTCCAGTCGCCGGAGTACCTCGTCGACCGGCTCGACGCGATCGCGGAACTCTTCGAGACGGACCGAACGGATCTCCTCGTCGAGGCCATCCGTCAGTACATCGAGGAGACCGCGGACAGCGAGACGTTTCAGGAGCTGGTCGCGAGGAAGTACTACGACGACCGGCTCGAGTTCGAGACGGTCAAACAGCTGGTCGGCGCCGAGACCGCCCAGCGACTCCGACTCCTCAAAGCCGACCTCGAGGACGAACCGCTCGATCTCGCTGCTCCCGACGACGTCGACGTCTACGACGGCGACGCGGTGACGATCGATCCCGCGGACGACGATCGATGAGCGGCCGGCCGCGGCTCCGAACGGTCGTCGCCGATACCAGCGCGCTCGTCAGTCTCGCCGTGCCCCGCGCCGACGCGGACTACGACACCGATACGGCCCCGGACCCGCTCCAGTGCCTCCTCACGTCGTGTGAGGTGTTCGTGCCGCCGGAGGTGATCACGGAACTCCGCGATATTGCGCAGTATCGGGACGTCCACGGCGCCGCTGCGAGCAACGTCCTCGCGGCCCGCGACCACTACTCGGTCGAGGACCCCTACGAACGCTCCGATGCCGCGGACTCACGGCCGACGTTCGGCCTCGACGACGGCGAGACCGACGGGATCGCTCTCGCGAACGCGCTCGGCGTCGACGGCTTTCTGACCGACGAGTTCGGGGGGACGAACTTCCCGCTCATCCACGCGGTCCTCGACGGGCCGCGCATCGTCCCGACGCCGCGACCCGTCCGTGACTACGTTCGGAACGGCCATCTGAACCACGGCGAGGCGAGAATGCTAATCGGCGCGATCGGCTCGCACCGAAGCTGGGACGACAGCCCCTACGTCACCCGGATACTGGCACTCCTCGAGGAGTAGCAGCGGTGGCCGTCACCTCGCTCGTGTTTGCCGTGTCGATCGAAACGAGTCGCTCCTCGATGTCACTCGTCTGTCGGTCACGGTCGGTCGACCGAATCACTATATGATCCCGTCGGATACGACCAGCCATGAACGTCTACCGGACCCGAACGGGGCTTCGCCACCAGTTTCGGGACGTCCTGAACTTCTACTACCCGGCCTGCATCGATACGTCGGTCGGAGGCTACGTCGCCCAGCTCGACGAACGCGACGGCCACGTCTACGATTCGCAGACGAGACACCTCGTCGCGACCGCCCGGGGCGTCCACAACTTCAGCCTGGGTGTCCTCGCCGACGGTCCCGACTGGTGTCGCTACGCCGCCGAACACGGCCTCCGATTCCTCTCGACGGCCCACTGGGACGCCGACCGCGAGGGGTACGACTGGCTGCTCGAGGGCCGCGAGCCGACCGACCGAACGCGGTACTGCTACGGCCACGCGTTCGCGCTGCTGGCCGGAGCCAGGGCCCACCAGGCCGGGATTCCCGGCGGACGGGGTGAACTCGAGCGCGCCTTTGCCGTCCTCGAGGAGCGGTTCTGGGAGCCCGAACACGGCCTGTACGCCGACCGGGCCTCGCCCGACTGGGAGCTCGCGAGCTATCGGGGCCAGAACGCGAACATGCACGCCTGCGAGGCGCTGCTCGCGGCCTACGAGGCGACGGGCGAGGATCGCTTCCTCGAGCGCGCCTACACCGTCGCCGACTGCTTTACCCGCGAGGTGACGAGCGCGACCGACGGCCTGCTGTGGGAACACTACACCGAGGCGTGGGAGCCCGACCTCTCGTACAACGAGGACAGCCCGCGCCACCAGTTTCGCCCGCCGGGCTACCAGCCCGGCCACCACGCCGAGTGGGCGAAGCTCCTCGCCCTGCTCGCCGACCACCGGTCCGAGGCGTGGCTCCTCGAGCGGGCAATCGAACTGTTCGACGCCGCGATCGACCTCGGCTGGGACGACGAGCACGGCGGGCTCTACTACACGGTCGAGGCCGACGGCGAGCCGATCGTCCCCGACAAGTACGGCTGGGTCCACACGGAGGCCATCGGCGCGAGCGCCCTGTTGAGCCGCCACGACGACGCCTACGCCGACTGGTACGACCGCCTCTGGGAATACTCGCTCGAGCACCTCCGGAACCCGAAGTACGGTAACTGGTACGAGCGCCTGACCCGCGACCACGAGCGCGACGACCCGAACCGCGGGACGGCCGTCGAGCCGGGCTACCACCCGCTGACGAACGCCTGGCTCGCAATGGGTGCGCTCGAGGACGACGGGCTCGAGTAGAGGAAAGGGAAAACGAGGCGACGGGCCGATCACTCCACCGCGGCGACGTACCCCCGCGCGATCCGTCGCGTCGCGACCAGCGTCGCGTAGGCGCCGACCAGCGAGCCGACGACGAGCGAGAGTCCGCCCATCTCGACGAGCGCGCTCGAGAGGGCGATTCCGAGCAGGAAGGCGATCGCTCCGGAACACCAGCCGACGAAGTAGGCGGCGTTGCCCGCCGCGTCGCCGAGGCCGCCGAAGCCGGCCCGGAGCGAACCCGTACGGGCGTAGTTTCCGATCCCGATCGGGAATAGGTAGCCGGCGACCGCGAGGGCGAACAGCACGGCCGTCGAACCGGCCAGCACGACGACGGCGTCGCCGCCCGTCGGCGCTCGCGTCGTCTCGAGCAACAATCGGAACGTCACGCCCGCGGCGAGCAGCGGCGCGGCGAGGTAGGCGAGTCCGAGCACGGCCGCGCCGACGCCACGGGAGAGGACGCCCCGCTCGAGCGCCGAGGGGGGATCCGGATCGGGCGCCGCGGCGAACACCGAGACGAGATACCCCGCCAGCGGGACGAGCGCGAGGACGGGGACGGCGATCGAGTGGACGAACACGCAGAGCCAGGCGACGAGCAGCGCCTTCTCGCCGTGCTCGCCGCGAAGCGGGTACCGCAGTGCGTCGTCCATCCACGCTGGTCTCGAGCGCGATTCGGTTTACGTCTTCCGCGACCGAACTCTCAGCACCGGTGACCGTCACGAGTCGAGATCGATCGGTCACGGCCGCGCGGCGAATCGACCGGTGGTGCCGTGCCGTCGGGTTGAACAGTCACTACCGGTACCGCTCCTGACAGCTGAGGGGGTGTCAAGAGAAGCTTTACGAGTGATTTCGGAAGCTACCGTCAGCCGTCCATATGTGAATTTCCGTTCGGAAAAGAATTCAACTGGTAACTATATCGGTACTATTTGATTATTCCGTAAAAGATTATTTATACTGTTGTAAGTTATCATAGGTCGCATGTCGACTGATCGAAACGAGGATCACGAGCGAGCGAAGGCGGATACGTCGAGACGAACGTTCCTGAAAGCAACCGGAGCAACGACAGCGGCGGTGGGAGCCGGTGCAAACACCGTCGGAGCGGACGAGGGAAACCGGGAGATCGAGACACTTGTCCAGCAGATGAGCCTCGCCGAAAAAGTCGGACAGATGACCCAGGTCGCGCTCGGCGAGGACGGGGAAGGGCTCGATCCGGAGGAAGCGTTCACAACGCACGACGACGTCGAGACGATCGGTGATCTGTTCAGCGAGCACTACATCGGGTCGATCCTACACGGCGGATCGTGGGGACCGACCCGGGATGGAACGGAGTTCGTGAGCGGACTCAACGACCTCCAGGAGTACAACGTCGAGAACACGGACCACGGCGTACCGTTCATCTGGGGCGGCGATGCCCTGCACGGGAACTGCTTCCTCGACGGCTGTACGAGCTTCCCACAGCGACTCAACATGGGCGCGACGCGTGACTTGGAACTGGTCGAAGCCGCTGCGACGCACACCGGCGAGTCGGTCGCCGCGATGGGTGGTCACTGGAACTTCGGCCCGACTGCCGACCTTCTTCGGGATATGCGCTGGGGGCGGTTTTTCGAGGGACACAGCGAGGATGCGATGCTTCTCGGGGAGATGGCGCGTGTTCGTGCCCGCGGATTCGAGTGCCACGACCGAGTTGCGGCGACGGTCAAACACTTCAGCGGCTACGGGACGCCGAACATCGGCAACGACCGAGCGCACGTTCGAACGTCGCTTCGTGACCTTCGTACGAGACAGTTCCCGCCCCAGGAACGCGCGCTCGAAGAGGCAAAGACCGTGATGGTAAACAGCGGTGCCGTCAACGGAAAACCCGCACACGCTTCCGGGTGGCTGCTCACGACGGTTCTCCGAGAACACTACGAGTTCGATGGCGTCATCCTCACCGACTGGGACGACTTCGAGCGAAAGATCTCGAACCACGAGTACGCACCCGACACCGAGGACGGCTGGCGACGCGCCGTCAGGGGCGGACTGGAAGCGGGGATCGACATGTGTATGTGCGGCGCCGATACCCCGCCGACGCGGTTCATCGACACGACGATCGAACTCGTCGAGGACGGCGAGATCGACGAACAGCGTATCGACGAATCGGTGCGACGAATCCTCGAGCTGAAACGTGACGTCGGACTTCTCGAGGAACCGTACACCGACGAAACCGAAATCGAAGCTCTCGTCGGCGGCGCACAGGACATCTCCGAACAGCTCGCGAAGGAGTCAGTGGTCCTGCTCGAGAACGATGACGGAACGCTTCCGCTCGACGGCAGTGAGGAGGTGCTGCTTACCGGTCCGGGTATCGATAACGGTACCGAGAACCGGTTCTTGATGCAACACGGCGGCTGGACGCTTGGCTGGCAGGGCGTCGAGGAAGGCGAACCGACCGAAGACGGCCCGCGACCGCGCCAGAACACGATTGCGGGCAAACTCTCCGACCGGCTCGGCGATCGGTTCACCCACGTTCCAACGTCGTTCGAGGCGGATCCGTACGGCACCGTTCAGGACTTCGAGAACGGACGGTTCGATCTCACTGACGAACAATCGGACGCGATCAGTGATGCTGCAGAGACGACCGGTGCCGCCATCGTTGTCCTCGGCGAGGGACCCCACAACGAAGGATTCGGTGACCGCGACCGGATGCGGCTTCCGGAAGCACAGCAGGAACTCGTTGCGCTGCTTGCGGACGAACTCGAGGATGAGGTACCGCTCGTCGGCGTCATCTTAGCCGGGAGCCCGCGAGGAACGGACGAAACGTTCCAGCACCTCGATTCGATCCTGTTCGCCGGACAGCCCGGAAGCGATACCGGTGTTGCCGTCGCTGACGTCCTGTTCGGCGAGTACAACCCGTCGGGCAAGCTGCCGTTCACGTGGGAGTCGAACGTCGGATTCACGCCGCTGTTTTACGACGACTACCCGCCCCGTCAGTCCGTCGGCGCCGAGGACGGCATGGTCCAGTACGAGTTCGGACACGGGCTCTCCTACACTGACTGGGAGTACTCGGGACTCTCCCTCTCGACGAGCACGGTTGATTCTCCCTCGTCGAAACCGACCGTTGCGGCCGAAGTGACCGTCGAAAACGCGGGCGATACGGACGGCGAACATGTCGTCGAAGTGTACAACACGGAGTCGTACGGTTCCGTTCTCCAACCCCACCGACGCCTCGTCGGATTCGAACGGGTGCAGGTCGATGCGGGAGATTCCGAGGTTGTTACGGTCGAACTCGACCTCTCGACGCTCGAGGTCGTTCCGGGTGACGTACCCGGAACGGAGCCGAAGGTCGTCGAGGCTGGCGAGTACGAACTGTCCGTCGGCGACCGAACGGCGACGCTTACGATCGGACAGACCGAGGGGATCTCGGAGAGTCGGGCGGTTCCGGTCTCTCGTCCCGACGATAGCGAAAAGTCCGCGACAGCTAGGAATCTACTCGCGCTTTTCCAGCAGCGATAACCACGTTTCGCGTTCCCTTCTCCACCTTCGGATCGAGGAACCCGTCGGAGCGTGAATCGGGATTGATTCCGTGCTCCCGATCCCGCCTCGTCTGAAGACCTGCAGCTCAAACGGCCAATATCGAAGGATAGCGGAGAGCTACTCAATCTTGAGTTAAAGATAAGTAAGTTTATTAGGCATGGAAACACTACCTGTAATAGGTCATGGTAAGCAGAACGACAGTTACACGACGCAAGTATCTGCTAGCGACAGGTGCAGCCGGTGTGACGGCCTTGGCAGGGTGCGCCGAGGACGAGGATCCGGACGAGATCGACGACGAGGGGAACGGAAACGGGAACGGGGACGACGACGGCGACCTCGAGGTCGTCCACTGGTGGACTGCCGGCGGCGAGGAGGAGGCCTTCGAGGCGCTGGTCGACGGCTTCGAATCGGAGACGGAGTACACGGTCGAGTCGAACCCGGCGCCGGGTGGGGCCGGCGCGGCCATCGACGCCGAGATCCAGACCCGGGTGCTCGACGAGGATCCGCCGGGAACGTTCCAGATCTGGCCCGGGGAGGCGCTTCGAACCTACACGGACGAGGGGGCGCTCGAGCCGGTCGGCGAGCTGTGGGAAGACGGGGCTGAAGAGGAGTACCTCGAGAGCGTTCTCGAGGTCTCCAGTCCGGAGGACGACATCGTGGCGGTACCCATCAACATCCACCGCCTGAACAACGTCTTCTACAACGTCGAGGTGCTCGAGGACTCTGGCGTCGATCCCGAGGGAGTCGACAGCCCGGAAGCGTTCCTCGAGGCGCTCGAGGCGGCCGACGACGCGGGCTACGTCGGGCTCACCCAGCAGACCCAGGAGCCCTGGGGCGTGCTCCAGCTCTGGGAGGTCGTGTTCACCGGCCAACACGGCGTCGACGCCTTCCAGCAGTTCCTCGACGGCGAGGCGGCCGAACTCGAGGCCGAGATCGAGGAGTCGCTCGCACTCGTCGAGGAGACCAGCGAGTACTACAACGAGGACGCCGGCACGGTCTCGTGGGACGAGGCCAACGCCGACGTGATCACCGGCGACGCCGCCTTCCACCACAACGGCGACTGGGCGGCCGGCGAGTACCAGGGCGCCGACGACTTCGAGTACGGCGAGGACTGGGACTACATCCCGTTCCCCGGCACCGAGGAGGTGTACACGATGGTGATGGACTCGTTCGTCATGCCGGCGAACAACCCCTCGCCCGACGCGACCGAGGCGTGGATCGAGTACTGCTCGACCGTCGACGCCCAGGAGCGGTTCAACCCGCCGAAGGGGTCGATCCCGCCACGAACCGATGTCCCGACCGACGAGTTCCCGCCGTTCCTCCAGGACCAGATGGACGACTTCGAGGACTCCGACGAGCAGGTGACGTCGATCTCCCACGGGAGCGGGCTCGAGCCGGGACAGGCCAGCGAGGTCGAGGAGGCGTTCGCGGTGTTTACCGACAACTGGGATCCCGAGGAGACCACCGAGGATCTGATCGGAATCTTCTGAGGAGTCACGACGATATTTTATGGGATTTGATATACGTCGGCTACTCGATCGTATTCGCCGCGGACGGACGGACGGCTCCGAAGACGACGAGCGGACGCTCAGGGCGGACGGGGGGACGACCTCGAGTCGCGGAAGCAGGACCTCGCGGCTGCGCCACAGCGACGCCGTACAGGCGCTTCCGTTCTGGCTGCCGCCGGCGCTGCTGGTCGGACTGTTCGTCTACGGCGCGGTCAGCTGGAACCTGCTCATCTCGCTGACCGACTGGAGCGGGCTCGCCCAGCCCGACTACACGAGCCTCTCGCTCGAGATGTACAGACAGATGCCGGACGACCCCTCGTTTATCGCGGCGTTTCGGAACACGGTCGTCCTGCTGGTCGCATTCACGGTCGTCTCGCTGGCGATCGGACTCGTGCTGGCGATCCTGGTCGACCAGAACATCCGCTTCGAGAACACGTTCCGGACGATCTACCTGCTACCGATGGCGCTGTCGTTCGTCGTCACGGCGATCTTCTGGTCGTGGATGTACAACCCCTCGACGGGGACGATCAACGTCTTCCTCAGTACGATCGGGCTCGACTTCCTGACGATGGACTGGATCGGCAATCCGACGACCAGGCTGGCGGCGATCATCTTCGCGCTGACCTGGCAGTTCAGCGGCTACGCGATGGTCGTCTACCTCGCGGGGCTGCGGGCGATCCCCGACGCCCACTACGAGGCCGCGAAGGTCGACGGTGCGAGTTCGCTGCGGATGTACCGCCGCGTGATCGTCCCCCAGCTCAGCGCGTCGACGACCTCCGCCGCGGTCGTGTTGATGGTGTTCGCGCTGAAGGCGTTCGACTTCATCTTCGTGATGTTCGGCGACACGCCCGGGCGATCCGCGGACATCCTCGCGGTGATGATGTTCCGGGTCGCGTTCTCGCGAACCGAGTGGGCCTACGGCGCGGCGGTCGCGACCGTCCTCTTCCTGATGGCGCTGTCGGTCGTCGCTCCGTACCTCTACATGCAGTACAAGCGAGGTGATCTCTGATGAAACGATATACGGGACGATCCGTGCGACGGAGTCGAACGACCGAACCCGGTCGCGGGGGTGACCACCGATGACCGCTGCCGAGCGATCCGAATCGGCCTCGAGCGAGGGCCGACTCGCGACGACTCTCGAGACGATCGATAGCCAGCGAGCCGCGCTGTACGCGGTGTTGCTGGGTCTGATCGCGTTCTACCTCTCCCCGCTGTGGGGCGGGCTGACGACGGCGTTCAAGACCCAGACGGGGTTCGTCCAGACGACGCCGCTGGCGCCGCCGACCCCCGAGTGGTTCACCCTCGAGCCCTGGGAGCTGGCCTTTGCGACGATGCAGGGCGGGCTCGTCAACAGCCTGCTGTTCGTCGTTCCGGCGACGATCCTGTCGGCGCTGCTGGGTAGCCTCGCGGCCTACGGGCTGACGAAGCTGTCCTGGCGGGGGCAGATCGGAATCCTCGTGCTCTTTCTGGCTGGGGTCTTCCTGCCCTATCAGTCGGTGCTGGTGCCGCTACGGCAGTTCTGGTCGGCCGTCGACCTCGCGGGGCTGCTCGCGTTCGCGCCGTTTCTCGCGAACCGAGCGGACTTGATCGAGCTGACGGTCACCCACACCGCCTACGGGATCCCGATCTGTACGATCCTGTTCCGATCCTACTACAAGACGCTCGACGACGAGATGATCGAGGCGGCGAAGATCGACGGCGCCAGCGCCTTCGGGATCTACAAGCGGATCGTCCTCCCGCTGTCGATGCCGATGTTCGCCGTGACGCTGATCTACCAGTTCACGCAGGTCTGGAACGATCTGCTGTTCGCGCTGGTGCTCGTCACCTCGCGGTCGAACTACGTCGTGACCCAGTCGCTAAACGAGCTCCAGGGATCGATGGCTCAGGAGTACAACATCCAGATGGCGGGCGCCTTCATCGCCGCTCTGCCGACGATCCTCATCTACGTCGTCTTCGGACGGCAGTTCGCGAAGGGGATCACCGGTGCATCGTAGACGACCACGACACACTCACTACCAATGGCAACTCTCACGCTCGAAAACGTAACGAAGCGCTTCGCAGACGGCGACGACGAGATCGTCGCGGTCGACGACGTATCGATCGAGATCGACGACGGCGAGTTCCTCGTCCTCGTCGGTCCCTCCGGCTGTGGCAAGTCGACGACGCTGCGGATGGTCGCGGGCCTCGAGACGATCTCCGAGGGCGCGATCGCGATCGACGACGAAATCATCAACGACGTGCCGGCCCAGCGACGGGACATCGCGATGGTGTTCCAGAGCTACGCGCTGTACCCCCACATGACCGTCCGGGAGAACATGCGCTTCGGCCTCGAGGAGTCGACCGACCTCGACACCGAGACGATGGACGACTCCGTCGAGCGCACCGCCGAACTGCTCGAGATCGAGGAGCTGCTCGATCGAAAGCCCGGAGAACTCTCGGGCGGCCAGCAACAGCGGGTCGCGCTGGGGCGGGCGATCGTCCGGGATCCGTCGGTGTTCCTGATGGACGAACCGCTCAGCAACCTCGACGCGAAGCTCCGAGCGGGGATGCGCATGGAGCTTCAGCGCCTGCAGAACGACCTCGACGTGACCACGGTGTACGTCACCCACGACCAGACCGAGGCGATGACGATGGGCGATCGGATCGCCATCCTCGACGGCGGGAAACTGCAGCAGGTCGCGACGCCGCTCGAGTGTTACCACCGTCCGCGGAACCTGTTCGTCGCCGGCTTCATCGGCGAACCATCGATGAACTTCTTCGACGCGACCCTCGAGGGCGACGAGCTCGTCCTCGAGGGAACGGAGCTGTCGTACCCGCTCTCGGCGTCGATCCGGGAGGAGCTCGAGGGCGAGACCGAACTCGTTCTCGGCGTTCGCCCGGAGGACGTCGAGATTCTCGACGAGGCGACCGACGACCACGCGTTCCCGGTCACGGTCGACGTCGTCGAGCCGATGGGTAACGAGAACAACCTGCTGGCGACGTTCGAGGGGAGCGAGCTGTCGATCAACGCGATCGTCGACGGGATGCGCCACGTTCAAGCTGACGAGCGCTACGCCGCCCGACTGCCCGAGTCCGCGATCCATCTCTTCGATCGCTCGAGCGGGCGGGCGCTGCACAACCGCCGAATCGACGACGAGGAGAAGCTGCTCGAAACGCGCGTCTGAGCGACGCGAAGTCGGGAACCGAATCTCCACAAAGGTTTAACCATACAGGTGGCCTCGTCCTCCACGAGAGGGACATGGCTTCAGACGACACCGACGACCGCCAGGACGAGGGGGGCGGGGACGACGAACGACTCGAGGCCGACGGGACGGGCACCGAACGCCCCCCGACCGTCGAGGAGGTCGACCAGCGGATCGTCGATCTGCTCTCGTGGATCCTCGACACGGAGACGCGCGCGAAGATCTACGTCCACTTGCTGGCGAACCCGGGCAGCACCTCCGAGGAGGTCGCGAAGGGGACCGGGCTCTACCCGAGCACCGTCCGGGAGGCGCTGGCGGAGCTTCACGACGAGGAGCGCGTCAGCCGGGAGAAACGCGAGAGCGAGGGGGCCGGCAACAACCCCTACGAGTACACGGCGATCCAGCCCAGCGAGCTGGTCGGCGGCGTCGTCGACCAGGTCCAGCACGAGCTCAACACCATCTTCACGCTCGATCGAGTCCTCGACCGACACGCCGAGGACGGGTTCGAGGAGGACCTCGAGCCCGTCACGATCACCGTCGACGACACCGATGCGACGTCGACCGACGACGACGTCGATCCGATGGCCCTCGAGGACGACATGGACATCGACAGCGGCGAATCGGACGACGACGAGCCGGAGTCGGACCGGTAGCAATCTACTCCTCGAGTCCGAGTACCGCGGGCCGCTCGAGTTCGAACGATCGATCGACGGCCGTCGCAGTGAGCGTCGGCCATTCGCCAGTCTCGGTCAGCACCTCGATCTCGGTATCGGTAACGAGCGCGGTGTCCTCGCTTTTCGCGCCCTGTACCGTCGGGTTCCAGGCGTAGGCCATCGGCGACCGGACCGATGCCCCGTGGTCCGGCGTCGCGATCCACTCGCGGCCGGCGAAGCCGGCGGCCCCGCCCTGGTGGTGGCGCTCCCACTCGCCGTCGTGGCCGACCGCGGCGTAGGCCTCGCGGATCGAATCGAAGACGTTGCCGGCCGTGCCGCCGTTCGTCGCGGCCTCCCGGGTCGCCGCAAGCGCCGTCGCCTCGACGCGAGCCGCGGCCCGGTGGCGCTCTCCGAGCCAGTCGGGTGGATCGAAGGCGACGGCGCGGGTACAGCTGGCGTGCAAGCCGCCCCGTTCGGCCGTCGCCGAAACCAGCGCGTAGTCGCCGAGTTCGGCCTCGGTAGGCGTGTAGTGACGGTACTGCTGGGCGCGCTCGCTCCCGCCGGCGAGGGCGACGGGCGACTCGATCCCGCGGGCCGAGAGCCCGACCCGCAGCGCCGAGACGACCTCGCGCTCGGTGTCGGCGGGCTCGAGCTCCCGACAGACCGACTCGAGGACCGTCGCCGTCTCCCGGCCGAGCTCGCGGTAGCGCTCGTGGTCGCGCTCGGTCAGGGGCTGTCGGAGCTCGGTCGGGTCGACGCCCTCGAGTCCCGGGACGTCGATGTCCGCGGCCGCGCGCTCGCCCCCGGTCCGATCCGCGATGGCCTCGGGGAGCGACGACGCGTGCCAGGGGAACTGCTCGACCGTCACCGTCTCGCGGTCGAGGTCGGGCAGCTCCTCGGCTTCGATGCGGGCAGCCTCGATGTTGTTCGTCACGACGTGGAACTCGCCCTCGAAGCCGACGGCCGCGACGCCGGCGTCGCCCTCGCGGTCGACGACGTTGCTCCCGCCCGTGAGCCAGGCGAAGGCGTTCGGCCGGGCGAACCAGATCGAGTCGAGGTCGCGGGCCTCGAGGTAGCGCTCGAGTCGGTCGCGTTTGTCCATGCCGGGCGCTGGTGAGGGCGAGCCTTGAATGCGACGAACCGGTTCGGCTCGAGTCGGACGAACGGTGCGAATCCGCCCGGAACCGGGCTCGACTCGGACAATCTAAATACGGGTGGTCCTAACCCTCGCCAGAACGCCCGTGTCGACCCACAGCCACACTCCCGGTCTCCGATTTCGCTCGTTGATCGCTCGCGTTGGCTTCCCACACCTGCTCGCGGCGACGCTCGCGCTGGTCGCGGCGACGATCCTGCTCGGCGTCGCGGCGAAAGCCACCGGTGCGGGACTGGCCTGCGAGGCGAACTGGCCCCAGTGTGACGCCGGCCCGTACAACCTCCTGCCCGCGAACCTGCCGAGTTTCTACGAGTGGTTCCACCGCTTCGTCGCGATGTTCGCCGGCTTCGCCATCATCGGCTCGGCGGTCGCGGCCTGGCGCTCACCGTCGATCGACAAACGCGTCACGGCGCTGGTCGTCGGCGGGATGATCCTGACGCCGATCCAGGTCGTTCTGGGCCGGGAGACGGTCACCCAGTACACGATGGACATCCTCTCGCTGCACTTTTGGACCGCAGTCCTGATCTTCTCGATGTTCGTCGTCGCGACCGCGCTCGTCTGGTCGGCCTCGCTGCGAGCCGGCCACGTTACCGGTGCGCTCGGGCTCGGCCTTCTCGCCCTGCCCGCCCACGTCGCGCTCAGTCCGACCGACCTGAGCCTCGTCTCGAGCTACTCGCCGACGGTTCAGCTGCTCCAGTACGGCGTCACCCTCGCCCTGCTGGCGTCGGTGATCATCGCCGTCCTGGTCGGCCGGTGGCGCTTCGACGACGCCCCGCTGCTGGGGCTGCTCTCGGTGTCGGCCGTGCTGGCGCTCGTGGTCACCTACCTCGGCCGTCAAGCCGTAATGACCTACAGCCCGCTGCTGGACGACCTCTACCTCGTCGCCGCGCTCGCGTTGCTGGTCGCCTTCGCCGTCGGAATCTGGCGGAGCCGATCCGCGACCGGCACTCGAGACGCCTGATCGCTCTCCTTTGCTTCTCGGTCGGTGGGAAGACGGGTTCGTTGTTCGATCCGTTCTCTGAAAGTGAGTCGATCGGCCGTTACACGCGGGCTGCGAGTGGAACGTCCGATGTCGAGTCTGCAGTACCGGTCAACCACCCCCGGGTGGGAGTGAGAGGGGCTGGCGCGCTCGAGAGGCGAGCGGACCAGGGGCTTTCGCGATACTCACTCCGGAGAACAGCTCCTGTCACACGAACACACGGATCGCCACGCCCTCCCCAGCCGACTCACTCGCTTGTGGGTTCACGGCCGCTGGCCGTTCACCTGTCCGCGGCGCGTCGCGCCGCGCTCCGCTCGTTCGTCCCTCGCCCAACGTCGCCGTCCGCCCTCGCTCGGGCTCGGTCGGCCGACAGCGCGCGCCACCACAGGAGAGGTCGCTGAACCGAGCCGATTCCTGCTTGACCGATGCGTAATGCGATTTTCACCGGACTGCCAAATAGAGAACTGAGTACGACCGTTTACTGCTATCCGGCCGTGACCACGATTCCCACAGCCCCGGCCGTCGCCGCGACGCCGACGAGAAGCAACGCGTAGTTCGCCACCGGGCTCTTCGCGGGCGTCACGTTCAGCGTGTACCGTCGCCTCGAGACGGGCCAGAACGGCCTGATTCCCATCGGCGTCAGCGCGTCGGCGAGCAGGTGCGAGCCGATCGAGAGCGTCCCAATAAGAAAGGCAAAGCCGACGAACGCGACGTCGATCAGCGGCGACGCAGCCTCGACGAGGACGGCCGCGGCCGCGGCGAGGGCGGCCCCGACCAGCGCCGCGAAGACGAGGGTGTGGGTCGGGCCGCGGTGTGCAACGAACGGCAGTCGGTGATCGACGTCGGGCAGCGTCGACAGCGAGACGCAGACGAGTCCGCCGACGATCGCCACGGCCTCGAAGCCGGCGAGCGCGACGACGGCGCCGATCGGCGCGTACGCGAGCAGGGCGGCGCCGTAGTGACCGTACTGGTACATCCGGGATAACTGGTTCCCGATCGTTGATAAATTCTCCCCCGAACGCCTCGAGTCGCTCGCGTCCAACCGCGGTCGTTATGGGAGCCGACCCCCTCAGTTCGGGGCGTGCAAAACGTCACCGACAGGACGAGCAACCCGTTCGGCATGCGACCGCCCTTCGACCGGAGCCCGCCCGGCGATCGAGCCGCCGTCTTCGGCTACGGCGACGCCAACGCGGACTTTCACCTGATCGGCGACCACCCCGGCGTCCACGGCGGCGCCGACGCGGGCGTCCCCTTCGGCGCCCCCGAGGTCGAGCCGCTGCGGGCGGTTCTCCGCGAGGTCGGCTTCGAGAGCGGCCCGCGGGACGAACCCGTCTTCGAGAACCTCTTCGCCAGCTACGTCCACATGTGTACGCTGCCGGCCGGCGAAACGCCCACCGATCGGGAGTACGACGACCTCGAGCGCTACTTCGACGCCGAGTTGCGCGCGATCAACGCCCACATCCTGATGCCCGTCGGCGAGCGCGCAACCGACCGCGTCCTCGAGGGGTACACCACCCAGCGCGACCGGATCGACCTCGAGATGTCTGCACTCCACGCCACGGAGATCCGCGGGCGGGGCTTTCTGGTCGTCCCGATCAGGGAGCCCGGCGAGTGGGAGGATACCGAACGGGAGGCGCTCGTCGCGCGCCTCGAGGCGATCCTCGGGCGGGACTACCGCCAGACGAAGGGCGTCGCGACGCTCGTGGGATAGTCAGAAGTCCTCGAGCGAGGACTGGCCCTCCCCGTGGTTCGGATCGCCGTCCCGGTCGGCACCGGTTCCGTCAACTGGTTCGGCTTCGGTATCGGGGGTCCCCGCCCAGCCGTCGAGACTGGTCTGATCGGCCGCGGCGAACTCGAGGTTTGCGACCCTGACGCCGACCTTTCTGACCGGCTCTCGTTCGAACTCAGCGAATAGCTCTCGAGCGATGCGTTCGACCAGTTCCGGCTCGTCGATCGGGCCGGGCAGCGATCGCTCGCGCGTGTTGACCTCAAAGGGGGGCTCGACGGCTTTGACGCCGACGGTCCGGTACAGGGCGCCCTCTCGCCGGGCGCGGTCCGCGACCGCGGCCGCCAGCGTCTCGATCTGTTCGTACTTCGGTGCCGGCTCGCTGACGGGCTCGGCGAACGCCGACTCCCGCGAGAAGCTCTTGGGGTCACCCTTCGGTTCGACGCGGCGGTCGTCGTCCCCGCGGGCGCGGTCGTACAGCTCCCGGCCCCGCTCGCCGAAGCGTTCGACCAGCGGTTCGGGGTCGGCCGCGGCGACATCGCCGGCGGTCTCGAGGCCCATCTCCCGCAGCTCGCGGGCGGTGACGGGGCCGACGCCGTGGAGCAGGTCGACCTCGAGCGGGGCCAGAAACTCGCGGAGTTCGCCGGGGCGGACGACGGTCAGCCCGTCGGGTTTGTCGAAGTCGCTGGCGATCTTGGCCGCGCTCATCGTCGGCGCCGCGCCGACGCTGACGACGATGCCGACCTCGCGGCGGATGCGGTCCTTGACGTGGCGGGCGAAGCCGTCGGCGACCTCCCAGGCGGTGCGGTCGGTGACCTCGAGGTAGGCCTCGTCGATGCTCACCTCGCGGACGACGTCGGCGCAGTCGTGGAGGATCTCCTGGACCTCGTTCGCGACGGACTCGTAGTAGTCCAGGTCGACAGTGCGGTAGTGGCCCGTTTCCGACTCGACGAGTTCGGGGTCGTGATCCGCGGCGTCAGGGTCGAGAGCGGCGCGTCGGGGGAGTCGCTCGAGGGCCGTCGAGATCGCCTGCGCGCTCTCGACGCCGAACTCGCGGGCCTCGTAGCTGGCGGTGGCGACGGCCCCGTTCGTCTCGCCGGGCTCGTACCCCATCCCGACGACGACGGGGTCGTCCTCGAGTTCGGGCTCGCGCAGTCGCTCGCAGGCGGCGTAGAAGCAGTCGGCGTCGACGTGAAGGATTATGGGGTCCTCATCGTCTTCGTCGTCCTCGACGCCGGGAAGTCGCGGCCCGTCTGCCATTCACTCGAGAGTTCGGGCGGACGGTTGTGAACGTTGCGCCCCTCGTTCGGGAGCGACTCGAGTAGTTGGGATCGCGCTCGAGCGCTCAGTCGCCCGCCGGGGCGGGCGTCTCCGTCGGAACGGTCGTCGGCTCCGAGCGGTACAGCGAGACGGCGATGGCGAGGGCGCCGAGCCCGAGTACGAAGTAAACGACGAACCCGGTCGCGTACCCGCTTACGCCCTGGACGTCGACGAACAGCCCCAGCAGCGGCGGGACGACGAACCCGCCGAAGCCGCCGAGCCCCCCGACGAGTCCCGAGGCGCCGCCGACGGCCTCGGGGACGTACCGCGGGAGGAGCTGGTAGATCGCCGCGCTGGCGATCCCCAGCCCAGCACCGAGAACGACGGTTGCGAGGATCGCGACGTAGAGGTTGCCGGTGCCCATGAGCGCCACCGTCGAGAGCACGACCAGGCCGAAGCTTGCGACGGTCGTCACCTCGCCGCCGATCCGGTCACTGACCGCCCCGCCGGCGGCCCGGAACAGCGCCGACAGAAGGGTGAAGGTGAGCGCGGTGACGACGCCGGCCGTGCGGAGGTCCAGCCCGTGGAAGTTGCTCCAGTAGGAGGGGAACCAGGTCGTGAGCGCAAGGTAGCCGCCGAAGGAGACGAAGAACATCGCGGTCAGCAGCCACGAGCGGGGGATGGTCGCCGCTTTCCGAATGGAGGCCATCGCGTCGCCAGTCGGGAACAGCTCCTGGCCGGCGTCCCGAGCGCGCCTCTTGGCTTCGGCCTCCTCGAGCCCGCGCTTGCGGTACTGGAAGTACGGCGAGTCGACGGCGAAGACGACGAAGACGGTCGTCCCCACGAGGAGGAAGACGAACCAGGCGGCGTACGTCCCCGTCAGCCCGAGCGCCAGCAGGGCGACCGGGGAGACGATGGTGAACAGTCCCGGCGAAGTGGTGCCGAGGCCGGCGAACAGCGCAAGCATCGTCCCGCGTCGCTCCGAGCTGTACCAGTAGGCGGTGTCCGTGATCCCCACCGAGAAGGCGGCGATACCGCAGCCGCTCAGCGAGCCGAACAGGAAGATCAGCGGGTAGTGGGCGAGCGTCAACCCGTCTGGGTAGGCCGACACCAGGATCGCGAGCAGCCCGCCCATCCCGACGACCGAGAGTCCGAGGAGGACGCTGAAGGGTTTCTTTGCGCCGACGCTGTCGGCCCACGCGCTGAAGGGGATCCGCAGCAGCGACCCCGTCAGCTGCGGCGCGGCGACGAGCAGCCCGAGCAGGAGCCCGGACAGTCCGAGCACGTCCTGAAACTCCGAGGCGACGGGGCCGTAGACGACGACGCCGGCGAACCCGACGAAGTAGCCGAACGTCAGCACCGAGAGGGCCCGCTCGGGTCCGCCGCGGACGTCGGCCGCGGCCGGGTCGGACGGCTCGCCGCCGGACATCTCAGACGCGCACCTCGAGGTTCGGATCGTCGGGACGGTCGGGGTCCACCCTCGTTTCTCGATCCGACTCGAGTAACAGTCCGTCGTGGAATCCGCGCGGAACGCAGTCGAACGTTTCGTGGTACATGGTATATCCACATCAGTCTAAAGAATATAATGCTAACCGTTTACAAATAATCAATATTCTGGTGTGCCGTACCACTGGTGTAGTATCTCCAATCGGATAGGGTCTGTATTAGGATCTTTATTCGAATCGGTTGGCGAGGGAGTGGACGAGTATTGCCTCCGAGGGCGGACTCGAGACGCGGCCGAAAGCTCGAGGTGGATCGCGTCGGGGTGTGAAACGAGACCGTATGCACCGACCGACCGAGGACGAGACTCACGGGTTCGAGCGCACGTTCACGACCGAGGAGGTTCGGCAGTTCGCCGAGCTCTCGCGGGGCACCCAACCGCGTCACATCGAACCCGACGAGGAGGGACGGCTGCTGATCCACGGCCTGCTGACGGCGACGGTGCCGACGAAGATCGGGGGCGACCTCGAGGTGTTGGCCTCCTCGATGAGCTTCGAGTTCCGCCGACCGGTGTACACCGAGGAACGGATCGTCTGTACGTGGAGCTACGAGGAACTCGAGGATCGGTACGACCTCGTGGCAGCCGTCGACTGCGAGAACGACGCGGGAGAGACGGTGTTGACGGCGACCGTCGAGGGACTGGTCTGGAAGTAAGCGCTCAGTTGTACCCGCGCCAGCGGTGGCCACACTCGGTACACTTGAAGAATCGGGTCGGCGGCTCGTCGGCGGAGGCGGTCTGCTTGAGCGTGTACCACGCCTCCTGGGTGCCACACTCGTCGCAGACGACGTCGGTCGCCTTGGGCTTGCCCTCGAAGTTCGCGTCCTCGCTGGACTCGATTATCTCGCCGTCGGTCTGGGACTCGGTCGTGACGAACTCGCTTTCGGCCTCGCGGTCGCGCTCGCTCGAGGCGCCGCAGTTCGAACAGATCATGCGGTCGCCGTCGGCTTTCATCATCGAACCGCAGTCGTCGCAAAACTGCATGTCCCCAGGTACGCACGCACAGCGACAAAACTCCCTCGCTCGTCCTCCCAACGGTACTCCCTCGACCGGCGAAAACCACGGAACCGCGACAGCGACGGGGAGGGCTACGTCGGGGGAGCGAGGTCCCGAAGATCGAAGTGGTCGACGGCGAGCAGTCGGCGGCGGTCCTCGTCGAGGTCTGCGGGCGAATCGGCCGCATGGACCGCCTCCCGAACGCGCATCCAGTCGGCGTGGCGGTAGTAGCAGACGACCGGGATCGCGTCGAGCTCGAGCAGCTTCGCGATCGAGAGCCGGTGGGAGCCGTCGACGAACAGCGGCTCGCCGTCGCGGGCGACGTCGATCGCGACCTCGTTGCCGATCGCCGTCAGGAACCGTTTTCGTTCCTCGCCGCGGGCGAGCAGCTCCCGCTGTGAGCGGTAGCCCTCGCTCGCGATCGACTCGTAGAGGGCGTCGTACCCCCGGTAGAAGTCGACGATCTCCTCCAGCGTGTCGCCGTACCGGCTCTCCTTCTCGCCGGCCTCGACCCGTTCGGCTTTGTCCCCGATGTAGGCCGTCTCCGCCCAGGGGATTCCATCCTCGAAGTGGGCGCGGAACGCCTCGAACTCGAGGCGGTCCTCGAACCTGGGGGGTTTGCGGTAGTCCTCGCTCGGGCGGTCCCAGTCGCCGCGGGCGACGCTTCCACAGCGGTCGACGGTACCCTCCCAGGGTGGGTACGGTCGGTTCGTGTGGCGGACGATCCGGTCGGGGTCGATCCGGATCACCCGGTAGGGATCGGTCGGGGCCGCGTACCGATCGACGTCGTGGTCGCGACGGAGCCGGGCGTACCGCGGGGCAAGACGCCAGTAGACTTGGACTGGAAGCCTCCTGAGAGTGTAGCCGAGCCCCCCATCGTCAGGGAGGAGCCGGTCCCGTCGCTGGTCTTCCATAGCGCTACTCGCAACTATATCGGAATCATTGTTTCGGTCCGTTTCAACGGAACGAAAACCGAGAGAGACCGGTTCAGCCGTTGCCTAACTCCGCTACTCGTTCCGTGTCGTTCGGTGGTCTCGAGGACGAGATCGACGGCATCGGACGCTTCCCTCCCAACTACCGAGAAGGACTCAGATGGCCTGCTCGAGCGGACAGCAGGGACGTTCCGAGCCGACCCGTCGGCCTCGTTTACGTCCGACCGGTCTCGAGGTCGGCAGTCGCTCCCCCGCTCGCGGCAGCCGAGAGCACGACCTCGCCGCCGAGCCCGCGGTCCTCGAGCGCGTCCTGGGCCGCGCCCCTGGCCTCCGTCGCGTGGTCGGCGTCGGTCAGCCCGTAGACGACCGGCCCCCACGAGGACTGGCCGACGCCCGTGAGGACGGGACAGTCCTCGAGGGTCGCGACGAGCTCGCCCGCGGGCGGGCGGAACACTCCGCCCTGGGCGTCGGCGTACCAGGCGCCGTTCTTGCGGCCGATCTCGGCGACCGCCTCGCCGAACGCCTCGAGGCGGCCCTCGGCCGCGGCGGGCAGAAGCTTGCGGGTGACCACGCCCGCGAGCTCGTCGGCGACGGCGGGATCGGCTCGCTCGACGACAGCGCGCATGCTGGCGTCCTCGTTCTCGCCGCTGCGTCCGGGGTCGGCGTCGGGGACGACGATCAGAAAGCGCCACTCCTCGGGCAGGTCGTGGCGGGCGACGACCGGGGGGACCGTCCAGTCGCCCTCCGCGGGCGGGTCGGTCGTGAACCGACTGGTCGGGTGGCCCGCGTCGACGACGAACCCGCCGCCCTCGAACGTCGCGACGCCGATTCCGCTGCGGCCGCCCCGACCCATCGCGGGCGCCAGCTCCCGAACCCGGGGCTCGAGGCCGTGGGCCCGTGCGGTCGCCGCGAGCACGGCGAGTGCGAGCTGAGTGCCGCTGCCCAGGCCGACGTGGCGAGGGAGTCGCTCCTCGAGGACGACGTCGACGCCCGGAACCGCCAGAACGTCGACGGTCCGACGGGCGTACTGCTCGAGGAGCGAGTCCGAGGCCGCGACCGTCGGGGCGGGTTCGGCAGTGACGGTCACCCGCGGTCGCTCGAGGCCGACCCCGATACCGCCGTAGAGGCGTCGTCGGGCGAGCGAGAGGTTCTGAAAGCCGAAGTGGAGGCGCGCACCCGCGCTGACGGTCGCCGTAGTCATCTGTTCTCGCCGTAGGAATCCGTCCGGGAAGGGGGTTTCGACGCTGGCAACGATCGACGACGCTCGCTTGCTGGCGGTCGATCAGGGGCGGGGCGCGGCCTTCTGCAGGGCCGTCTCGGCGATGTTACCACCGTAGTCGGCGCTGCGCGAGAGCGAGTCGAGCACCAGGCCGAGCGACTGGGCCTGCACGGGATCGAGATCACGGAGGAGCTCGTCGACGTGACGTGTGTGTTCGTCGATCTCCGGAACGGCCTCGAGCGCGCGGTGGCCGTTCCTGGTGGCCTCGTCGCTCCCCTCGGCGAACAGCGCGTCCATCGACCGCTCGATGATCGCCGCCGCATCCTCGTGGAGGGCCAACAGCGCGTCCGCGACGTCCTCGGGGACCTCCTCGAGTCTGAGCGCCAGCCAGGCGATCTTGACGGCGTGGTCGGCGACGCGCTCGAGCTGGCGAGCGCTCGAGTGGTAGTCGAAACAGTCCTCGCGGGAGACGCCGAGCCCCTCGGCGGCCCCGGGCGAGCGAAGCGTCGCCCGGAAGATCCGCGAGACGACCAGAAAGAGCCGGTCGACGTCGTCGTCGCGCTCGATGACGTCCTGGGCGACGTCGTCGTCGTTCTCGACCAGGGCCGTGAGGGCGTCGGAAAGCATCGAGGAGGCGATCAGGCGCATTCGGGAGACGGCGTTGACGATCGACAGCTCCGCGGAGTCGAGCAGATCCTGGATGACGACACAGCCGCTTTGCTCCTCGACGACCTCGACCCCGATCAGTCCCTGGATCGCACTGCGGATCGCCCGTCGTTGCTCGGTCGTGATCCGTCCGGCCTCCAGACGGATGACGTCGAAGCCGCTGACGTACATCGTGAGGACCGCCCGTTTTAACTGCTCGTCGTCGAGCGAGGCGACCTCGAGGGTTCCCTCCTGATGGTCGACGTCGTTCTGCGGGGTGATCAGGAGCGTGTCGTTCTCGGCGTAGATCTCGACGGACATCCCGCTGCTGACGTCGTTCGCCGTCGCCCACGTCTTCGGCAACGAAACGGTGTAGGTCGAGCCCCCGGTCACCTGGATCTTGCGCGTCTCCATACTGATCCGATTCTGGCGACCACACTATAAATCTGACTGTGTCTATAGAGATTGTCTCGAGGTGCAGTAGTCCGGTCGAGAAAGGAGGAGCGAACTCCCGACTATATCATACCTCACTGTACTAATACCGTGAATAACGTATGGATATATAGTAGACAATACCGGTGTGGTCGGGTACGGGGTCCCTCTCTAGAGCTGTAACGCCACTCGAGTGTCCGAGGGCCACCGATTTAGTCGCCGATCGCTCCGTCCGGGAAGGCAGTTAGAGCGGTTGTGGGGCTATTCTGTGCGAGGTCGTAGTCTCGGGGTAAGACGGTGAACATCGACGGCGATCTATGCTCGGCTATAGAGTGCTCTATTGAGGTACTCGCTGTGCTATATAGATATTAGCATCGTCTTTATACGTTCCATCGGATCGTCTACCTGATGACGGACAAACAGTCCGCAACCGAGCGAATCGGGGGTAAATCGCGACGAACGTTCCTGGCCGGCGCGGGTGCGGCAGGGCTCGCGAGCCTCGCGGGGTGTACGGCGTTTCTCGAGGATGCGGCGGAAACCGACGCGACGATCGCGACGGTCGCCGTCGAGAGCGACGAGGACGGCGAGTACTACCACCCGACAGAGGACAACATCGAGAGCGGCGTCTACTCGCCGCTGACGCGCCCGCTGTTTATCTACGTGAACCACGCGAGCTTAGAAGAGAAGCCGGAT
This sequence comes from Natronococcus roseus, assembly GCF_043677095.1. Classification (NCBI taxonomy): domain Archaea; kingdom Methanobacteriati; phylum Methanobacteriota; class Halobacteria; order Halobacteriales; family Natrialbaceae; genus Natronococcus; species Natronococcus roseus. The sequence goes on from NZ_JBHLJR010000005.1 coordinate 367,778, forward strand.
ACGCTCGCGGCGTTCGTACAGCACTACTTCGAGGGGCAACACGACTTCTCCCGCGACACCGGATACTACGCGGCGACGGACGAGGTCCGCGACGAGAACAAAGAGGAGTTCCAGGCCGTCCTCGACGACCTCGGTATCGAACCCGACGGGGACGCGGTCGACGACGACATCGACTGCTCGGGCAGCAACACCGTCGCACCGGTAACGGACGCAGCGGGCGAATCCTTCGAAGCGGAGTACCCCGACGCGAACATCTACGTCGATCCCGAGGGGACCGGTGCGGGGTTCGAGGCGTTCGCGGAGGGCGACTCCGACGTCCAGAGCGCGAGCCGCGAGATCATGGACGAGGAGGCGGAGCTCGCCGAGGAAAACGGCGTCGAGTACAGCTCCTACGAGATCGGCTGGGACGGACTCTCGGTCGTCAAACACGGCGAAAACGACTGGATGGAGGAAGTCTCGCTCGACGAGCTCCACGCGATCTGGCAGTACGAGTCCGACGTCGACATGTGGAGCGACCTCGACGACGACTACCCCGACGAGGAGATCGAACTCTGGGGCCGCGACAGCGACTCGGGGACCTTCGACTACTTCACCGAGGAGATCAACGGCGAGGTCGGCTCCATCCGGACGGACTACAGCGCCCACACCCACACCGACTCGATCATGGAGGGGATCGCCGACAATCAGTACGCCTTCGGCTGGGGCGGCGTCGGCTACTTCCAGGAACTGGGCGGCGAGCCCGGCGAGGAAGAGTTCGACGTCGAGGACGCCGACGACGGGGACGAAGCCGACGAGTAACTACCTGAGTCAGAATGAGCACAGAAACAGGCCCGGATTCGGAGATCATCGACGACGGTGCCGACGCCGACAGGCGTCGAAACCGCCGCGTTCGCCGACTCCTGTTCGGGTGTACGAGTGTCACCGTGTTGACGACGGTGGCGATCTTCGCCGTCCTGTTCGACAACGCGTTTCACTTCTTCTACGACGTGCGCTTTCACGAGTGGCTCGTCGGCCTCGTAACCGAGTTCAGCCTCGTTCCGGAACAGCGCGTCGCGATCACCGAGTTCCTGCTCGACACGGAGTGGCGACCGTCCCACGCTGACGATCCGCGCTTCGGCGTCCTGCCGCTGGTCGCCGGAACGCTGCTGATCACCGTCGGCGCGGCGTTCGTCTCGATCCCGATCGGAACCGCGACGGCGCTGTACCTCTCGGAGTACGCTCGGCCGGGGACCCGTAAGTACCTCAAGCCGACGCTCGAGGTGCTAGCCGGCGTGCCGACGATCGTCTACGGATTCTTCGCGCTGACGTTCATTACCCCGAACATCGTCGGACCGCTCGCGGCTGCACTCGGACAGGACGTCGGCCGATTCAGCGCACTTTCGGGAGCGATCGTCGTCGGCATCATGACGATTCCGATGGTCGCGTCGATCTCCGAGGACGCGATGTCGTCGGTTCCCGACGAGTTACGAAACGGGGCGTACGCGCTCGGCGCATCGAAGTACACGGTCTCGACGAGCGTCGTATTGCCGGCGTCGATCTCGGGCGTGATGGCGTCGTACATTCTCGCGGTGTCTCGAGCCATCGGCGAAACGATGGCCGTCGCGCTCGCGGCGGGCGTCACGCCGCGACTGACCGCGAACCCGTTCGCCGAGATCCAGACGATGACCGCGTTCATGGTCGACTCGACCCGGTCGACGATGCTTGTCGGATCGGTCGAGTACCAGTCCCTGTTCGCGGTCGGTCTGGCGTTGTTCATCATGACGCTCGCAGCGAACCTCGTAAACGACTACGTGAAACGAAGCTACCGGGAGGAGTACCGATGAGTACCGACACCGAACGAGGGAACGTCCGCGAGTGGATGAGCGACGTCGATCTGCGCTGGGTGAAACGGAAGAATCGACTCTTCCACATCACCCTCGTCGGCGCGTCGCTGTTCGGCGTGGTTATGCTCGCCTTGCTCATCGCCGACGTCGTCCTCGACACGCTGATCGGCGTCGTCGTCTTCGAAATCGATATCGGGACGTTCCTCACTCAGGCGGGCTCGAGCGACTGGGCTAACGCCGGCTTCCTCGGTGCGATGATCGGGTCGGCGTGGCTGCTCGTGTTCACGTTGTTCTTCTCGTTCTTCCTCGGCGTCGGAACCGCCGTCTACCTGGAGGAGTACGCGCCCGATACCCGAACCACGCGGCTGATCGAGGCGAACCTGACCAACCTCGCCGGCGTTCCCTCGGTCGTCTACGGGCTGTTGGCGCTGGGCGTCTTCGTGAACGCGATGCGGCTGGGACCGATCCTGATCGCCGGTGCGCTGGCACTCGCGTTGCTCGTGACGCCGATCGTTATCGTCGCGAGCCAGGAGGCCCTCCGTGCCGTGCCGGACGGCATGCGAAACGGCTCGCTAGCGACGGGAGCGACCCCGTGGCAGACGGTTCGCGGCGTCGTCCTCCCATCGGCGATGCCCGGCATCGTCACCGGAACGATTCTGGCGCTCGCTCGAGCGATCGGCGAGACGGCACCACTGCTCATGGTCGGAACCGTCTGGGGGATGCGACACTACCCCGGTCCGTTCGACCGCTTCGGTGCGATGCCGACCCAGATCTACGAGTGGGCGTTCCTGCCCGAGATCGAACTGCAGTACCTCGCCGCGATGGGGATCGCCGTGCTGATGACGATCCTCCTCGCGATGTACGGCGTCGCGTTCTTCGTGCGAAACCGATACGAACGGAGCTACTAACATGGCAAGCAACACCACGAGCGACACCGAGTCACTGATCTCGACGGAGGTATCGGTTGACAGAACTCACGAGCAGATGACGGCCAACGAAACCGTCGTCGAGGCCACCGATCTCGACGTCTACTACGGCGACGAGCAGGCCTTAGACGGAATCGATATCGAGATTCCCGAACGGCAGGTGACCGCGATCATTGGTCCCTCCGGCTGTGGAAAGTCGACGTTCCTTCGGTGTGTCAACCGGATGAACGACCAGATCGACGCCTGTCGCGTCAGCGGCGAACTCGACTTCCACGACAAGAACGTCTACGACGACGACGTCGATCCCGTCGCGCTGCGCCGGAAGATCGGGATGGTCTTCCAGAAGCCGAATCCCTTCCCGAAATCGATCCGGGACAACGTGGCCTACGGGCTGAACGTCCAGGGAAAGACCGAGGACGTCGACGAGCGCGTCGAGCAAGCGCTGCGCGGTGCAGCCCTCTGGGACGAGGTGAACGACCAGCTCGACTCGAGCGGGCTCGACCTCTCCGGCGGCCAGCAACAACGGCTCTGTATCGCTCGCGCGATCGCTCCGGACCCGGAAGTTCTCCTGATGGACGAACCGACGTCGGCGCTCGATCCCGTCGCCGCGTCGAAAGTCGAGGACCTCATCGACGAACTCGTCGAGGAGTACACCGTCATCATCGTCACCCACAACATGCAACAGGCGGCCCGCATCTCCGATAAGACGGCCGTCTTCCTCACCGGCGGGGAGCTCGTCGAGTTCGACGACACCGCGACGATCTTCGAGGATCCGGCGGACGAACGGGTCGAAGACTACATCACCGGCAAGTTCGGCTAACCATGTCACGAACGGATTACCAGCGCCAGCTCGAGGCGCTTCGCACGAACGTCGTTGAGATGTCCGACCTCGCCTGCCACCGTCTCCGGCGGGCGCTCGAGGCCTACGAACGGCGGGACGCCAACCTCGCCGAGAACGTCATCGAGGGCGACCACGAGCTCAACGAGCTGTACCTCGAGCTCGAGCAACGCTGCATCGAGCTGATCGCGCTCCAACAGCCCGTTGCGGGAGATCTGCGATTTATCGCCGCGTCGTTCAAGATCATCACCGATCTCGAGCGGATCGGCGACCTCGCCGTAAACATCGCCGAGTACGCCGACCGCGGCCAGGGGAGCCGGTATCCGGATATCGATATCTCGGCGATCGGCGAGCAGACGGTCGGGATGGTCGAGGACGCCGTCGAGGCCTACACGACCGACGACGCCCCGTCGACGTACGACGTCGCGGCGACCGACGACGAGGTCGACGCGCGCTGTAAGCGGGCGAGTGAGCTCGTCGTCGAGGATCTCCTCGCGACGGAGGTCGGCGACGAGTCGCTGCTCGAGGACGTCTCCCGGACGCTGTTGACGATCCGGGACCTCGAGCGCGTCGGCGACCACGCGGTCAACATCGCCGCGCGAACGCTGTACATGGTCGACAACGACGACGAACTGATCTACTGATGAGCCAGTATCGATCGACGACCGGCTGGGACCCCGTCGAACGGAAGGTCCAGCTGGCCGGCAACTCCACGTTCGTCGTCTCGCTGCCCAAGGAGTGGGCGCTCGAACAGGACCTCGAGTCGGGGATGTCGATGCACCTGTATCCCCACGAGGATCGCGTCGTCGCCTCCGCCGAGTCGATCCCGGACCAGGATCGGTGTGCGACGATCGACGCGACGGCAGTCGGCGACGAGACGATCGTTCGACGCGTCCGCGCGGCGTACGCCGTCGGCTGCGATCGGATCACCGTCGTCGGTTCCGACGGACTCGATCCCGAGCGGCGACGCGACCTCGACCGGACGGTCGGGCGTCTCGTCGGCGTCGAGATCCTCGAGGATACCGGCGACCGACTCGTCGTCCAGGACCTGCTCGACGTCGACGACGTCTCGCTGCCACAGACCCTCCTCCAGACGCGGCAGCTCGCCCTCGAGATGCACGCCGACGCCCTCGATGCGCTGACCCGGAACGACGAGGAACTCGCCCGCCGAGTGATCGATCGGGACGACGAGGTCGACCGGCTGTTCGCGTTCGTGAGCCGGGGCTTTCACCGCGGGCTCGAGGACGTCCACGAGATCAACCGGCTCGGCACCGACCGGACCTCGGCGTTTCGCGACTATCGAATCGCCCGACAGCTCGAACGCGTCGCCGACCACGCCGAGCGGATCGCGAGCGTCGCCGTACAGCAGTCCGGGCCGCTGATCGAGGACGTCGGGAATCCGCTCGAGCTCGCGGGGGCGAACGCGCGACGAGCGCTCGAACTCGCACTCGCCGGGGAGATCGGACACGTGACGGCAACTGTCGACGAGGTCTCCGAGACGGTCGACGAACTGGACGCGACGCTCCGCGAGAGTACCGATCCGGACGCGTACGCCTACGGAACGGCTCTCGAGAGCGTTCGTCGAACGGCCGCGATCGCCGGCAACGTCGTCGACGTGATGGCCGAGTCGACGATCGACGCGTGAGGGGTCTCGGCGGAGAGTCGTCCCTCGTTCGGTGCGGGCCCCATCCCGAAACACTTCCTCGACGGCCGTAGCGTACAGACACGGACGACGGACTCGAGTTGATCCGCGTTCGCAGCGATCAGTCCGTCAGCGGCGCCCCGGCGATCCGCGGCGGCTCGTACAGCATCGGTGCATCCTGGATCGTCGTCTCGGTGATCCCCAGCAGCGTCCGGCGAAACGCCGGCCCTTCGGTCATGAGCCGGTAGGCCTCGTCCCGCCCCGTCTCGTCGGCGTGAGAGATCAGCCAGACGTTCGTCCCGGTCGCATCGATCTCGAGCAGACAGTACGCCTGCGGGTAGGAGGCAACCGCCGGGGCGATGAGCTGTCGGACGCCACCGCGTTTCACGAGCGACGGCAGGTGGTGGTGACCGGAGACGACGAGTCCGACACCGTGGGTCTCGAGGATCGACTGGAATCGATCCCGTTCGCTCATCGTGAACCACTTCCAGGTGTCGGTCTCACAGAGCGGTTCGCTGACCAGCGGGATCGGGTTGTGATGGCAGACGACGACGGGCGTCGACGCGTCCCGAAGCCCCTCGTCGAGCCACTCGAGCTGGTCGTCGGAGATCCGACCGCGGTGGGTCTCGGTGTACGGCCCGTTCCGGCCGGCTGCGCTGTTCAGGACGAAGAGATTGAGCCCGTCGAGATCGTAGCGGGCCGGAAGCGACCCCCCGGCGTACCGTTCCGCGAACGTCGCCGTCGACGGACAGCGGTGGTCGTCTCCCTGCTTCCGGAGGTCGTGGTTGCCCGGCGTCGCCAGAAAGGGTACCGTAAGGTCCTCGAGGAGGACGTCGATCCGGTCGTAGTTCCACGGCTCGCCGTCCTTCGTGAGATCGCCGGGGAACACCACGAGATCGACGTCCCGATCGTTGACGTCGTCGATCACGGCCCGAAGTCGCTGCTCGGTCCGGTGAAAGACGCGGTAGGTCCCCGACGCTCGAGTCGCGACGTGTGGGTCGCCGACGACGGCGATTCGTCGAGCCCGATCGGTTCGCGGGTGGTCGAGGCGACCGAGGAGGACGCGGTCGCCGACGGCCGACAGGCAGTTATCGCCCATCGCAGTCCTCCCGACCGATCGGCACGGCGCTCCCGCCCGGTTGCTGTGTGTTTCGAGTGCTGTCCTGCGTCGTACGGACGGACGGTTGCATACCACAGCACGCGACGCCGAGCATAAAGAACAGTTATATTAGCAGTACGTCGTCCCGCGGTGACGAAACGGGCGGTACCCTCGCGTACGTGTCGACAACCGGGGCCGCCAGATCCCTCCGGAGCACTCGGGTAAACTCAGTAGGTGCCGTCGGGTTCCGTTCTTCCGAATATACGACAGTGTGTCGTTCCTCGTCTCGATACGTGCCGAAATCGCGACGGCAGTCGGATCGGACCGAGCCCGACCCAAGGGCGTTTAGTAGCCGGCTTCCGTGCTGTACGGTACGCTATGACAGGACCAGACGACGATCGGATCCCGGTAACGATCGTCAGCGGCTATCTCGGAGCCGGCAAGACGACGCTCGTCAACCACCTGCTCACGAACGAGGCGGGGCACGAGATCGCGGTGATCGTCAACGACATGGGCGAGGTGAACATCGATGCGGACCTGATCGCCCGCGAGAACGAGGAGGAGGGGGTGATCGACCTCTCGAACGGCTGTATCTGTTGTCGGCTGCAGGGCGACCTGCTCGAGGAGGCCCGCCGGCTCGCCGAGAGCCGCGAGTTCGACTACCTGCTGGTCGAATCGTCGGGGATCAGCGAACCGATTCCGGTGGCGCGGGTCTTTCTCGAGGGCACCGAGGAAAGCGAGATCGATCCGACTGAGCAGTTTCGCCTCGATACGATGGTCACCGTCCTCGACACCTACGGTTTCTGGAAGGAGTTCGACGCGGGCGCGACGCTCCCCGAGGGTGCCCAACCCGACGAGGAGCGGCCACTGAGTGAGGTGCTTGTCGAGGGAATCGAGTTCTGTGACGTCCTCCTGTTGAACAAGACCGACATGGTTCCCGACGACGTCCTCGAGGAGATCGAAACCGTCGTCGATCGGCTTCAGCCGCGGGCCGAACGGGTGCGAACGACGTATTCCGAGATCGATCCCGACCTCGTGCTGGGGACGGGGAGGTTCGACTTCGAGGACGCGAAGCGCTCGCAGGGGTGGAAACGCGAGCTGCGCGGCGAAGGTCACGGTCACGGGAGTCACGAGCACGGCCCTGGCCACTCCGCCGCCGACCTCCATGGCGTCTCCTCGTTCGTCTTCCGGGCCGACGACCCGTTCCGACCCGACGAGCTCGGCGAGTGGCTCGAGGAGTGGGACGGCTCGATCATCCGCGCGAAGGGGGTCTGTCACGTCGCCGGCCGCGAGGAGGTGATCGGGCTCAGTCAGGCCGGTCCCGCGGTGCAGGCGGGACCGATCGGCGAGTGGCGACCCGACGACGACCGGCGAACGCAGCTCGTGTTCATCGGCCGCGAGATGGGCGAGGAGCGGATTCGCGAGGAGCTCGAGGCGATGCTGGTCGATCCGGACGAACGCGACGGGGCCGAGAGCTGGGCCGACCCGTTCCCGCTATGACTCGAGCTCGTCGCTGAGCTCGTCCCAGGACTCGTGAAACCCGTGTGTCGACTGGGTCGTCACCGACTCGGGGAGGGCGTTCTGGTAGACGTCGTCGTACTCGAGCAGCTGGCCCCAGCCGTCGGTGAACGAGTAGTTACAGTACTTGCACACGGTGACGGGTAGTACCGACGCCGACATACGCCTTTCCGTTGTCGGCGTGAAGACGTATCAACGGCACTGAAAACGGCTCTCGATCCAACAGACCCATGACGGTGCGTCGTCGAGGGCGGGTATCCGACGGCCCGCCGCCGGATCACCGACAATGAACACGAAGCGAAACGGCGCCTACGTCGCCAGCACGACCGACGTCGTCGAGCGAACCTGCGAGCACTGCGAGTGGCACGCCGTCGACGACGCCTACCCCGCCCTGATCGAACGGTACCAGGACCACCTCCGCGAGGACCATCCGCGAGTCTGGCTCCGGCGGTAGCGTCCGAGACCGACGTCAGCTTTCCGACCGACTCAGAAGTCACCGAGCGAGCGCTGGTTGCGGACCAGCGGGTACGCCTCGTAGCCCTCGACCGTCTCGAGGTGGGTCGCGAGCGCCGCGGCGGAGCCGTGCTGAGTGTAGACCACGTCGGGGTCGACGCCGCGAACGACGTCGACGAGTTCGGTGAAATCGCAGTGGTCGGACAGCGGGAACGTCACGTCGTAGTCGCCGCGGTACCGGAAGCTGTCGTTGATCGCCCACCCGGAAAACCCGGCCTTGATCGCGTCGGCGTCGCGGACCAGCGCGTCGTCGGCGCCGAGTTCCGTCTCGTCGCGGTAGCGCCGTGTATCGAAGTCGACGTCGTAGTGCTCCTCGACGACCGCGTTGATCCGCTCGGTCGCCCGCGTGACGAACAGCCGATCCCGCGAGGATCGATTCACCAAAAGCTGCAGTTCCTGGGCCCGGCCGAGCGTGTACCCGAACAGGAGCACCGGACGATCTGCGGTGTCCTCGAGCCAGTCGACGATCTCGGCCTCGACGGTCTCCTGGGGCGGCAGGACGTACTCCGGCTCGCCGTAGGTCGCCTCGATCACGAGCACGTCGGCGTCGACGGCGTCGGGATCGAACCCCTCGAGGTAGAACCGGTCTCGCGTCGAGCAGTCGCCGGTGTAACAGTAGGTCGTCCCGTCCGGGTCCGTGATGTGAGTCGCGCGCGAGCCGGGGACGTGGCCGGCGTCGTGAAGGTCGACGGCGGAGTGGGTCGTCCGCTCGAGCGGGGTGTCCTCGCGTCGAGTCCGCGCGAGCGCCGCCGTCACGTCCGAACAGATCACCGCCCCAGGATCCTCCCGGTAGAGGTGATCGCCGTGGGCGTGACTCAGCACGCGAATCCCGTCGCTCGAGCGCTCGCCGTCGCAGACGACGGTCTCGCCGTTCGTCAGATCGAACCGGATCCCGTCTCCGAGGCGAACTCGACGCATGTGCTATTCCGCAGTACGGCCGAGACGATGATGGGCGGCGTGCTTGCACTCGGTCGCGACGTCCACATCCACAACGTGTCTTCGATTCGTCGACGGCTCTCGGTCACGACCCTCGAGACGGCGGTCCTCGCGTGCTGTTTCGCCGACCCCCGGTCCGTCGTAGCGAGGGCCGCCGAGCGGCGAACACCAGCCGACGGTCACCGGTCGACGCCTCCGGAGCCGTGCGCGAAGCCGGATCTAATAACCGGCGCGAGCAGTCCGGACGCGAGCATCAGACAGAGGCCGACGACGATCAGAACGATGCCGAGGTCGGACACTATAGTAGCCACTGAAAGTCAGTGCGCACCCGATCGCACGACTGCTGTGCGATCGGTGTGCAAACCGTTTCAGTTGTTACTATAGCGCTCAGCTCCGAACGGATGGTCGTCGTGGACCCGCGTTTCGCGGCCCGCGAGCGGGCGGCGGTTCGGAGCGGCGGTGTCGATACGGTCGGTCGGATTGGGGTCGAACTCGTTCATTTTGAGGTGTGAGATCACGGCATCGGCGGTCCTTCGGTCGCCGTCGTCGACGACTCGTGATGGGGCGTTGCGGACGTAGTGGGCGCGAGCGTTGCCACTCGGTCCGGCGATACAGTAATCCCGAATTCCGCGTCGGGACCGGTCGTTTGCCGTCGAACTGGGACGTCTCGTAGTAACGGGCGACGGTCGGATAAACCGTCGCCAACCGTAGTGAAAGTGAAACAGTCTCGGTCGAGGGATGACGAGTCGCTACTGCGTCTCGAACAGCGTCTCGACCCGCTCGAGCGTGTCGACGTCCGACACCGAGAGATCCTCCCGCCGGCGCACGAATCGGGGGAACCGCAGCGCGTAGCCCGAGTCGTACGTCGGCGAGGACTGGATCTCCTCGTACTCGACCTCGAGGACGACCTCCGGACGAACCCTCACGTCGCGGCCGTCGGTCCCGGTGATCAGCGGCTCGAGCGCGTCGGTGAGGGCGGCGAGCTGGTCGTCGGTGTACCCCGTCGCCAGCCGGCCGACCTCGCTGAGTTCGTCGCGTTCGGCGTCGCGACAGGCGAGGTAGAGCCGACCGAGTTTGCCCTTTCGGCGGCCCTCGCTGTACTTTCCGCGGGTGACGACGACGTCGAGGGGCTCCATCGTCGGCTTGACCTTCAGCATGTAGCCGACGCGCCGACCCGGCTGGTACGGAACCTCGAGGTTCTTGCACATCAGCCCCTCGTGGCCGGCGGCGAGGGCGTCCGCGTAGAGCTCGCGGGCCGGCTCGGGATCCGCGCGATCGAAGCGAACGTGCTGTGCCGGTTCGATCGCCCACTCCTCGGGCTCGAGGACGGAATCGAGGCGAGCGAGGCGCTCCTCGAGCGATTCCTCGAGCAGCGACTCGCCCTCGAGCGAGAGCAGGTCGAAGAGGTAGACGACGACCGGCGTCTCCTCGGCTGCCGCCTCGATATCGTGTTCGCGTGTGATCCGGGTCGAGAGCTCCTGGAACGGCGTCAGCGCCCCGGCGTCGGGATCGTAGCCGACGATCTCGCCCTCGAGGATGCAGCGCTCGGCGGCCACGCGCGTACGGACGCTCTCGACGACGTCGGGAAACTGCTCGGTGATCTCCTCGAGACGCCGGGTGAACGCCCGCACCTCGTCGCCGTCCTTGTGGATCTGAACCCTGACGCCGTCGTACTTGTACTCGGCCAGCAGCGGCCCGTCGCTCGTCGCAACCGCGTCGATCCCGTCCTCGACGCTGTCGGCCGAATCGGCGAGCATCACCTGCAGCGGCCGGAACAGCTCGATCTCGAGGTCACGGAGGCCGTCGACGCCCGACTCGCGGGCCGTTCGGGCGACCAGCGGGTAGTCGTTCGTGAGCTGGTAGGCGTACTCGACGGCGTCGGTCGCCTCGTCGCTCCCGTCGAGTTCGGCCCGAGCGAGTGCGTCCCGGATCGTCCCCTCGCCGATGCCGATCCGGAGATGGCCCAGAACGGTGCGAACGACGTAGCGCGCCTCCTCGGGCTCGGCGTTCGAGAGCAGCTTCGCGACGGCGTCGATACGGCGCTGTTGGCTGCCCTCGCCCTCGTACTCGAGGAGGTCCCGCAGCGTCTCGAAGACCGATCCGACGGTCAGCTCGGCCGAAAACAGCGTCTGCTGGGTCTGGTTTGCGACGGCTTCGGCGGCGGCAGTGCCGAGGTCCCCGGTCTCGCGCCACGTCGTTCGGATCTCGGATTCGGCGACGCCGGTCGCCTTGCGGATCGCCTCTAGGGTGAGACTCGAGGAGATACCGAGATCGGCCCCCTCGTACGCCGGCGTTACCTTCCCGCGAAACAGCGGCAGGAGCATCTCGAGCTCGTCGGTCGCTGCGTCCGCGAGCGTTTCGGCGACGATCGCGGTCTTCTCGTCGGTCGAGGCGGTCGCGTCGATGCGGCGATAGGACTCGACGAGGTCGGCGTACTGCATGAACAACTGGGGTAGGCAGCGAAGCGGTAAAACTCCGTAGCCGGCACGCTCTCGGGCGGAGATCGCGCAAAAATCGTCGGCGACCGTCGGCTTCAGGGCTCGAGCAGGACCTTGATGACGCCCTCCTCGCGGTCGTCGAAGCGCTCGTACATTTCGGGGGCCTCCTCGAGGTCGACCCGGTGGGAGACGACCCAGCTGGGGTCGGCCCGCCCCTCGATGATCATGTCGCGGAGCTGGCGGTTGTACTGCTTGACGTTACACTGGCCGGTACCGAACTTGTGACCTTTCTCGAAGAGCTTCCCGAAGTCGATACCGAGTCGGCCCTGCTGGGCCATCTCGTCGGGTCCGCCGGGATCGGAGGGGACGTACAGTCCCGGGATGCCAAGCTGTCCCGTCGGCCGCACGGTCTGGATCAGCTGGTTGAGCACGACCGCGGGGTTCTCGCGGGCGGGGTCGTAGGCGTCGTCCCCCGGATCCGTCTCGGGGTCGATCGCCTGGTAGCCGACGGCGTCGACGCCCTTGTCGACCTGGTCGCCGTGTGCCTCAACGATCTGGTCGACGGGGTCGCCCTCCTCGAAGTTGATCGCGTGAGCGTCGCAGTGGTCTTCCGCCATCTCGAGGCGGCTCGGCACCCGATCGACGACGTAGATCTCCGAGGCACCCTGGATCTTCGCGCTGTAGGCGGCCATCAGACCGACGGGGCCGGCGCCGTAGATGGCGATCGACTCGCCGGGCTGGAGGTCCGCCAGTCGGGTGCCGTGCCACCCCGTCGGGAAGATGTCGGCGAGCAAGGCGAACGAGTCCTCGTGTTCGTCTCCCTCGGGCAGTTTCAGGGCGTTGAAGTCGGCGTACGGGACCCGAAGTTTCTCGGCCTGGCCGCCCTTGTACGGCCCCATCGCGACGTAGCCGTAGGCGCCGCCGGCAAAGCCCGGGTTGACGTTCGTACAGAAGCCCGTGTAGCCGTCCTCGCAGTTCTGACAGAAGCCACAGGCGACGTTAAAGGGCATGACGACGCGGTCGCCCTCCTCGAGGGTCGAGACGGCGTCGCCGACCTCGCTGACGATCCCCATATTCTCGTGGCCGAAAACGATCCCCTCCTCGGCTGCGGTTCGGCCCTCGTACATGTGGAGGTCCGACCCGCAGATACAGGTCGTCGTGATGTCGACCATCACGTCGTTCGGATGCTGGATCTCCGGCTCGTCGACTTCCTCGACGGCTACCTCGTGCGGTCCCTGATAGACGACAGCGTTCATTGACATTTGGTATCTGTCTCCACAGTACTTGCCACGGGTTCGGGGGGTAAATGTTGCTGTGATCACTGGTTCATGATTTGTGTGTAATTATTATCTATGTTCCTCAGCTAGCATCCGGTACGGGCAGCGGATCGGACGAACGGTCGGTTTCGCATCGTCCCCGACAGGTATTACGGCTCCCCACTCCAAGCGCCGACTATGAGTTCCCACTCCCAGCGATCACTGTCGGGGGTCGTCCTCGCGGGCGGCTACTCGACCCGGTTCGGCGAGGACGACAAGGCAGTAGCGGAGCTCGCGGGAACGCCGATGATCAGGCGGGTCGCCGATCGGCTCGCGACGGTCTGTGACGAACTCGTAATCAACTGTCGCGAGGACCAGCGCGAGGCGATCGAGGCGGCGATGGTCGACTTCCCCGAGCCCGTCGCGTTCGCGACCGATCCCGAACCCGATCGCGGACCCCTCGCGGGGATCGCCGTCGGGCTCGAGACGGCCACCCGAGAGTACGCCGCGGTCGTGGCCTGTGATATGCCGTTCGTCGACCCTACCCTGCTCGAGGCGCTGGCCGACCGCGCCGAGGGCCGCGACGGGGCGCTCGTCGAGCTCGATGACGGCTGGTACCAGACGACCCAGGCGGTCTACCGAACCGAGCCGATGGCCCGGGCCTGCGCCGACGCCCTCGAGGGCGAGGACGGGCGGATCCTCGCGGCCCTGGAAGAACTCGACACTGTCGTCGTCGACGAGGGCGAACTCGAGAGTGTGAGCGGGGATACCTTCGAGAGCATCGACACTCGGGAGGCGCTTCGGAAGGCGGCTACCCGGTTCGAGACTCCGAGCCACTGATACTGTCGGACGGAACTATTCGAAGATCGATCGCTCAGCTGTGGCCGTTTCCCGAGGCAACGGCCGCGAACTCGCGATCGACTTCTCTCTGACTTCCGCCCGACAGTATGACCGACGACCGAACCCGGGAGCCGGCACCCGATCGCCAGCAACCCTTGAGGAGAAGGCGTGACTTATGTCCCCTCGAGACAAGGGCCGACCATGAGCAGCGACGATCGGTTCGACCACGGGAAAGACGAGCGCCTCCAGAGCCGCGAGGTCACGGAGGGCGCCGAGAAGGCCCCCCACCGCGCGATGTTTCGCGCGATGGGGTTCGACGACGAGGACCTCTCCTCGCCGATGATCGGCGTGGCGAACCCGGCCGCGGACATCACGCCGTGTAACGTTCACCTCGACGACGTCGCCGACTCGGCCCTCGAGAGCGCCGACACCGCCGGCGGGATGCCCATCGAGTTCGGCACGATCACGATTTCGGACGCGATCTCGATGGGGACCGAGGGGATGAAGGCGTCGCTGATCTCCCGGGAGCTGATCGCCGACAGCGTCGAACTCGTCAGCTTCGGCGAGCGCATGGACGGGCTCGTCACAATCGGGGGCTGCGACAAGAACATGCCCGGCATGATGATGGCCGCGATCCGAACCGATCTCCCCTCCGTGTTCCTCTACGGCGGGTCGATCATGCCCGGCGAGCACGAGGGCCGTGACGTCACCATCGTTCAGGTCTTCGAGGGCGTCGGCGCCTACGGCACCGGCGAGATGGACGCCGAGGAGTTAGACGATCTCGAGCGCAGCGCCTGTCCCGGCGCCGGCTCCTGTGGCGGGATGTTCACCGCGAACACGATGGCCTCGGTTTCGGAGGCCCTCGGCCTCGCCCCGCTGGGCAGCGCCTCCCCGCCCGCGGAGGACGAGGAGCGCTACGACGTCGCCGAGCGCGCGGGCGAACTCGCCGTCGAGGTCGTCGAGGCCGACCGCCGTCCCTCCGACATCCTCACCCGCGAGTCCTTCGAGAACGCCATCGCGCTCCAGACCGCGATCGGGGGCTCGACCAACGGCGTCCTCCACCTGCTGGCGCTCGCTCGCGAGGCCGGGATCGACCTCGAGATCGAGGATTTCGACGAGATCTCCCGGCGCACGCCGAAGATCGCCGACCTTCAGCCCGGCGGCAACAGCGTGATGAACGACCTCCACGAGCTCGGTGGCGTGCCGATCGTCGTCCGGCGACTGCTCGAGGCGAACCTGATCCACGGCGACGCCATGACCGTCACGGGGCGAACGATCGCCGAGGAGCTCGAGCATCTCGAAGCCGAGCGCGAGCTCCCAGCCGACGAGGAGATCGAGGCCGACTTCCTCTACACCGTCGACGAGCCCAAACAGGAGGAGGGCGCGATCAAGATCCTGACGGGCAATCTCGCCCCCGGCGGCGCCGTCCTCAAGGCGACCGGCGAGGACCAGTTCCACCACGAGGGTCCCGCCCGGATCTTCGAGACCGAAGAGGAGGCCATGCGGTACGTCCAGGAGGGCGACATCGAGAGCGGCGACGTGATCGTCATCCGCAACGAGGGTCCCCAGGGCGGACCGGGGATGCGCGAGATGCTCGGCGTCACCGCCGCGGTCGTCGGCGCCGGCCACGAAGACGACGTCGCGCTGATCACCGACGGCCGGTTCTCCGGTGCGACGCGGGGTCCGATGATCGGCCACGTCGCGCCCGAGGCCGCCGTCGGCGGCCCGATCGGCCTGCTCGAGGACGGCGACGAGGTCATCATTGACATTCCGGAGCGGACCCTCGCAGTCGACGCCAGCGACGAGGAACTCGAGGCTCGACGAGAAGAGTGGGACCAGCCCGAGCCGGCCTACGACGCCGGCGTGCTGGCGAAGTACGGCCGCGACTTCGACTCGGCGTCGAACGGCGCCGTGACCAACCCCGGCGTCAAGCGGGAGTAGCCTCCCTTCGATTTCCTGCACGGGTCTTTCCCGGACCCGTCCCCGACTACCGAACAGGGCGAGGAATGCACAAGTACTGTCTCGAGTGTGACTGGCGGGCGAGTACGGACGACGGGGACACCCAGCAGGAGGTCTCGCGGAAGGCGATCGACCACTTCGTCGAGACCGGCCATACGGTGGACTCGATACGGCTCCCGCCGTCCTGCGTCAGCAAAAATTAGCGGTGCCGATCAGAACGGCGGCGAGTTCGGAATCTCGCCGTCGCCGTCACCGAACACGCGAACGCCGAGCCCGTGGAAGTCCGGAATCGCGGGCGCGTCGTCCTCCTCGTCTCGTGCGGCCTGCAGCTCCTCCTCCTCGTAGTCGTCGATCGGATCCGGCTCGACAACGTCGACGATCTCGCGGCTCTCGATATCGAGCACCGAGAAACCTGGCGTGACGCCGGTCGCGGCGTGGGGGTCGCCCGACAGCGGGACGGGACCGCGCAGGGTGACGAACATGTACTCGCCGTCCGGCGAGGACCACATGATGTCGGGTGCGTCGCGATCCTCGGGATCGTCGGATTGGGCGGGCCCGAAGGCCTCGATCTCTTCGACGACCTCGTCGGTCTCCGGATCGACGATGACGCCGTCGTTGGTCTCGCGGTTCAGCACCCACAGCTCCTCGCCGTCGGGAGTGAACCAGAAGCCGTGGGCGTCGACGCCCTCCGTGCTCTCGCCGTCGACGATGATCTCGTCCTCCTCGACGTCGTAGACGTAGTACTTGCCGACGCCGTCCTCGCCCTCGTCGGGATCCGACGGCAGCCCGGCGGTGAGGTAGAACTTCCCGTCCTCGAAGTGGGGCATGGTTCCACAGTTAGCCGGTAGTTCGTCGCCGGAGTAGGCCCGTTCGACCTCGAAACTGTCGTGGTCGACGATGACGACGCCGGCGTCGTGGTAGCTCGGGCCGAGCGTGTGGAGCGATCGTCCCTGCCCATCGAACTGGTGACAGATCGGGTTCGCGGACTCGATGCCGGCCTCCTGGACCGTCTCGTCCTCGGCCAGTTCGAGGCGGTCGACCTCCTCGAAGGACTCGTTCTCGAGGTCGGCATCGACGCGAGCGACCGCCTCCTCGTCGATCACGTCGACGTGGATGTACTCGTCGTCGGGCGAGAAGATCGCCATGTGCGAACCGGGGCCGGTCTCGACGTTGCCGACGAGCTCGCAGCCCTCGGTTCGGAAGACGAGAACGCGCTGGCCGGCCGTACACGCGATGGCGGCGTACTCGTAGTCCGAGCTGAAGTCGATCATGTGCGGGACGACGCCCTCCTCCGGGACGCCCTCGAGCTCGTTCAGGTCGACAGTCGTCTTCAGATCGAACTCGGCGTCGCCCTCGCCGGGTTCGTAGATGTGGATGTTGTCGGTCCCCTGATCGAGTGCCCAGACCTCGTACTCGGCGTCAGCGTAGTCGGTCGCGTCGTCGGTGTCCTCGGCGTCGTCGCCGTCGTGATCGTCGGCGTCGTCACCGTTCGGGTCGTCGCTCTCGTCGCCGTCCGTCTCGCTGAGACAGCCCGCTACGGCGACGATTCCCGCAGTCGTGCTTCCCGCCAGAAACCGCCTGCGAGTGGAGTTCGTCTGCATACCGACATACTCCGTACTCCGCCCTCAAAAGTTTGCGGGTTTCAGGCCCTCTACCCCGAGAATTCCGAAACATGGGCCGTAGGAAGAGGCAAGATTTGTCTCACCCAAATGGGCCCGAACGCCGGAGACGCGAGCTACCGACCGTTTCGTCGACGCCGGTTGGCTCTGCGTCGGAAAGAAGGGGATTATATTGCCTCCACCTACGTTTTTCACCGTAGATATATTTTCCACATCGGCGGTTAGCTAACTATCGCTCCCTCCCCGCGAGCGGGCTCAGCCGCGGCGTTCAAGTATTCGATCGATAATCAGCCGCGTCGACAGGATCTCGTCGTCGGCCGCCGGCTCGCGCGCGCTCGCTCGACGAACCTCGCAGTCGACGCCGCGTCCCTCGAGCGCCGTTCGGATCGCGTCGGCGTCGTGGTGCTGGTCGTGGCCGAGTGCGATCACATCGGGATCAATCTCCTCGATCGGGACGAAGATGTCCTCCTCGTGGCCCAGGAGGGCCTCGTCGACGGCCTCGAGCGCGCCGACGACGTCCCGTCGCTGGCTCGCCGGACAGACGGGCGCCTCCTTGTGATCGACGTTGGCCTTCCGGGCGACGATCACGTACAGCTCGTCGCCCATGGCGGCGGCCTCCTCGAGGTAGTGGACGTGTCCCGGATGGAGGATGTCGAACGTTCCCTGCGCGATGACGGTTCGGCCGCGGCTCATGTCGATGATCGCGCCTCCGCCGTCGCCGTCACCGGTCGTCGATCGGAGTCCGACTCGTCGGTCGCCTCGAGCGAGCAAGTCGCGTTGGGAGTCATTGGAGGTCCTCGTCGATATCGGCCTGTGTGAAGTCGAAGAACTCGTCGCTTTCCGGAAGTTCAACGTCGATCACGTTCAGCGTCGTCGGTCGTCCCTGGGAGTCGAACGCTTTCCAGTCGCTTCGGCGGTAGGGAGCGCCGATGATGACGTGAACGCTCCCCCGGCCGAACGTCTCCAGGTCCGCGCCGCTGGGACGGAGCACGCCGTTAGGATGGGAGTGGACGCTCCCCAGCGCTTTCACGTCGTTGGGGATCTGGCTCGTCCGGACCGTCGCGCTGACGCTGTTCGATTCGGTTCCCGGCACGACGAGTACGTCCGTAATAATGAGCCCGCTTTGCTCGAGTCCGAGCTCGCGAGCCTCGGTACCCCGCAGAAAGCCCATATACTCGTCCGGGTGGGCCGCCTCGGAGGACTCGATGGCGAACTCGAGGGTCTCCTCGGCGATGCCGAGAACCTCGCTCGAGCGAAACAGCGCGTCGAACAGCCCCATACCCCTCCCTCCGGGCTTCCGGTTGCTAAACGTTCCGAAAGGCCACCCAGCGGGTCGGCAGGCTTAACAAGGGTTATACGCGCCCGTCCCAAACAACGGGCAACGATGACTGTTGAGCCCGCCGGAGACTCCGGCGCGGACGACGGGGATTCCGTCGTCTACGATCTCGCTGCCGACTGCACCGCAGACGACCTCGAACAGGACCGGCCGTATCTGGCCGAGATCAACGGTATCGTCGACTACGGCGTCTTCGTCGACCTCTCGGATTCGATCTCCGGACTCGTCCACGAGTCCGTCCTCGAGGGCACCTACGCCGTCGGCGACGAGCTCGTCGTCGAGCTCGAATCGATCCGCGAGAACGGCGACATAGCGTTCGAACCCGTCGACGTCGAGGAGTACACCCTCGAGTCGGTCTCCCGGGAGTACTCGCTGACCGGTACCGACCGCCTCGAGGCCAATGTCGGCGACCAGATCCACGTCGAGGGCGAGATCGTCCAGGTCAAACAGACCGGCGGCCCGACGATCTTCCACGTCGCCGACGAGCAGGGCGTCGTTCCCTGTGCCGCCTTCGAAGAAGCGGGCGTCCGCGCCTACCCCTCCATCGAGGTCGGCGACGTCGTCCGCGTCACGGGGATGCCCGAACACCGCGAGGGGTCGGTTCAGATCGAGGTCGACGGCCTCTCGAAGCTCGAGGGCGAGGACGCCGAGGAAGCCCGCGAGCGACTCGAGGCCGCCCTCGAGGAACGCGCCGAGCCCCACGACGTCGAGCCGCTGATCGACTGGCCCGCCTTCGAGAAGCTCCGTCCGAACCTACAGGAGGTCGCGACGCTGCTTCGCCAAACCGTTCTCGAGGGACGCCCCATCCGGGTGCGCCACCACGCCGACGGCGACGGGATGTGCGCCGCCGTCCCCGTCCAGATCGCCCTCGAGCGGTTTATCAGCGAGGTCCACGAGGACGAGGACGCCCCCCGACACCTCATCAAACGCCTGCCCGCGAAGGCGCCGTTCTACGAGATGGAAGACGCCACGCGCGATCTGAACTTCGCGCTCGAGGACCGCGAGAAACACGGCCAGCAGCTTCCGCTCCTGTTGATGC
The DNA here is from genome assembly GCF_043677095.1 of Natronococcus roseus. Classification (NCBI taxonomy): domain Archaea; kingdom Methanobacteriati; phylum Methanobacteriota; class Halobacteria; order Halobacteriales; family Natrialbaceae; genus Natronococcus; species Natronococcus roseus. Next base: position 387,560 of record NZ_JBHLJR010000005.1, read on the forward strand.
TCGACAACGGCTCGACGGCCGAGGACGTCCCGGCCTACGAGACGCTGGCCCACTACGACATCCCCATCGTCGCGCTCGACCACCACCACCCGGATCCCGACGCGGTCGGCGGACTGCTCGACGCCCACGTCAACCCCTACCTCCACGACGAGGACTACCGCATCACGACGGGGATGCTCTGTGTCGAACTCGCCCGGATGATCTACCCCGAGATGACCGACGAGCTCCGTCACATCCCCGCCGTCGCCGGTCTCTCCGATCGCTCGAAGGCCGACGCGATGGACGACTACCTCGCCCTTGCCGCCGAGGAGGGGTACGACGAGGAGCGGCTCAAGGACGTCAGCGAGGCCCTAGACTACGCCGCCTTCTGGCTTCGGTACAACTCCGGCGATCAGCTGATCCAGGACCTGCTCCAGGTTGACTCCGACGACGAGGAGCGCCACCGCGAGCTGGTGTCGTTCTTCGCCGACCGCGCCCGCGGGGAGGTCGACGAACAGCTCGAGGCCGCCATGCCCCACGTCGAACACGAGGAGCTGGACAACGGCGCCCACCTCTACGGGATCGACGTCGAGAACTACGCCCACCGCTTTACCTACCCCGCGCCGGGCAAGACCACCGGCGAGATCCACGACCGAAAGATCGAGGAGACCGGCGACCCCGTGATCACGGTCGGCTACGGTCCCGACTTCGCCGTCCTGCGCTCGGACGGCGTTCGCCTCGACATCCCGAACATGGTCTCGGAGCTCGAGGAGGAGATCCCCGGCGGTGGCGTCTCCGGCGGCGGCCACCTCGTCGTCGGCTCGATCAAGTTCGTCAAGGGCAAACGCGAGGAGGTCGTCGACGCCCTGATCGAGAAGATGGCCGAGGCCGACATCGACGAGGCGCTCTCGAGTGCGGCGCTGATCGACGACTGAGAACTGGCCATCCTCCTTATCCGTCCGAAGCAACGATGAGTTCGGAATGAGTTCGTCCCGAGACGACGCAGCGTTCACCGACCGCTCGAGCCCGCAGGCGATCGTCGCGGAGCTGTCCGAGCTGGCGCTCCGGATCGAGGGCGCCGAGGAGCTGCTGGACGCGGTCGTCGACGCCACCACGGGGGCCCTTGAGGCCGACGCCTGTCTGGTCTTCGAGCGGCTCCCCCGCGGCGACCGTGCGGTATGTCGCCGGAGCACGGGAACGAGCGACGGCGCCGCGTCGGCGACGGTCGCGATCGACCCCGAGGACTCGCCCGTCGGACGGGCGATCGCCCGCGGCGAGCCCGTCGCCGTCGACGAGCTGCGAGCGGGTCGCGAACCCGAGTGGCCAGATCGGCTGCTCGAGCGCGACGTCCGGAGCGGGCTCTGGGCGCCCGTCGGCACCGACGACCCCTGGGGCGTCCTCGAGGTTCGCGCCGCGGCACCGAACGCGTTCGATGCGGACGACGCCGCGACCCTGCGGACGATCGCGAACGTCCTCGCTGGCGCGCTCGAGTCCGCGTCCGACGACGCGGACGTCGAACTCGGCGGGGAGTGGACCCGCAAGGGGGAGTTTCTGGAACGGAGCCCCGTCGGGGTCACGGTCGTCGACGCCGACGGAACGCTGCAGTTCGCGAACGAGCGAGCGGAGGAGATTCTCGAACGGAGTCGTACAGAGATCGCCGACGTCGCCCACGACGACCCGCGCTGGGGGCTCGTCGACGCGAACGGGGAGCCGATCTCGACCGACGACTTCCCGTTCGACTGGGTCCTTGAGACCGGCGAACCGGTCACCGACGTGGAGCTCGGCGCGACCCGCCCGGACGGAACGCGAGTCTGGCTCTCGGTCGACGCTGCGCCGTTGCGAACAGACGGCATGGACCGTCCCGGCGTGGTCTTTGCGCTGACCGACGTCACCGACCGGAAACGAATCGAGACCGAGTTCGAGGAGATACTGGACCGGGTGACCGACGCCTTCTACGCGCTCGACGCCGAGTGGCGGTTCACGCACGTCAACGAGCGCGCGGCGGAGCTGATCGATGTCACGGGTCGAGGACTGGTCGGCGAGCGCGTCTGGGACGTCTTCGAGTGGGCCGCCGACTCGAAACTCCGCACGGAGTACGAACGCGCCATGGAGCGCCAGGAGGCGTCCTCGTTCGAACTCTACTACCCCGAACCGCTCGAGACTTGGTTCGAGATCCACGTCTACCCCTCGGAGACGGGGCTGTCAGTGTACTTCCGGGATATCTCGGAGCAGAAAGCACGGGAACGGCGCCTGCGCGAGGAGCGTGATCTCACTGACCGGATCATCGAGACGAATCCGACCGGAATCGTCACGCTCGGCCCCGACGGCTCGTTCGAGCGGATGAACCGACGAGCCGAGGGGATCACGGGGTACGCGGCCGACGAGCTCGAGGACCTCGCCGGCGGAACGGCCGGCCTCGATCCCGTGAAACCTGACGGAGAGCCGTTTTCACCCGACGAGATTCCGACCCGACGGGTCTTTTCCGACGGCGAGACGATCCACGACCTCGAGATCGGGCTCGAGCGTGCCGACGGACGACGGATCTGGCTCTCGGTGAGCGGGACGCCACTGCGTGAGGACGGCGAGATATCGGGGGCAGTGTTTTCGTTCGTCGACATCACCGAGCGAAAGCGGATCGAAACCGACCTCCGGGAGAGCGAGGCGAAGTTCCGCCAGGTCACGGAGAACGTGGCGGAGGTGGTCTGGCTGAGCAGCCCCGAGAAAGCGGAGATGTTCTACGTGAATCCGGCCTACGAGGAGGTCTGGGGTCGGGACCGCGACTCGCTGTACGAGGACCCGTCGTCGTTCGTCGACGCGATCCACCCCGAGGACAGGGACCGCGTCCGCGAGGCGTTGTCCGAACAGCGCGAGGGAACGTACGACGAGGAGTACCGCGTCGTTCGACCGGACGGCGAGGTCCGCTGGGTTCGGGATCGCGCCGTGCCGATCCGCGACGAGAACGGCACCGTCGATCGGATCGTCGGGATCGCGAGCGACGTCACCGACCAGCGCAGGGTCGAACAGGAGCTCCGCGATCGGGAGCGGGAGCTCTCCAGGCTGATGAGTAACGTCCCGGGGATGGTCTACCGCTGTCGGAACGAGCGCGGCTGGCCGATGGAGTTCGTCAGCGAGGGCTGCGAGGAACTGACCGGCTACAGCTCGACGACGCTCGAGCGGGGGGACGTACAGTGGGGCACCGACGTCGTCAGCTCGACGGATCGCGGGGAGCTCTGGGAGCGGATCCAGGCGAACGTCTCCGATCGGAAGCCGTTCTCGATGACCTACCGAATCGAGACCGCGAGCGGAGCGAAACGGTGGGTCAAGGAAACGGGGCGAGCGGTCGTCGAGGACGGCGTCGTCGAGACCCTCGAGGGCGTTATCATCGACGTCACCGAGCGCAAGCGCTACCAGCAGCGCCTCGAGGAGACGAACGCGCAACTCGCGCGGACGAACGAGCGCCTCGAGCGATCCAACCACCGCCTCGAGAAGTCGAACGAGCGCTTAGAGCAGTTCGCCTACGCGGCGTCTCACGACCTCCAGGAGCCGTTACGGATGGTCTCGAGCTACCTTCGACTGATCGAAGACCGTTACGCCACGGCGTTCGACGAGGACGGACGGGAGTTCCTCGCGTTTGCCGTCGACGGCGCCGACCGAATGCGCGAGATGATCGACGGGCTACTCGCGTACTCCCGGGTCGAAAACCAGGGCCAGCCCCTCGAGCCCGTCGACCTGGAGGACGTCCTCGAGGACGTACGCGACGACCTCCGGCTCCGGCTCGAGGAAAGCGACGCGGTGCTTTCGGTCGGCTCCTTGCCCCGCGTCGAGGGTGACGCCAGCCAGCTCCGACAGCTGTTCCAGAATCTGCTCGAGAACGCGATCGAGTACAGCGGCGAGACGCCCCCGAAGATCGAGGTCGAGGCCGAACGGAACGGCGAGACGTGGATCGTCTCGGTCAGCGACGAGGGAATCGGGATCCCCGACGGCGAATCCGATCGGGTCTTCGAAGTGTTCGAACGGCTCCACCCCGTCGACGACCACGCTGGACCCGGGATCGGACTCGCGCTCTGTCAGCGGATCGTCGAGCGCCACGGCGGGGAGATCCGGGTCGACTCCGAGCCCGGCGAGGGGTCGACGTTCTCCGTTAGGCTTCCGGCCCCGAAGAACTGAGGCCGCCGCTCGCGCTCGTCGGTTAGAACTGGTAGCGTCGCTCGTCGTCCATGCTCGGGTACTGGTCGGCGCCGGTCATCTCGTCGTAGGTCATCCCGGAGAGGTACTCGTCGTAGGTGACGTCGTAGCCCGAGCGCAGCTGGAAGTCGAGTTTCCCGCTCTCGACGGTCGTCTGGAACAGCATGTGGATCGCCCGGCGGACGAGTTCGTCGGTCGCCTCGGGCTCGAGAGCCGACTCGAGCAGGGCGAGTTCGTTTCTCGTTTCGCGATCGAGCGTGACCGTCAGCTCGTCGCCGACGTCGGCGTAGGACTCCTGTACGTCGTCGTTGAGATCGTCGAGACTCATACGGGAGCGGACTCATTCGGAGCGGATAGACCTTTCGTGCTCGTCCGACGAGGCTCCTCGAGCGCGTTCGAATCGCAGGCCGATTCAGTAGACGTAAGCCGGGGGAGTCGCTAGAACGGCCGATGAGTGATGCCGACGCCGACGTCGACTCCGGGGCCGACGAGCCGTCGGTACCCGACGATCTCGAGCCAGTCCGCGAGTCGCTGATCGCGTGGTACGAGGCCGACCACCGGTCGTACCCCTGGCGGGAGACCGACGACGCCTACGAGATCCTCGTCAGCGAGGTGATGAGCCAGCAGACCCAGCTCGACCGGGTCGTCGACGCCTGGGAGGACTTCCTCGAGCGCTGGCCGACGACCGCCGAGCTGGCGGCCGCGGATCGGGCCGACGTCGTCGGCTTCTGGACCGACCACAGCCTCGGCTACAACAACCGCGCGAAGTACCTCCACGAAGCCGCCGGGCAGGTCGAGGCGGAGTACGGCGGCGAGTTTCCGGAGACGCCAGCCGAGCTCCAGGAGCTGATGGGGGTCGGTCCCTACACCGCGAACGCCGTCGCGAGCTTTGCGTTCAACAGCGGGAACGCGGTCGTCGACACCAACGTCAAACGCGTCCTCTATCGGGCCTTCGACGTCCCCGACGACGATTCGGCCTTCGAGGAGCGGGCGAACGAACTCATGCCCGCGGGACGCTCGAGGGTCTGGAACAACGCCGTTATGGAACTCGGCGGGGTCGCCTGCCGGCAGACGCCCCGTTGTGACGAGGTCGGCTGTCCCTGGCGGGAGTGGTGTTCGGCCTACGAGACCGGGGATTTCACGGCACCCGACGTGCCGACCCAGCCCAGCTTCGAGGGGAGCCGTCGGCAGTTCCGCGGACGGGTCATCGGAACGCTGCGGGAGTACGACGAACTCGGGCTCGACGCGCTCGGCCACCGGATCCGGGTCGACTACGCTCCCAACGGAGAGTACGGCCGGGAGTGGCTCGAGGGGCTCCTGTCGGATCTCGCGGATGACGGGTTAGTCGAGGTCGAAAAACGGGACGGGGAAACGATCGCACGCCTCGAGCGCTAGGCGTCGGACGCGTCGTCGAACGGCGTTTCGACGTCCTCGGCGGACGATTCGGTGTCGACGAACACCGAGAACAGCGCCCCGAGCAGGGAACCGTACAGCAGGTGGCCGACGAGAGTCTCGACGGCGATCGCGGGGAAGACGGGGTCGGCGCCCCCGATCGAGATCAGGACGGTACCCGCAATGACCGGGAGCAGCGCCCACACCGCCAGTCCGTAGACGAAGCCGGCGAGGACGAACCGCACCGTCAGGCCGGTCTCCTCGAGGACGTCGAACTGGGTGTCCGCGGTGATCGTACCGAGGATCAGTTCGCGCGAGATCAGGAACCCGAACACGAGCCCGAGGACGAGTCCGTGGAACAGGTGGAACACCCAGCCGAGCGTCGCACCGTCGGGATCGAAGCCGTAGATCCCGGGGATAGTGTCGGTGACGATCGCCGGATCGACGACCCACAGCAGGACGCCGAAGAGCAACGACCCGACTACACCTCCGATCGCGCCGCCGAGCAGCCAGTTCGTGCTGCCGCCGAGGCCGTAGTCCGTGGGACTTGCGGATTTAGTGCTCATACCGTTCCGTTCTAGTCCGATGCCGTGGAAAAGTGTTGGCCATGAAACACAATATCGGCGGGAGCGACCGTGAGCGGACGGGTTTGGGGACGGTTCTCGATCGAAGGGAAGGGACTCGAGTGGTGATGGCTCGAACGACGGGCGCTCGAGTCTCGGTGAGAGAGGGTCGTGCGGTAGTAGATCGCTTCACGCGTCGCTTGTCAGTCTACCAACGAGGAGCTGGGGCAGATTTGAACCACGGTCGTTCCGCTCACTTCGTTCGCTTCACTCCCTGGTTCAAACTGCCTACCAATTTCTGGCGAACGCACTCCTCACTGCGTTCGTCGTGTTAGTTCGTCAGAAATGGGTTGGGGCAGATTTGAACTGCCGGCCTCCTCCATGTCAAGGAGGTGTCATAACCAGACTAGACCACCAACCCGCCTGGTTTCGCGTCCGTGGCGTCGGGCGCCACCTCGCCTGCACTCGTTCGTTGCCCGCCACCGTAATTGAAGGTTTCGAATCGTCCGCTGTGCGTAACTCGGCCCCACGGTCCGGCGACACGCTTAAGTTAGTGTACTTATTTGGTCATTGTAAGACAACTACGTACATTGGTGTTCACTATGCAGGAGTTCATCGAACGGGTGGCCGACGGGGAGGATCTCACACAGAAGGAGGCTCGAGCGGCCTCGACGGCCGTTTTCGAGGGGGCGACCGACGCCCAGATCGGCGCGCTGCTGGCGGCGCTGCGGGCGAAAGGCGAGACCGAGGCCGAGATCGCGGGTTTCGCCCAGGGGATGCGCGAGGCCGCGCTGACGATCGATCCTGCCCGGACGCCGCTGGTCGACACCTGCGGCACGGGCGGGGACGACTACGACACAATCAACGTCTCGACGACGAGCGCGATCGTCGCCGCCGGCGCCGGCGTTCCAGTCGCCAAACACGGCAACTACTCCGTCTCGTCGTCGTCTGGGAGCGCGGACGTGCTCGAGGAGGTCGGCGTCGAGATCGAGGCCGAACCGCCGGCCGTCGAGGACGCCATCGAGCGCGACGGGATCGGCTTCATGCTCGCGCCCGTCTTCCACCCGGCGATGAAGGCCGTCATCGGTCCGCGCAAGGAACTCGGCATGCGGACGCTGTTTAACGTCCTCGGGCCGCTGACCAACCCTGCGGGCGCCGACGCGCAGGTCGTCGGCGTCTACGATCCCGACCTCGTCCCGGTGCTCGCCGACGCCCTCTCGCGCATGGACGTCGAGCGCGCGCTAGTCGTCCACGGCGCGGGCACCGACGAGATCGCGATCCACGACCGAACGAAGGTCGCGGAGGTCGAGGGAACCGACGTCGAGGAGTACGTCCTCGAGCCGGCCGACCTCGGACTCGAGGAACGCGCCATCGAGGAGATCGCGGGCGGCTCGCCGACCGAGAACGCGGCCGACATGCGCGGCATCGTCGAGGGCGACGTGGGCGGTGCGAAGCGGGACGTGATCCTCGCGAACGCCGGCGCGGCCGTCTACGTCACGGGCGAGGTCGACTCGCTGGCCGCGGGTGTCGACGCGGCCCGCGCGGCTATCGACGCTGGAGACGCCGCGGCCAAGCTCGAGGACCTCTGTGCGCAGAACCGAACCCGGACGCCGACCCAGGAGGGACGATGACGCGGGTGAAGGCCTGTGGCACCACCTGCGAGGGCGACCTCGAGGCGGCCGTCGAGGCGGGCGCCGACGCCGTCGGGCTCATCTCCGAGGTCCCCGTCGACACCCACCGCGAGATCGAGCCCGAGCGCGCGCGTTCCCTCGCCGCGGCCGCGCCGCCGTTCGTGACGACCGTGCTCGTGACGATGCCCGAGACGCCCGAGGCGGCGATCGAGCTGGTCGAGCGCGTCGGCGCCGACGCCGTCCAGCTTCACGGGACGCTCGAGCCCGACGAGGTGGCCTCGGTCCGCGAGGCTGTCGACGCGACGGTGCTCGTCGTCCTCGAGGCCGGAGAGAGCGACGCGGCGACCGCAGAGGCGTACGACGCGGTCGCCGACGGGCTGCTCGTCGACACCCCCGCGGCCGAGGGCGGCGGTGGCACCGGCGAGACTCACGACTGGGAACTGACCCGCGAACTCGCGGCGGACCTCGACTCCCCGCTCGTGCTCGCCGGCGGGCTGACCCCCGAGAACGTCGCCGAGGCGGTTCGGGCGGTCGACCCGTTCGCCGTCGACGTCGCGAGCGGGATCGAGAACGCCGAGGGGCGAACGGATCCCGAGGCGATTCGGACATTCGTCGAACGAGCGAAGACTGCGACCGCGCCGATCCTCCGATCATGAGCGACGACGAACGAGCGACAACTGGATCGGTCGCACTCGACATCGACCGCGAGGCGTTCCGGGAGCACGTCGAGGCCGGCGAGTCCCGTCCCGTCGTCGTCCGGGCCGTCGCCGAACTCGAGGTCGAGACGTCGCCGCTCGCCGCGTACGCGGCCCTGACCGGCCGTTCGGCGGGAAGCGACCGCGAGCGCTCGCCGTACGCCTTCCTGCTCGAGAGCGCCGAAAAGACCGCCTCGAGCGATCCCGACGGCGCCTTCCGACCCAACGCCACCCGAGCGGATCGCCACGCCCGGTACTCCTACGTCGGCTACGATCCCGAGGCCGTCGTCACCGTCGGGCCCGAGGGGGCGTCGGTCGAGGCCCTCTCGGCGAACCCGCCGCTCGAGTCCCTCGAGAGCGATCCCGACGGGGATACGGTCGACACCCTCCGGGCCGCCCTGCCGGACGTCCGACTCGAGAACTTCCCGGAGCACGACCGCCAGCACCTGGAGGGCGGGCTGGTCGGCTTTCTCGCCTACGACGCCGTCTACGACCTCTGGCTCGAGGAGGTCGGCTGCGAGCGCCCCGACTCGCGCTTTCCGGACGCGCAGTTCGTCCTGACGACGAAGACGCTCGCGTTCGACGAGCGCGACGGAACGGTCTCGCTCGTGTTCACGCCCGTTCTCGAGGACGGCGACGATCCCGACGCGGTCTACGACGAACTGCTCGCGGAGGCTGCCGACGTCGCCGGGACCCTCGGCGAGGCCCCGGAGCCGGACGCGGGTGGGTTCGTTCGCGAGGACGAGCGGGCGGGCTCGCGCGAGGCGTACGAGGAGAGCGTCCGCCGCGCGAAGGAGCACGTCCTTGACGGCGACATCTACCAGGGCGTCATTTCACGGACCCGGGAGCTGTACGGCGAGGTCGACCCGATCGGCTTCTACGAGGCGATGCGGGAGATCAACCCCTCGCCGTACATGTACCTGCTCGAGCACGACGACCTGACCGTCGTCGGCGCGAGCCCGGAGACGCTGGTCTCGGTGCGCGGGCGCGAGATCATGTCGAACCCGATCGCGGGCACCTGCGACCGCGGGTCGGGCCCCGTCGAGGACCGCCGACTAGCCGGCGAGATGCTGGCCGACGAGAAGGAACGCGCCGAGCACACGATGCTGGTCGATCTGGCGCGCAACGACGTGCGCCGGGTCGCCGAGCCCGGATCGGTGCGGGTCGACGAGTTCATGAACGTCCTGAAGTACAGCCACGTTCAGCACATCGAGTCGACGGTGACGGGCCAGCTAGCGGAGGACGCGGACGTTGCCGAACCACGTTCGACAGCCCGGGCGACCGCGTCCCCCGACGCGTTCGACGCGACCCGTGCCGCCTTCCCCGCGGGCACCCTCTCGGGCGCGCCGAAGATCCGCGCGATGGAGATCATCGACGACCTCGAGGCCGAACCCCGCGGGCTGTACGGCGGCGGAGTTGGCTACTACTCCTGGACGGGCGACGCCGACTTCGCGATCGTCATTCGGACCGCCACCGTCGAGAAGAGCGCGGCGCCACGCGCCGCGGATAAGCGAGCGGGGAACCCGCGAGCCGACGGCGACCGCGATCGAATCACCGTCCAGGCCGGCGCCGGGCTGGTCGCCGACAGCGACCCGACCGCCGAGTACGAGGAGACCGAGAAGAAGATGGGCGGCGTGCTGGCCGCCCTCGAGAAGATCGAGGACGAACGGACCGAGGCCACCCCAGAGGTGGGGCAATGAGCGCGACCGGGACTGCGGATGAACGCGAGTCGGAGGGAGAGCCCGTCCGGGTCCTCGTGATCGACAACTACGACTCGTTTACGTACAACCTCGTCGAGTACGTCAGCCAGCAGCCCGGCACCGAGACCGAGGTGCGCAAGAATACGGCCTCGCTCGAGGACGTCCGGGCCGTCGACCCCGACGGAATCATCGTCAGCCCCGGCCCGGGTCACCCGAAGAACGACCGCGACGTCGGCGTCTCGACGGCCGTCCTCCGGGAGGTCAGCCCCGAGGTACCGACGCTCGGAGTGTGTCTCGGCCTCGAGGCGGCCGTCTACGCCTACGGGGGCTCGGTCGGCCGCGCGCCCGACCCGGTCCACGGCAAGGCCTGGGCGGTCGATCACGACGGCGAGGGCGTCTACGCCGGCCTCGAGCAGGGGTTCCGGGCCGGCCGCTACCACTCGCTGGTCGCAACGGAGGTACCCGACTGCCTCGAGGTGACGGCGACGGCCGACCACGACGGTACCGAGCTGGTCATGGGCGTGCGCCACCGCGAGCACCCGATCGAGTGCGTGCAGTTCCACCCCGAGAGCGTGCTCACGGCCGTCGGTCACGACGTGATCGAGAACTTCCTCGAGGGGCTGTGACGAGATCGGTTCGGCTATACTCGACGCGACGGTCTGTTACTCCCGACCGAGCGACCTGCGTTGCGGTGGCGCGCGCTGGCGGACGGCGAGCAGAGCGAGGCGCGAATAGCATGAGCGCCTCGGAAAGCGAACGGTGACTGCAGGGAACCGTGAGCAATCTGCGAGCCGTTCGCCGAAGCCGTCGCGAGGGATGAACGAGGGAGCAACGCGACCGAGTGAATCGGGTGGGGAGGGCGTGGCAATTCCGTGTTGCCAGCCTGAGCAGAACCGTCGAATCCGTAGCTACCGCTTTCTGGTACCGTCGCGTAACTACCGGTACCTTATCCGATAACGCCGACGGTGTAGAGCCCCGCGAGGGCGACGCCGGCGACGAGGCCGACGCGGACGGCGAGTTTGATCGCGACTCGAACAGCGAGGATCGTAACCAGGACGAGGGCGAGGGCGGCCAGGGCGAGCAAGCCCGTGCTGGACGTCAGTGGATCGAGCATACGTTCCACCCCGCACGGCAACTATGTAGTCTTTCTGGATATATTGAATGAGTACCAGACAATACAGTTCTTGTATTTGATTAGTGTTCGGCAGCGTAGAACAGCAGGTTCAATTAAGATAAATACCGTGTGAAAATCCTTCTTAGCCTACTCTGAAAATGATGAGACCGCTGGCGAGGTGATTAATAATAGATACTCAAGAACCGTTTCGCTTGTCAGCCACCTGTATTACAGGTGCGTATACAATCTAGGCTTCACTACTTCAACACAGGTGGAAGTAGAACAGTATGTTTATGAGGAAAGCATGAATACCGAACTTTCGCCACAAATGACTGACCGTGAATATAGCAAGCGTGTCAGGAAGAAGGCGGAGGTGAATAATAATCGTAAGGGAAGTACCACAGATCTTCGCGTGGGGCGGTGTCGCGGACCTCGTCTACTTTGGTGAGTGGGTCGGGATCCTTCTTATCCCCCTCGCAGTGATTCTATGGTTAGCCGCACTGGTACTCGAACATCGTTCCTGACTGCGATCACAGTCGGAGCGACATTCTGATATTTTGCCACACACTACAATGAGTGGTGGCGTGATTTAGGGTACACAAACCCAGTGTATTAAAGTTTGCAAAATATTGGAAGTGGCTTTTTCACCGCTATCAAGGACCAATAATATCGATCCTGAGAACAAGAGGGCCAAGTGGCAGCTACGGAATCCCGGTCAACTTCCGTTTTGCCATTGTGATTCACGGTAGTATCACGGATGTCATCTAAATTACTAGAGGCGTCCGCCAACTGTTAAGACCGTCCACCTCGTATCCACTAACGACAATAATATCGCCCCAGTTGGAGCGAAAGAAGCCCTATCCCATAGTAACATCTAAACAACCACACTTGTACTACCTCAACATAGGTAGAGGTAGAACAGTATGTTTATGAGGAAAGCATGAATATCGAACCTTCGTTAGAAATGACCCACGCCAGGACCCGAACCCGCGACGGAATCTGCACGCGTCGGCGGGCTACCCTCGAGGTGACCCGCGCATGAGCGAATCCGACCTCTCCGCGGAGGAGCTCACCCTCCCGATCAAGCGCACCGAGGGGGATACCCTCGAGGAGCGCCTGACCGCCAACGCCTACGACAACATTCTCCCCGCCCGATACCTCCGCAAGGACGCCGACGGCGAACTCGTCGAGAGCCAGGAGGACCTGTTCGACCGCGTCGGCAAGAACATCGCGCTCGCGGAGGCCGTCTTCGAGGCCGAAAAACGCGACCTCGAGATTACGGTTACGCCCGACCAGCTCAAGCCCGACCACCCGCGGCGGGACGAACTCGCCGCTGAGGTCTTCGGGGCGGGCACCACGGCGGACGACGAGGCCGAAGCCGCGCTCTCTATCTACAACGTTAACAAGTTCGCCTACGACACCGTCGTTCCCGAACTGCCCGAGGAGGTCCGTGCACACGTCGAGGACGTCGCCGAGGAGTTCCAGGAGATGATGGCGAACCTCGACTTCATGCCGAACTCGCCGACCCTGATGAACGCGGGCGACGAGCTCCAGCAGCTCTCGGCGTGTTTCGTCGACTCCCCCGAGGACGACATTGACGACATCCACCAGACCGCTAAAGAGGCCGCTCAGGTGTTTCAGAGTGGCGGCGGCATGGGGTATGCCTTCTGGCGGCTTCGCCCCTACGGCGACGCGGTCGGAAGTACCGGCGGCATCGCCAGCGGCCCGATCACGTTCATGCGCACCTACGACCAGATGTGCGAGACGATCGCCCAGGGCGGCGCCCGACGGGGCGCCCAGATGGGCGTCATGCGCGTCTCCCACCCGGACGTCATCCAGTTCATCCACGCCAAGAACAAGGACGTCTCCCTGGCCGAGACGCTGCGGTTGAACGACCCCGACGACTACACCCACACCTCCTTCCAGGCGGCCCTCGAGGAGGCCCGCGAACTGATCGACGACGAGGGTCGCGTTCCCAAACACCTTCGCAACGCCGTCGAGGGCCACCTCTCGAACTTCAATATCTCGGTCGGCGTCACGGACGACTTCATGGAGGCCCTGCAGAACGGCGAGGAGTTCACGTTCACCAACCCCCGTACTGAGGAGCCCCACGTCGCGACCGCGGAGACGAAGGAGCTCTACGAGATGTTCGGCCTCGGCGAGTACGTCGAGGTCGGCGAGGAGCTGTCGATTCCCGCCGAGGAGCTGTGGGACGACATCGTCGAGGGCGCCCACGAGAACGGCGAGCCCGGCGTGATCTACCTCGAGCGAGTGAACAAACAGCACTCCTTCGACGTCGAGAAACACCCCGACCACCGCATCCTCGCGACGAACCCCTGTGGCGAACAGCCACTCGAGGAGTACGAGGCCTGTAACCTCGGGCACATCAACCTCTCGACGCTCGCGGATCTCGAGGCGCCGGACTGGCGCGTCTGGTACGACGAACACGGCGACGAGTACGACGACCTCGAGGCGGCCGTCGAGGCCTTCCTCGAGGAAGCCGTCGACTTCGAGGAGTTCGACCGTCGCATCGAGATGGGGACGCGCTTCCTCGAGAACGTCGTCACGATGAGCGACTTCCCGGTCGAGAAGATCGAACAGAAGGTCCGGGAGATGCGCAAGATCGGCCTGGGCATCATGGGCCTCGCCCAGCTGTACATCCAGCTGGGCATGGAGTACGGCAGCGAGACCTCGAACGAGGTCGCCCGCCAGCTGATGACCCACATCAACCACACCTCGAAGTGGACCTCCCACGAACTCGCCGAGCAGCGAGGCAGCTTCGAGGAGTGGGACGAGTCCAAGTACGCGAACCCGACGGAGTACCGCGAGTGGTTCGAACACCAGACCGGCGAGGACGCCGACGACTGGGCCGACGGGTTCCCGATCCGCAACCACAACACGACGACCATCGCGCCGACGGGCACCACGAGCATGGTCGGCAACACCACCGGCGGCTGCGAGCCGATCTACAACGTCGCCTACTACAAGAACGTCTCCGACGACGTTCAGGGCGACGAGATGCTCGTCGAGTTCGACGACTACTTCCTCCGGGTGCTGGAGGACAACGGTATCGACGTCGACGCGGTCAAGGAGGAGGCCCAGGAGCAGATGGCGACCAACCAGTTCAACGGCGTCGAGGGGCTCTCGACGGTGCCCGACGCGATCGGCGAACTGTTCGTCACGACCGGCGATCTCTCCGCGAAGGCACACGCGGGCGTGCAGGTCGCCTGTCAGGCCGGCGTCGACTCCGCGATCTCGAAGACGGTCAACGCGCCCAGCGACTCCACGCTCGAGGACGCCAAGGACGTCTTCGAGTACATCTACGAGCACGGCGGCAAGGGCGTCACCTACTACCGCGACGGCACTCGTAGCAAGCAGGTACTGACCACGCGCGCGGACAATGCCGACTTCGCCGACGAGACCGAGGCAGCCGAGGCGCTCGTCGAGCAGATCGACGAGATCTTCGGCGGCCTCGAGGCGTTCCTCGAGAGCGAGAACGTCCAGGAGATCCTCGAGGACGACGTCGGTTCGCTGGTCGACGAGGCGGACGACCGCGAGCCCGTCCAGGTCGACTTCACCGAGAAGCGCGAGCGACCCGACGCCCTCCACGGCGTCAGCCAGCGCATCGACACCGGTTACGGGAAGGTCTACGTCACCATCAACGAGGACCCCGAGACGGGCCAGCCGTTCGAGCTGTTCGCGAACATCGGCCACTCCGGCGGCTTTACGAACTCCTTTACCGAGGCGCTGGCGAAGGTCATCTCGACCTCGCTTCGCTCGGGCGTCGACCCCGAAGAGATCGTCGACGAACTCTGTGGCACCCGAAGCCCCAAAGTGGCCTGGGACAAGGGCGAGCAGATCCAGTCGATCCCTGACGCCATCGGCACCGCGATGCGCCGCTACCTCGAGGAGGAAATCGACAAACCGTACCCGACCCAGCAGACCTTAGAGGACGCGGCCGACGCGGATGCGGACGTCGTCGACGGACCGAAGACCGACGGCGGCGCGGCCGCCGCCGGCGCGTCGGCCGACGACGATGATGCGATCCAGGATCTCATCGACGCCGGCGAGTCCCCCGAGTGTCCCGAGTGTGGCTCGCTGTCGCTGTACTACTCCGAAGGCTGCAAGACCTGCGAGTCCTGTGGCTGGAGCGAGTGCTGACGGGCGGTAGCTGAGCGCGGTCGCCGTTTCGACTTCTCGCAAGCCCGAGCGAACGACCTTGTACCCCATCATGTTCAGGTGATACCATTTTTATCGTGGCGTGCGAACGTTCAGCATGCAAACGACGCGATCGCTCGTCCTCGAGGTCGACACCGACGAGGTACTGCTCGGCGAACCCGTGACGGTCCGCGTTCGGGACCGACTGCAGAACCCGATCGAGGGCGCCACCGTCTCCAGCCGACGCAAGGCCGTCCGAACCGACGAGACGGGACGCTGTCAGCTCACCTTCCACGCGCCCGGACTGTGGCCGCTGACCGCGACCAAGTCCAGCGAGGGGGAGGTCACGTATCGGCCGGCGACGACGCTCATCCGCGCCGTTACGAGGCCGGCGATGGCACAGCGGGTGCGCCGGATCGCCGCCTGTTCCGAGTGAGCGGGAGCTACTTGAGGGAGTCGAGCCAACGAGTCCGTATGAGCGACGACGCCGGGAGTTCGGAGCCGACGAGCGGAGCCGCGGGCGCCCCCACCTGTCCGCACTGCGAGGCGCCGATGTTCAAGCGCCACTGCAAGTACGTCTGTCCCCAACACGGCGTCGTCATCGACTGTAGCGATCCGTTTCGATAGTCCATCGCAGCCACTTCGGTAGCACCTCCGGACTCCTGCGTACGCTCGAGGTGAAGGAGAGTATCCGAAACCCGCCTCAACACAACGTTTATTCGCTCCGGCAGGCCAGTGTTCGGCGATGAACGGCGACGAGCGTGCGGTCGATCCGACCGACGACCGCGTCGAACTCGGGCTGGCGCTGCTCGAGCGACTCGAGCACGAATCGCTGCCCCTACCGGACGTCGTCGACCGGATCGAGACCGTCACCACGGATCCGACGGTCGCCCGGACGATCCTCGACGAGGCCGAACTTCGCGGGATCATCGAGCGAGAGGACGGAATCGTCCGACCGAAGAGCCGCCAGTACGTGCGGTTCGATCAAGACGTGATCACGAAAGAGGGCGAGTTCTCCTGTCGGCGCTGCGGATCGGGGCTCTCGACGGGCTACTTTATCGACCTCGAGAGCGGCGAACTCGGTCCGTACGGCTCCTCCTGTATTCGGAAGGTGACGGGCCGAGAGTAGCCCGCTATCGTCCCTGACGAAGTTCGTCGATGAGTCGCTCGATCGTCTGCTGTTGGGCCTCGAGCCGTTCGCTCTGGCGCTCGATGGCGTCCTCGAGAGCCTCGAGTCGGTCGAGGACCTCCTGACTCGCCGCATCGTCGCCGTCGGAGCCGGTGGAGTCGGCGACTGCCGCCCGCGCGACGTTCTGGGTGGCGTCGGCCGTCGCGCCGTCGGCGGTTCCGGCCATCGGCGGTCGCGACTCGACGGCGGCCCGCTGGCCGTCGGCTCGCGCCGGCTCCGAACGGACGGCTCGCCTCGACCGGGAGGGCGGTTCGGTCGGCTCTTCGCCACGTTCCTGGGACTCCTCGAGCGGGTCCGGTTCCTCGGAGACGGGTTCCGACGTGCGCTCGTAGTAGGCGACCAGCGCCCGCTTGAGTCGCTCGCGGAGGTCGTCGGCCGCGTCGTTGGGCGCCTTGATCCGCTGGGGGCGCCCGTCGACCTCGAGGACGATACGGGTCGCGACGTCGCCCTCCTCGAACGAGAGGTTCGTCACGTCCCGGAAGTGGTAGGCCTCGTACCCCTCGTCCCAGACTGCCGTGCCGACGTGTTCGATCAGCCGCCGGTCGGTCAGGATCAGGGTGAGTTCGCTGAACCGGTAGACCTCGATGAGCGACTCGTCGGGGTCGATAACGTCGTTGGCTCGCAACACGCCCGCCAGCACCGGTCGGAGAACGTCGTCGGTCTTGCTCGCGGGAACAGTGACCTCGGCAGTGCCGGACAGGGGGTACTCGAGGGCGAGTGACGTCTTTCGGCGCCCCTCCGAGACGGTGAGCCGGTTTGCGTCGTAGGTGAGTTCCTCGGTCGACTCGTCGGTTAGCAACCCCTCCGCGCGGTAGACGATACTGCTCGAGTCCGCGACGAAGAGCTCGTCGTCACCGCCGAGCGAGACCCGTGTCTGGACCTCCTCGTCGCCGAGATCGGATCGAACGATGACGGGAACGGTCATATCCGGCGTTGGGTAGATTCGGTGATAAATGCGTGGGTTCTGCTTGCACGGCCGACGCGAAAGGGAAGGTTAAAGAAACAGACCGCACTACTCAAAAACGAGCCCGGGTGGCTTAGCTGGACATAGCGCCGCACTCATAGGGTTCAGAGATTCGGTGCGGTTCCGCCTTGGAAGCCTCCGTGTCCCTTTAGAGGACTGCCGAGCCTCGGACCTGGGACATGCGGAGATCGAGGGTTCGGAGCCCTCCCCGGGCACTTTTCAAAAAAGACACTCGTCGAAGACGAGTGGCAACGCCGAAAGTGTCCGGGGAGGCAGAGAACCCGTAGGTCCTCGAGAGTGAGCGGAGCGAACGATCGAGGGCACGGAAGAGCGAAGCTCTTCCGGCGGTTCGAAACCCTCCTCAGTCACCTAGCTAATTCTTTACATTTTCGCATAAAACATTTCGAGACACGGGTGTTTGCGATTATTCCTCGAATTCCTGTAGTGTTAATCATAAACCAGA
Organism: Natronococcus roseus; assembly: GCF_043677095.1. Taxonomy (NCBI): domain Archaea; kingdom Methanobacteriati; phylum Methanobacteriota; class Halobacteria; order Halobacteriales; family Natrialbaceae; genus Natronococcus; species Natronococcus roseus. The sequence continues at coordinate 405,593 of NZ_JBHLJR010000005.1, forward strand.
GGGGCTCTGGCATGCGCGATGCACCTGCCCACGAAACCGAGTACCGATCATCAAAAGCGAAACGACGGTCTCCAACGACGGATTCCGGGAAGGGAAATCAACTAGCGAGGTCAAGTGTTGCGAGTACGGCCAGTCGGCGATAAACATTGACGAAATCCGCACGAGCAGGACTGTCCGCAGTGTTGGACACGGACCGACTACTGGCCGGTTCCCAGCCGGCTGAGGAGCAGTAGCTGGCAGCGCCGTTTCTTTATGTAGTATTGGTCGTAGAGTTCGAGTTCAGTATAGAACACGAGTAACAAAACACGACGCTCAACAAAAGGCAACACTTTATAATAGACTACAGAGTGTAAAATTCATACATCATAGGGGTGCATTGATAGCTAGTTGTGCACCTATATTGAAGTATACCCAACAATAACCAATCAAAACAGATGAAGCTATACGAGCTAATTGATCGGAGTTGGAATAGCTATGAACGGAAACGGTTTATTAACGATAATACTAAATCTAAAACTGATAACTTTAATCCAGAAGAGTTCAAGCACAATGGGTTTTCTGATAGAGAGTTGTATCTAAAAGAATATGTTCCAGCGCTCGCCGCTGAAGAGCGCCTCAGACAAGAACTCAACAACTTCACTCCCCCGAGACTCAGCGAAATCAATAATTCGCCATACCAAGCCCTCGTTATCCGGTATGGTATTCTCAGACAACTCATCCAGCAGCCTGAGTACAACATGGAAAAGGCAGAGTTGATAGACGCTGTTCAAAATTGGCAACGGGACCTCATTCAGTCCTATGACGAGGACTCATTTTCCGAAGCTGATGATCTCCTTCACCTTGCGCAAGCTGCTGTCGATTATGAGAACCAAATCGACGATTCTGAACTCCATATGGTGTTCAGTTATTTCGAAGTTCATAACAACGCAACAGATGTCAAGCATGAGTACTACACTTGGCTTGATTTCTTCCAGCGACTGTCTGCACTTGACCGGTTTCCAAAAGTAACACGATCTGACAGTCCTGAACACGCCCATGATACTATTGAGAAAGGAGTTTGGTCACTCCAGGAGCAAGCACTCATCTATGAGGTTGGGGATCCTAATTACGATGAACTCGTCGGAATCCCTGAAGATTATGCTGACGAAATCCGAGACTGGTTGTACTACGAAATGTCCGACGAGAACTACCGCCAGATGCTCAGGACTCTCGATGTCTTCGACCGTCAGTCGATTCTGATTGAGGCTCGCGAGGAATTCGATATCAGAGGGAAAAACTACGGCAAAAATGAGAACCGTCGGGAGAATATTATTCAGGCGAATATCTATCCGAGTGAGTTATTGAGGGAAGTAGTTCCGAAGGATGATCTCAAAGATATCGTCGATCAGTATGGCCTCGATGCACATAAGCTGAAGACAGACGAAATGGTTTCTGCAATTATTGAGTACTTTGAGTTGTCTCAAAATTCGGTTGAGGGTGAGGACGAGAAGATTGATTTGTATTTAAATTCGTATGAAGATATTGCAGATGGTGCCGTTACTGAGGTTCCTCCGCAGCTTCAGGATCTCATCGATGCTGATGACCTTTCAGAAAAGCTAGATATACTCTTTGAGGATGCAACTGGGGAGATCTTCCGAGAAGTATTCAATCTTGAGGAGACAAATCAACTTGGACAACAGGCGACTGGCGTGGTTGCAGATGGTGAGATCGAACAGGACAACCAGTGGCTTCTCTGGGATAATAAACGTCGCCGCCAAAAGTTTGCTTTAGGAAGCGATACGCGGAGTAAGATTAAGAACTATATTGACACGAAAAGTCAGCAGCACAATGTAGAGTGGTTCCTCATTATTGCCCCTGAGTTTACGGACAAAGCACCATCGAACGCATTACAATTAGAAATGCAAGTTGGAACTGATATCCGGTTGGTGAGGGCAGCGGATTTGAAAGCATTGGCCGAACTCTGGCAAGAAAAGTATGCAGCAGAGGGGCGGGAATTACCATTATCTGTCTTCACTGGCTCGAAAATATTCGAAGTAGAGACTGCAGCTATTTCACTGGAAAACCAGTTCGCATAGCCCTTTTGGTAATTTAGAATTTGTCACAGTACTTAATCTCCTGTACACCCTCTTATCGCAGCTACCATTCGGAATTACAAGCAACGTCTTTAATTCATCGTACAAATCCGAACGGTATAATCGTCGATACTCGAGTCTTCGACCATCCTTCTTGCCGCCCGACCCCTGTCTCGGGAAGCCGAAACCGAGCAGTCGCTCCGGCGATTCACAACAACTCTCCTCGAGCATCGGACGTTCTGATTTCTGGCCCCAGCGGTGTCAGAACTGACTGTCGCGCCTCGATGTGACCGACGACTACCGCCTCGATTAGAGTTCCCTCGAGCTCGAGCGCGACGGTGTTGATGAGTTCCCGGAATCCACGAGCGACGGACGCGGCAAGGGTTAACACGATGAGATCATGACGCGAGGGCAGCTGCCTTGCTATCAAGAGATGCGGTGTCTACTTTCGGTGAACGACCGACGAATCGGGCTGTCCACTACGGGTAGTGTACCGATCAGAACCACCAAGACCGGGTGTACCCTGAGGTACCGTATGGAACTCGGTCGCGTTCTCAGCCTGTTCGTGGCGATGCTGGCACTCGCGTACGGCCTCTCGGTCGCGGCCACGAACTGGCTCGCAGCGGCGTGTTTGATCCAGTTTTCGATACTGACGGCGGTCGAACACGACTCGGCGCGCGTCCAGTCGCTGCTCGAGGGGTACGAGGCGGCGTTCGCGTCGCTGAAGCTGGCACTCCTTCTCGCCGGCTTGCTCCTTCTGTGGTGACCGATGCTTCGACACCTCCGATATACTACGAAAAACAACCTCACGGCACTATCTGATGGCATATCTGCATGTGTTGAACGAGGAACAGGCCGTCGTATCAGCTACTACATATTTCGGTAGAGCTACCGCTCCGCTTCAGAAGCGGTACCGCTCTACGAGGTTTCGTGCAGTGTTCCTCGAGACCGGGAGGCCGGTATGATCGAGTGACAAAGCTTATGCCGGAACCCTCCACATTATTTTCTGCAGGGAGCGTGTGACAAGGAAGGATGCAGCCGATTCAATTCGGCTCGCTGTTTTCCCGAAGGACCTGTTCTACAGCAGTAGCTCGCGCTTTCTTAGGATCGAAAGCGTAAGACGGGTCTATCCTCGAGACAACCGCCGAGGTTGTCGGTGTCGTCTGCGGAGGGAACAATGGCTGCAAACAGTGGCAAAGCGGTTAGGCACGAAGGGAATCCGGACGAACTCGAGCGCGCTGACGGCCTCGAGCCGACGGTCGATACCGTTCCGAGCGATCTCGAGCGACCGCAAACCACAAAACAGATATCGGGCCGGCGGAACCGTCCACCTGGTCGGGGCTGCACGGCGTGTAAGGTGACGCTCGTTCCGACCCTCCTGTTTACGTCCAAGTCGAGTACTATTGGGTAGCTCCGCTCGAGGAAACGATTCGAGAAGTCGCGACTCGAGTGAACTGGGAGCGACCGCGAGAAGGGACCGATTACTCGTCGTCGTCTCGGCCGCGGTTCCAGACGTTCGTCACGGACTCGCCGGCGGGCGGCGTGTGACTGACGTCTTTCATGGTCTGGGTGGTGTGGTCTGACATGGTATCGGCCCTTCCGATCGAGCAGGTATAGCTCTTCCGGGGGACGAATAATTACAATATAATGTGTTTATACACCATAGTACGCCGTACCACTCGCATCTGAAGTGTCGGGAACTGTGAGCTTACGCGGTCGTAATTCGGATCTCTCCGTCGGCCGTAACGGTGACCAAACAGTCGCTGTACTCGAAGGTTACCGAACCGCCGGTCCGGAGGCCGTCGGCTCGCGGCTCGAACAGTTGCTCGAGTGCGTCGGCGTTGACGGCGTAGTGCAGCGGCTCGAGCTCCGTCGCGTCGGTCCCGCGGTAGGTCGCGACCGCCTCGGCGATCGTGACGCTGAGCGGGCTGGTGTCGAGTCGGTCGTACTGGACGACGTAGCAGTCGTTTGTCGATTCGGAGAGCGGTTGCGGTGTCGTTTCAGTCATGGTACCCCACTATGAGTCGTCGTCGACTCTTCTCGACTGAGAGCAAAGAGTCTGCTCGTTAACCGTGTAACGACGGCCGACCGTCGGGGTTAACTGATTAACCGTCGATCGTCACGCCCTCGAACAGCGTCGCGAAGAGCTTCCGTTCGGCGGAGCGGACGTGTTTGTGAAACGCCGGCGGAGAGATCGAAAGCGAGTCCGCGACGGCCTCGCCCGTCGTCCGCCGGGGCCACTCGAAGAATCCGCTGTGGTACGCCGTTCGAACGACCTCCTGCTGTCGAGCCGTGAGCTGGTCGAGCAACGCCTTCCGAGCCGGTCCCCCGAGCGAGGCACCGTCCCCGGACGGCCGATCACGGCGAGCGACCATCGATGCCGAGAGGCCGCGACGGGTGATATCGGACAGCACCGTCCGAAGCTCGAGCCCGGCCGGGAGGTCGACGACCGCCCGGTGACCCGAGTCGTCGCTGACGAGTTCCCGCAGCGTGGCGCCGTGGTCGGCGACGATCCTGCCGAGAAACGGCCCCGTTATCCGGAGCTGAACGAGCGTCTGTTGATCCGAGTCGGTGAGCACGGCCGGGTCGTCGATCCCGTCAACGGACGCGTCGATATCCGCGCCGTCGATGGGGGGCTCGAGGGAGACGAACGCGAGCGCGCTGCCGTCATCCTGTAGCGTCGCTCCCTCGAACGCGACGCGGCGGTCGAGTCGGTCCGCGAACCGACACAGCGGCGACTCGGCCCCGATCTCGAGTTCGACCTCCGTGACGCGCTCCTCGAGCAGCGCGTTCTTTCGCTTGATGGCGTCGATCGTGTACGCGATGCTGTCGCCGAGATCCGCGAGCATCGACCCGAACGGGTCGTCGAGGGCGTTCGGGTCGTCGCCGTACGCCGAGAGGACGCCGTATAGGTGCCCGTCGTAGACGAGCGGGACCGAGATCACCGACTGAAAGCTCCTCGAGAGCGCGTCGGTTCGCCACGTCCCGTCCCCCACGCTGTCGGCGACGTTGTCGACGGCGACCGGACGGCGGGTTCGGACGGCTCGGCCGGCCGGCTCCGCGGCGGAGTCGTCGACGGCGGTCGCCGTGACCGCCTCGAGATAGCCCCGGTCGAGCCCGGCATGACTCCGCGGTCTGATCCGGCTGCCGCTCGGATCGGGCTCGCCGATCCAGGCGAACGAGCAGTGCTCGGTCTCGGCGAGTGTGGTACAGATCCCGCGCTCGATGGCCTCGCGGGAATCGGCCCGCAGCAGGTGTTCCTCGATATCCTGGCGGATCTGCTTCGACTCGTTTACCCGCTCGAGGTACCGGTTCTGTTGCTTCAGCTCCCGTTCGTTCTCGTGGAGCCGGCGGGTGCGGCCGATCCGGTCGAGCGCCGCCTTCGCCGTCGTCGCGAACAGCTTCACCAGCTCGACGGTGTCCTCGTCGTACTGGTCGGCTGCGGTCGACACCGCGGCGAAGACGCCGTGCTCGCCGAGGGGAATGTAGAGGCCGCTCCTGACGTTCGTCGACTCGTCGTAGACCCGTTCCGACTCTCGAACGTCCTCGAAGACCGACGGCGTGCCGGTGGCGAACGTCTCCCACGTGATCCCCTCGCCGGGCCCGAAACGCGGTGGCGTCCCGATCGCTCGCTCGAGATCGCTCGAGTACGCGGCCGGCTCGAGCTCGTTGCGCTGTTCGTCGAACCGGAAGACGATGCTGTCGAGATCGAGGACGTCGTCGGCGACGGCGACGATGTACTCGCAGGCGTCGTCCTTCGAATCGACGGTCAGTAAGTGGCTGGTCGCCTCGTGAAGGGTGCTTAACGCCTCCCGGTACTGCACGCGTTCTGTCACGTCGATCGCAACGCCGATCACCCGTGTGACCTCGCCGTCCTCGACGATCGGCCGGTACCACGAATCGAAGACCCGATCGAGGATCCGACGCTGGCCGTGGACGGACTCGCCCTCGAGAGCCGCGCGGGCGTCGGCTCGGATCGCAGGATACTCCTCGAAGAGCTCGAAGAACGAGTCGCCGACGGCGTCGGTCGCCTCGAAGCCGATGTTCTCGAGCCCCCGCCCTTCCGAGAGCGTGATCGTCCCCTCGGCGTCGATGACGTAATGAATGACCGGCGCGTTCTCGACGACCATCCGCAGCCGTTCGGTCCGCTCGGCCAGTTCCTGCTCGCGCTCGATCCGATCGGTGATATCCCTGAAGTACACCGAGAGGCCGGTTTCAGAGGGGTAAGCGTGGATCTCCATCCAGACCCCAAGCGACTCGGAGTACCGTTCCCACGAGACTCGTTCCTGGTGCTCCATCGCGTCGGCGAACCGATCGAACAGCTCCGAGCGGAACCCGTGGGGGAACAGCTCCCGAACGTCGGCGCCGAGCAGCTCCGATCGCGGCCGGCCCAGTAGCTCCTCGGCCCGACCGTTGACGTAGGTGAACCGCCAGTCCGTATCGAGCGCGTAGAAGGCGTCGCTGACCCGTTCGAACGACTCGGAGAGCTCCCGTTCGAGGGGGCGGGAACGGGTGACGTCCCGTATCGACGCGACCACGCCGCCGACGGCGGGATCCTCGAGGCGGTTCGTCAGAACTGCCTCGTGAACGCGCCAGCCGTCCTCGCCGCGATAGCGATAGGTGACGGTTCGCGTTTCGCCCGGCGGATCGGTCCGGACAGTGTCGAGGGAATCGTCGACGGCTGCCCTATCCTCGGGATGAATCCCCTCGAACAGCCGGGCGCTCCCGAACTCGGACGGCTCGAGGCCGGTGACGCGCTCGATTCCGGGGCCGGTGTAGGTGAGTCGTCCCGACGGGTCGAAGACGAGCAACAGGTCCGACGAACACTCGAGCAGCGATCGGTGCCACGCCTTTCCCTGGTCGGTTGGTACCCGGTCCGGCGAGTCCGGCGCCACCAGTCGGAGCCGGCGCTCGAGCAGCGCCGACCGCTCGCTCGTTCGTGAATCAATGACGTCGGTCGCACCGTCGGCGAGTACCCCCTCGACGTCGGCCTCGAGGACGTCGTCGGCGACGTAGACGATGGGGTGTCTGCCGTCGATCTCCCGAACGGCGGTTCGATCGTTCGTCAGGACGCAGTCGACGGTGTCGGGTCGCTCGAGTACGGTCGCAGATCCACCCCCCGTGATCGTCCGAAACCCGTCCCGATCCTCGAGAGTGGTCGTCGCCGTCTCGGCCCAGGGTTCGGTGCCGACGACAAGCACGCGGACCGGTCTCGCCCCGTCGACCTCGAGTCCGGCATCCATACCCTCGCTGGGGTCGGCGCGGATAAAAACGTCGCGACGGTTCAACCGGGAGGGGGCGGTGGGTTCGTCCACGAAACGGGCGGAGACGACTCAGTAGCCGATCGGCGTTCCGTCCTTGCGCGGCTCGGTCGCGCCCGAGAGCGTCTCACCACGTCGCCGAACGGCCTGTGCGCCGCCGAACATTACGGGCGGGAGGACGCCGACGTCGTGGCCCTTGCGGGCGAGCTTCGCGGCGCCGGACAGCCGTTCCTCGATCCCCAGACTGCCGTCCTCGCGGTAGCGCCAGCGCGGGCGATCGAGGGCCTCCTGGAGATCCATCCCGTAGTCGACGAGATTCGAGAGTACCTGGACGTGGCCCTGGGGCTGCATGTAGCCGCCCATGACGCCGAAGGCGAGCCAGTCGTCCTCGTCGAGCTTCGCGACGGCGGGGACCAGCGTGTGGAAGGGACGCTTGCCGGGTTCGAGGCTGTTGGGATGGTCGGGATCCAGCGAGAACGAGGCCCCGCGGTTCTGGAGCGCGATCCCGGTGTCGCCCGCGACCAGGCCGCTGCCGAACCCGGCGAAGCGGGAGTTGATGTACGAGACGAGGTTCCCCTCTTCGTCGCCGACCGTGAGCAGGACGGTGTCGGCGTCCTCGGCCGCCTTCGTCGGCACGCCGACTTCAGGATCCTGGATCGGCGAGTCGCCGATCGCCGCGGCGCGCTCGCGGGCGTACTCCTTCGAGGCCAACGGCGGGGCCTCCTCGAACTCGGGATCCGTGATGTAGTGGTGGCCGTCGACGAACGCGAGCTTCATCGCCTCGGCGAAGGCGTGGACGCGCTCGGGCGAGTCGTAGTCGTATTCGCCCGCGCCGATCTCCTCGGCGATGTTCAGCGCCTCGAGGGCGACCAGTCCCTGGTTGTTCGGCGGGAGTTCGTACACCTCAACTCCGTTGTAGGTCGTGCTGACGGGCTCGACGAACTCCGGCGAGAACTCCTCGAGGTCCTCGTGGGTCATGAAGCCGCCAGCGGACTGGATCTCCTCGACGATCTCGTCGGCGATCTCACCCTCGTAGAAGGCGTCGGCGCCCTCCTCGGCGATTTGTTTCAGGGAGTCGCCCAGTCGCGGCAGCGTGACCGTCTGGCCGACGTCGGGCGCCTCGTCGTCGAAGAGGTACGCCTCGCGGGCGTGCTCGTCGGTGAAGAGCTCCTCGGCGCCCGCCCAGTGGCCCGCGATGATCGGTGAGACGGGATACCCCTCCGTCGCGTAGTGAATCGCGGGCTCGAGCGCCTCCGCGAGCGAGAGCGTCCCCAGCTCCTCGACGGTGGCCTCCCACCCGCGGGCCGTCCCGGGAACGGTCACGGCGTGGGGACCGAGAAACGGCATCTCGAGGTCCGCTCCATCGGAATCGCCATCGACGGCGTACCCACGGGATTCGGGGTAGTACTCCGAGATATCGTCGGCATCCTCGAGGGCACCTCGGACGTTCTCGATCGTCGCCTCGGCGGGGGCGGGGCCACAGGAACGCATCGCGCCGACCTCGCCGTCGGCGGTGCGATACAGCGCGAAGACGTCCCCGCCCAGTCCCGTAGAGGTCGGCTCGACGACGTTGAGTGCGGCCGCGGTCGCGACCGCGGCGTCGAAGGCGTTGCCGCCCTCTCGGAGGATCGACAGGCCCGCCTCCGCGGCGAGGGGCTGGCTGGTCGCGACCATCCCGCGGTTGGCGTAGGCCGTCGAGCGTCTCGAGTCGAATCGGTCCGGATCGACGTCGGTATCCATCGATCGTATGGGTGTGGTCCCCATGCAAAACGCTGGTGGTCCCGGATGCGTCGCCCGGGTTGCCGGCACTACTCGAGCGCGAGCGGTTCGTGAACGGCACGGTAGCCGTCGTCCGATTCCAGGGTGTCGATCCCGCTGACTTCCCGAAAGCGGATCTCGCGTTCCATCTTCGTCATCACGGGCGTCTCGTAGTGGACGGCGTCGTAGGACGGCTCTTCGCCCTCGGCTCGACGCCCCTCGACGAACTCGCGGTGGCGCTCGAGGCGTCGTCGCCCGATCGTCCGTGAGAGCGCTGACGCGCTTTCGACTCGGTCTGCGAAGACCTCGCGGAAGGCCTCCTCGAGTTCGTAGCCGATCGAGCTTCGGCCGGCACAGAGCGCCGCCAGCGAGGTCGTTCCCGTTCCCCAGAACGGGTCGAGGACGGTGTCGCCGTACGCCGAGTACATACAGATCAGCCGGTAGGGGATCTCGAGGGGGTAAGACGCCGACCGCGCCCGGAGCTCCTCGTGGTCGTCCTCGAGAGCCTGGAGCTCGCCGCGGACGTCGGTCCAGACGTCGGTGAACCAGCGGTTTCGCTCCTCCCAGAAGTAGGCTGCCTCGTACCGGCGGTCGGCGCCGGGTTCGAACGAACGGCTGTCGCCGCCGTTGCGAAAGATCAGCACGTACTCGTGCTCGAGGGTGACGTAGGCGTTGGGCGGGATCATCCCGCTGCCCATGAACTTGGCCGCGCTGTTTGCCGGCTTGCGCCAGAGCACGTCCGGCAGCGGATCGAACCCGCGGGACTCGAACGCCTCGAGCACGCGGGCGTGGTTGGGGTACACTCGAAAGCTGCCGTCGACCGTTCGGGTCGCGTCCCCGACGTTGATACAGGCGATGCCGCCGTCGACGAGGACGCGTTCGAGTTCGTCCCAGACGGGCTCGAGCTGGGCGTGCATCGCGTCGAAGGCGGCTCGGCCGTCGCCGTCCTCGAGGGCGTCTCCGATCGACGGGTCGAGGTCGGCGAACAGCTCGTCCCACATCTCGATCATCGGGTACGGCGGGGACGTGACGACGAGTTCGACGGAGTCGTCGTCTACCTGCGAGAGCTCGCGAGCGTCGCCGACGACGACGCGGTGAGTCGTCTCCATCGACTGGAGTGTGTCGGCGTCGCCCCCTTAGCTCCTTCGTCGGACGGCGTCGCTATCGGGAGCGAAAACGGTGAAGAAAGCGGTGTGGGATCTACTCTTCGGAGTCGTCGGTCTCGGCCTCGAGCTCCTCGTCCTCGTCGACACCCTCGAACTCGTCGTCCTCGTCGGCGTCGATCTCGGTCGCCGGCTCGAACTCCTCGATCGGCTCCCACTCCTCGTCGGCGTCGCCGCCGAAGCGCCGGCGCAGAACGGCGAGACCGACGAGCAGGCCGACGGCCAGCAGCAGTCGACCGAGTATACCCGACGAGCCGCCGTCCTCGACGTCGGCTTCGGTCTCGGTTTCCGCCTCGGCTGCTTCGGCCTCGGCTTCCTCGGACTCGCTCTCGGCGTCCTCGTCCTCGTCGCCGCCCGTCACGTCGTCGATGATCTCGGGCTCCTCGACGTCCTCGAGGGAGACGTCCTCGAGGTCGGTCGACTCTCGGCCCGCGAGGTAGCCGAGCGCGGCGCCGACGCCGACCAGCGCACCCGCGATCGGCAGGTTGCGCGAGCCGCCGGTGTCGCCCTCGGACTCCTCGACGGCCTCGAGAATGGAGTCTCGCATCGAGGAGTCGAGTCCCTGCTCGACCAGTTCCTTGACGACGAGTTCCGACATCGTCCTATCAGATTCGGTCTCTTCCATACACCGGCCAACTACATCACGATACATAGGTTTATCCAACGAATCGACCTATCGTGCAGGGGAGTAACGGACCACAAGGAGTAGAATTCGCCGGCTATTCGAGAAGATTGCCGAACACGTTCGGCCCAGTAAACGGGGGCAGTAACAGTCCCCCGAAACCGAAAATAACGATCGCATAACGAAACGGATGCCGTCGAACGGTAGTGTATGAGCGTGCTCCGACAGCCGGACGTCCTCGGACGAACGAGACGCCAGCACGTCCTCGGTGCGACCGCCGCCCTCTCGGCCGGGGCAGTCGAGGCCGTCTCGGTCGGCGTCTGGTTCGTCCTCGCGGTCGGTTCGCGGACCGTGACGACGGCGCTGATCGGAGTCGTCGTGCTGGTCGGCGGAGCGCTCCTGCGGGCACGGGTCGTCGCCGCCGTCGTCGGCAGCCGGCGGCTCCGCCGCGGACCGCGGTGGCTCGGACTCTCGCTCGTGGCGACCGCCGGCTGGATCTGCTGGTTGTTGCTCGCCGAAACCGTCGGTTCGCCGGCAGGACCGATCGTCGCGACGGGATTCCTGGGAGCCGTTCTCGCGGCTCAGCTCGCCCTCGAGCAGGCAGCGTGTCGGTCCCGGTCGGCCGATCCCGATCGACTGGCCGCGCTCGGTGCGGGACTCCTGCTCGCGCTCGGTGCGGGACTTCTGTTCTGGTCTGCCCAGGTTCCCGACTGGGTGATCGACTCGCCGCCGCTTCCGCTCGGCGTCGCGACGGTGGTCGTTCGAATCGAGCCCCTCCAGCTCGGCCTGCTCGGGTTCGGCGTTCTCGCGATCTGTGCCCACCAGCGACGGTTTCAGCGGCTTCTCGAGGCGTGAGTGGGTACGCTTATAAAAAGCAAGGAGAATACCCGTGCCTTTAGGCGCGGGATGAATCCGACAACCCATTCCACAGTCCACCGTCGATAGCACCGCTGGATATTCCACCCTTCCCAATCCGAAATTTTTCAAGAGAAGCGACTATAAGCGATTATACAGACGTTCAGAATGCTGGAAGTCCACCGCACCTATCGAGCGAAAATCCGCAACCACTCACAGGTTGAGGAGTCGCTCGACCGTCACGGGTGGAGTGCCAGCAAGCTCTGGAACGTCGCCAACTATCACTCCCGAGAAGTCTGGGAGGAGACAGGCGAGATTCCCGACCACGAGGAGCTAAAAGACGAGTTGAAGACCCATCCAAAGTACAAGGGACTGCACTCACAGTCCAGTCAGCGGGTTCTGGAGGAACTCGCTGAAGCTTTCAACTCGTGGTACGCCAGTGACGATGACAGGGACAATCCGCCCGGCTACCGCAAAGAAAACTACTACAACGACGAGGGCCGCCGCGTCCACGAAGAACACCCACGAAGCACGGTGACGTGGAAACAAAACGGCATCCGCCACGACACCAAAAACAATCGTGTTCGCCTTTCAAAAGGGGCGAATCACAAGGAACATCCGAAAGCGTGGGAGTACATTCTTGTCGAGTACGAGACGCGCCCCGACGTCGAGGTTGAAAACCTGCAACAAGTCCGCGCCGTCTACGACCAAGCAAAGGGGAGATGGGAGTTACACCTCGTCTGCAAGGACGAGATCGAGACTCCCAACGCTCCCGGCGACGAGACAGCGGGTATCGACCTCGGCATCAGCAACTTCGCCGCCGTCGCGTACAGCACCGAGGACGCCGACCTGTACCCCGGCAACCGCTTGAAACAGGACGGCTACTACTTCCCGAAGGAAATCGCCAAGTGCGACGACAGCGGTGGTGAACGAGCCACACGTTTCCACGCGAAGTGGTCGGAACGTCGCACTCACTTTTTCCACTCCTTAGCGAAACACATCGTCCAGCGGTGTGTCGAGAAGGCTGTTGGCCAGATTAACGTCGGGGATTTGGAAGGCGTCCGCGAGGACGAGAACAGCGAGTCGAAGAACTGGGGCAAACATGGCAACCTCGACCTGCACGGGTGGGCGTTTGACCGATTTACCTCGATTCTCGAATACAAGGCGAAGGTCGAGGGAATCGAGGTCGTGGAAGTGTCCGAACGCGACACGAGCAAGACGTGTTGCGCCTGCGGTAGAGAAAACGACAGTCAGCGTGTTGAACGCGGGTTGTACGTGTGTGAGGACTGTGATGCAGCGTTCAACGCGGACGTGAACGGGGCGGAGAACATCCGTCTCGACATCAACGAAAGTAACTCCGAGTCTGCACCCGATTTGGGTGGAGATAGGAGTACCGGTTGGTTGGCACAGCCAGCAGTCCACCTCTATGACCTCTCCCGAGGATTCCAACCTCGGGCAGAGGTGGTGGACTGCAAACCCTAATATCCCAACCTCGGGATTCCTCCGTCTTCAGGCGGAGGAGGATGTCAATCTGCGCGAGGACCACCCTCGAGTAATGTGAGTTCGAAGGCGGTCGATCGCGCCCCTTTCGGAACGAAACCGATGATAGAGACAACACCGTCTGTCGTCGTCGCCGTTGTGACCGGCGTCGTTCTCGCCACAGTCATCGGCTACTGGGTGCTGTCCCGGCGGCGCGGCCGCGGCCGCAGTCGCGAGTCGACAGCCGAATCGTCGTCCGACGGCGACGCCGACGGCAGCTCGAGTGGCCTTCCGTTCCTCGAACGAGCCGAGACGAGCGAGGACAGGACGATCGACCCGAGGATACTGCTTCCGGTAGACGGCGACGACGACCACGTGCTTTGGCTTGTGACCGTCGCGTGCGCGCTCAAACACCGATACGGGAACAAGCCGCTTACCCTCCTGTTGACCGGTAGCGAGGGGGGCGGCGACGAACGCGAACGCGACCGACCGTCGATTACCGATCGAATCGCCGAGTCCGGGATCGCGGCGCACACTGCGGTCAGGACCGAATCGGTCGAGAACGGCGACCTCACCGCCGAGATCGTGCGAGCCCCACCGGAGCTAAACACCGATCTGCTGGTACCCGAGTGGGACCTCAGGGCTAACGAAGCGACGGACGGTGAGACGGCCACCGAGCTCGTTGCCCGAACATCGATGCCGATCTACCTGTTCCGACTCGCTCGCCAGCCGTCGGAGCTCGCCCGTCTCCGGCTGGTGATCCCCCAACACGTCGACCACCACGGGGGGTTCTACGAGGCCGTCTACAACCTCAAGCAGCTGTCGGCGCGGCTCGAGCTTCCGGTCACGGTGTACGTCTTCGAACGGAACGTCGATCACTACCGGACGCTCTTCGATCTCGTCGAGATCGACGTCCGCGCCGAGTTCCGGTCGGTCGGTTCGTGGGACCAGCTGGAATCGACCCTCGAAACGCGCGCCGATTCCGCAGACCTGCTCGTGACGCTCGCGGTTCGGGAGGACGAGATCGGCTTGGACGCCGCACTCTCGACGGTCGCGGAGCGGTTCGCATCCCTGCCGCCGCGGTCGCTCGCACTGTGTCACCTCCGGGCGGACGAGCCGGCGTACGAGGACCAGTTCCTCCGAACGAGCTGATACGGATCGGTGGAGCGGTTTCCCGGTGATCGCTCGGCCGGGGACAGCGATCACCGGTACCGAACGACAACGGTCCGTCATACGGACCGACCCGAACCGGGATCGAACGGTAGAAAAGTCGGGATCGACTCGAGCGCGTATGGAGGTTCTCGGTCGGCTGCTGGCGATGCTCGCGGTGTTGCTGGTCGGGACCGGGCTTCGGTCCTCGGGCGCGTTGAACGCCGCCAGAACCGCCCGGCTCAACGCGACGGCCTACTACGTCGCTCTCCCGGCGCTGGTGTTCGTCGCGACCTACGACCAGTCGATCGGCGACCTGCTCTCGGCGGAGCTGTTCGTCGGGTCGCTCGTCGTGCTCTTCGCGACGGGTGCCATCGCCTGGGTCGCCTACCGGAACCGACTCCCGACCGACCGACAGAGCGTTGCGATCATCCAGTCGTACCACTCGAACCTCGGCTACCTCGGGGTCCCGCTCGTCGCGGCGACGTTCGACGCGCAGGTCACCGCCATCGCGAGCGTGATTTTGGGGTTCGTCACTCTCGTCCAGCTGCCGCTGACGATCGTCGTGCTCAGCGCGTTCGGGGCGGCCGAGGCCGCGATCGGTCGCGAACTCCGGAACCTCGCGACGAACCCGGTGTTGCTCGCGCTGGTCGCCGGCCTCGCGGTGGGTTCGGTCGGCGTGACGTTCCCGGGAGGTGTCGTCGTCGGCCTCGACGCGCTCGGATCGCTCGCGCTCCCGCTGGCGCTGCTGTGCGTCGGCGCCGCCCTGCAGATCGACGCCGACGCCGTCGACCTCGAGGCCGTCGGCTCGGTCGTCGCGCTGAAGCTGTGTTGTATGCCGCTGCTCGCGTGGGCGGTGTTCTCGCTGCTCGCCGTCGACGGCGCCACCTTCACCGCGGGTGTCGTGATGCTCGGGATGCCGACCGCGGTGTCGACGTACGTCTACGCGAACGAGCTCGGCGGCGACGCCGAGTTCGCCTCGCTGAACGTCTTCGCGACGACGGTCGCCTCCGTCGCCAGCCTGTTCGTGCTCATCACGCTGGTCGGCTAGTGTGGGCGCTCGAGTCCGCTTTGCTTTCGCTCGAGGTGGGACGGGGATCTCGCGCCGGCTCTCGTTCAGAGGGGGTCCGGCACCTCTCCTTCCTCGGCCAGAGTCGGGCTCGAGAGGACGACGTTGACCACCGCCCCCAGGAGGATCAGGATGCCGGCGAAGTAGAGCCAGGTAACGAAGAGGATGACCGCGCCGACCGCGCCGTAGGCCGCGTACTGGGCGGCGTTGGCGGCGTAGAGCTGGAAGCCGACCTGCAGGATCGTCCAGCCGACGGCGGCGACGACCGTCCCGGGGAGGATCTCCCGAACCGTAACCGAGATCGGAGGGAGGACGTAGTAGATCGGTAGGAAGACCAGAAACAGACCGGCCAGCAGCGTGATCCAGCTCGCGAGACCCGCCAGCGGGATCACGTCCGCGGCGATCCCCAGCATCGCTCCGATGACGATCATCAACACGATCGCGCCGGTGCCGGCCAGGATCACCGTGAACCCGTCCCGCACCTCGTCGAGGAACGTGTCGTCGGCGACCTCGTCGTAGACCATGTCGAACGCCCGACTGAGTCCGCGAAAGACCTTGAGGGCGCCCCAGGAGGCGATCGCGAGCGCGACGACCGTCGCCTGGCTGCGTCCCGACTCCGTCGTCAGCGCCTCCGCGACCAGGTCCTCGCCGGCCGGCGGGAGGAGGTCTCCGGTGACCAGCACCAGCCGCTCGGCGGCGTCCTCGCCGCCGAACAGCGAGCCGACGACGAGGGCAAGCAGCACCATCGGGATCAGCGAGACGAACGCGTAGTAGGCGAAGCCGGCCGCGAGAAAGGTAATCTCTCGGTCCTGTGCGGTCCGGTAGATCGAGAGCAGGACCGTCGAGAGCCGCGTCGTGTCCATAGCCGTGCTACGGACGGGAACGCCAAGAGTGTGGGACTTGCCGCGGGAGCTACCACTCGTGACAGAAGTTGTGCGTCGCGAACACCTGGCCGTCGTCGGCGACGTAGACGCCGACGCCGCCGCGGTCCCAGCCGTAGGGGACGTTCTCCTCCAGGATTGCCTCGCGGTGGTCAGTGGAGTTCATCCACTGGTTGACCAGGCCCTCGGCGAGCCCCTCTGCGGTCTGGTGTTCGACGGTGCCGTCGTCGCCCGACTGTTCGACCGGTCTGTCGATCCAGGTCATCGCGATGTTCTCGCCGTACCCCTGGCAGTAGTCCTCGACGTCGCTGAACCGGTCGTAGGGCTGGTCGCCGTCGGGGTTCGTGTGCGAGAAGTACTCCCGCTCGGCCATATCCCCGCTATGGGCTCGCGAGACCGAGGCGACGGTGCCGTCCCACTCGATCGACTCGAGGTCGTGTTCGGCCCGCCGGTCGTTGACCTCGGCGTGGACGAAGTCCTCGACGTCGTCGGAGACGACGGTCTCGACGTCGGTCTCGTAGCTCGATTCGTTCGGGTCGTTCGGGTCCGTCGTCTCGGGATCACGTTCGTCCGTCGGCGGCGGCTCCGAACTCGGCGAGGGCTGCGTTCCAACCTCGATCTCGTCGACGTCGTCGAACTGCTCGAGGTCGTCGACGAGCGCCGGCCCGTACGCGGCGCCGGCCAGCACGATCGCACCGAGCAGCGCCGCGACGACGGCGAACCTGACCAGTCCGCGCAGCAGCCCTCGGTCGGTCTCTCCTTGCTCCGCGGTCGGACTCGCGGAGCGGCGGTTTCCCATCGTTCCACTTCAAGTGGTAGGGAACCAAGAGCTTCGCGGTTGCACATACCCTGTAGGTGGTACCTACTCCGAGCCGAACAGCGTCTCGTGGAAGGCGATCACGAGCCCCGGCACGACCGCCATGAAGAGGTGTTCCTCGAGCGGGATGCCGGCGACGTCGATCCCGGTCCGGAGCTTGATGTCGAAGACGCCGACGGCGAGGGTGTAACGGTCCCAGACGTAAGCGATCGGGTACAGCGCGAGGATCGTCGCGCCCGCCCGCCGGAGCGCGTTCGCGCGACGGAGCAGGAGGAACGCGATCGCGCCCCAGAACAGCTCGGTCGCGAGGTAGGTGTACCGTCCGAAGACGCTGATATCGGGTGCCAT
Source organism: Natronococcus roseus (assembly GCF_043677095.1). NCBI lineage: Archaea > Methanobacteriati > Methanobacteriota > Halobacteria > Halobacteriales > Natrialbaceae > Natronococcus > Natronococcus roseus. The sequence goes on from NZ_JBHLJR010000005.1 coordinate 423,067, forward strand.
GGGCCGAATACGGAGGGTGGGTCAAAGAATGGTGGCCATGATCCCAGCCGGCAGCACCGTGCAGTACGTTAAATACGCCGGCGTGAGTAGGACGACTCGAACGATGAATATCGCTGATATCGCGACGAAGGAGTTTATCGAAGTCGACGTTGGCACGCGGATGGGTAAGGTCCGTTCGACGTTCGAGGACGGCAACCCGAAGGGGATCATCGTCACCAACGACGGGGAGTACGAGGGCGTCCTCAGCGAGCGCGAGGTCCTCCAGTCCCACGTCGAGGACGACGCGAAGGTCGCGGCACTGATCAAACCGAGCCGAAACTCGCCGGCACCGAAGATCGACCGCCAGGAAAACGTCCGGGAGACCGCCCGGATGCTCATCGAGAGCAACTCGAAGGTCGCACCCGTCTTCGAGAACGAGGAGCTGTGGGGCGTCATCACCGACGACGCGATCCTGGAGGCAGTTCTCGAGAATCTCGACGCGCTCACCGTCGACGACATCTACACCTCCGACCCCGTAACGCTCCAGGAGAAAGACGGCATCGGCAAGGCGATCAACCACCTGCGGGAACACAGCATCTCGCGGCTTCCCATTCTGAACGAGAACGGCTTCCTGACGGGCGTCGTCACGACCCACGACATCGCCGACTTCGTCATCCGGGAGAACAACAAGACGACGGTCGGCGACCGCGTCGGCGACACCGACCGGATGCTCGACGTTCCGATCTACGACATCATGAACAGTCCCGTCCGGACAACCTCCCTCGACAAAACCGCGAAGGAGGCCGTCGAGACCATGCTCGACGACGACTACGCGGGCCTGATGGTCACTCCGGAGGACGACGACCGCGTCGTCATCGGCGTCATCACCAAGACCGACGTGCTGCGGGCGCTCACCTTCACCGAGGAGGAGCACATGGACGTCCAGATCACCAACATTTCGATGCTCGATACGATCACCCGCGAGGGGATCACCGAGAGCATCCAGGACGTCGCCGACAAGTACGCCGACATGCAGGTGATGCACGCCCACGTCCGGTTCTCCGAGCACAAGGAGAAGCTCCGGGGGACCCCCCTGGTGCAGTGCCAGATCCGCCTGCGGACCAACAAGGGGCAGGTCGCCGGCACCGGCGAGGGGTACGGCGCCGAGAACGGCTTCCGCGTCGCGCTCGATAAGCTCGAGCGGAACGTCCTCGAGCTGAAGGGCGTCACCAACGACGAGGAGTACCGCGGCCAGCTACTGCGGAAGCTCAACGAGCTGTAAACCGGTCCGACCGCGCCGTTTCCGTATACGGCTTTTTTGTCGCCCTACCGTCGACAAGCAGGGTCTCGCGTCGCAAACGCGAGGGTTCTCGGTAGTTTTGTTATTCGGTCTTAGTGATGAGTCCGGGCTGGTTGATTCGTTACGAAAGCGTACCCAACGCTGTTATTTCAACCACCGATGATATAGGAAGGGGGGCGTGCTGGATGTACAGCGCACCTCTCATATGAAGTCGTGCACAAGTTCGAAGTAACTATTGGAGAATTTCTGCATACAGTTGGGTCGCACCATACTCTAAGCAAAGGAAAGCATGAAGCATCATATGATACCCGACATCAATCGGTTAATTACATCATCTTCCCCTCAGTCTTGATATAGGGGTTTTCCGATTCTCTCTACCGTGATGCTCGCTCTCTCATAAAAAGGTGGATATGTTGGCTATTCCAACTCCTCAGTATCTATAGGTCGAGCGGGTATCCACTCCGGACGTGGTGCTTCCATATATTTCTCTACACCTGGCGTGAGCTGTGTCTTCATTGTAGTCTCTTGCAAACTCCGTTCTGCACGGAGTAAGTCGGCTGTTTCAAGGATTTCCCGACCTTCCTCAGTCAATCCATAGAACACATGCGGCAAATCACGCGTTCGATCATCTTTAGGTAATTCTACCTGCTCGACAACCCCGCGCTTGACGAGTCGCTCTAGGTGATTCCGAATAGTGCTCTTCGAGACCCCCGGCATGAAGTAGTCAAGCTCTTTGAGTGTCGGGAGCTGTGCAGGGTGTCCCACAATATTCTGAATGATTTCAAATCTTGTTTCTTGGGTGACGAGGTTGAGCAATTCACGTCGCTGGCCGGCTAATTCTGCATCACGATTCCCCTTCGGACCGCTATCAAGGTCGTGCGTTGTGTTCTCGGTTGGTTCTGTTTCGTCGCGTTTGTGCTTATACATGGGCTTTGTCGGCGTTTCCGCCGACTTTCTGTCCCAACGTAATCGTTGGGAATTGGTCGTCTTGATGGTATTCGGTATGCAGCTCGCCGTGTGGAACGGGTATATTTAACGAACTGGTCAACTGCGAATCGATACTAGCGTTCGTCGTCTACAGGCATCCATTGGTAGTGACAGTGTGTTGTCTCCCATATCTGTCCTGAGATATAACAGCCTCAGAGAAAAGTGTTGTGGTAGGAACCACATTGTTCTGTGTGGATCCAGTCATAAGTCTTTTATTACCGGGTCGCTAGGTCACGCGTAATGAACGGAATTAATCACCCTGGATTGGGGCTCGAGGGGCTCACTCCTGTTGAGCGGCAGGCTGTTAATAAACTAGATTCCGAACTACACTCCATTCGTCCTCAATATGATGGCCTCATCTTCGTTCTCGGAAATTTTGGAGATGAACGAGAAGACCGAATCGATGATTTTCAGGACGCGGCGCATTCGTGGGACGTGGCAGACTATGCAGCGGTTCGTATGGATGAATTCCTTAGCACGTCAGATACCGATCTTGAAGGTCACAGTAAGTTCAAAGTAATAGCAGACCACGCAGATGCAATTGTTCCGATTATCGAAGACGATGCAGGTGGCGTTACATGGGAGCAGGCCATTATCCGCGAGTACCGGCGGTATCGACAGAAAACATACCTTATGAAGCGGGCGTATCCGCAAAAAGACGAGCACGAAATCTACAGTTGGATGCAAAGTACTTCTCTCTTTGATAGGTTAGATGGAACAGGCCGAATGTATGAATGGACCATCGTATGCGATTTCCAAGCACAGATTGATACTGTACTGGCAGATATTCACTACTGATCCGACAATTCGCCAGTAGACTGATTCTCGTTTTCGATATCACAATCTGTACAGTGATGCTCACCCATGGATTCTTGTACCGTATATTTTCTGGAATATAAACACTATCGTTCCGATATCGTGATTGAAGGGACTGATACGGGCTAGTCAATTCTGAGGACTGCCTTCTCCGTATTCAGCACACTGCTCTTGGCAGCTAACTATGGTAGTGATTATCTCTTCGCTATCTACTATTCCTCGGTGACCGACAATCTTTTGCGAGGACACGAACGACTGATCGTATGTCAATCGAACGACGTTCGCTGGTGGTTCCGAGTCTCGTCTACCTCGGTGCTGCGGTGCTGATCGGAATCCCGGCGATGGCGGCTTCGATGACGGTGCTGAGTTTCGTCGTCGGCCGCGTCCTCGAGCTCGCCGGCGTCGACCAGCTCCCTCCGGCTGCCGGGTTCCTGGTGGTCGCGGTATCGATAGCCATCGGGCTCCAGATCGCCGTCGAGGCCGCTGCCGTCCACTTGGGCGGCCTCGAGGCGCTCGGGCGGGGGTCGCCCCGCGTCGCGCTCGTTCGGTACGCGCTGTTGACGGCGTTCGCGTTCGCCGCGCTGGCGGTCGCCGCGTGGGCGGGGCTGTCGGCAGCGCTGGGCGGATTCGGCTGGGGCATCGTCGCGCTCGGGCTCCTGGTCGGGGGTGCCGGAGTCGTCGTCCTCTACAGGAGTTCGCGGGTCCTCGTGGCTGGATTCCGTCGCAGTCAAGCCTGACGCTGGCTGGCCGGTTCTCGGTCCCGAACCGATACCCGCTCGAGCCGCGGGGCGAGACCGGGCACGGAACCGCTCGCGGTCTTCGTAGGCTCAGCGAAGCCCGTCGCCGTCCCCGCCCTCGAGGCCCGTTTCCGTAATCCGGAACTGGACCGAGTCGCCGACGGCCTTCGAGCGGTGTTTCTCGAGGGTCGCCCGGCGGTTGCCACCCCGAAAGCGCTCGATCCGGAGCACGGTGCCCGTCCAGTGCTCCAAGGTGTTGCCCCCGAGCGGACGGGTTCGATCGCTATCGGGGTCCGAGAAGACCTGGTTCGTGAGCACGACCGCCAGGTCGTGTTTGCGCGCCAGCGAGAGCAGGTGGGTGATCTGGCGGGCGACCCCGCGCAGTGCCTCGCCGTCGTCGCCTTCGCCGGTTCGCTCGAGGCGGTAGAAGCCGGTCGCGCTGTCCAGGACGATCAACGAGGCGCGGTCGGCGAACTCCTCGGCGTCCCGGACGGCCTCCTCCTGTTGTTCGAAATCGAGCGCCTCCTCGACGACGATCCGGGAGGCGACGCGTTCGACGTCCTCGGCTTCGTCGACCCTCGCGGAGAGCAACTGCTCGAAGCGGTCGATCGAGAGTCCCTCGGTGTCGATGTAGACGGCCGTCTCGCCCGCGACAGCGGTCTCGACCGCAGCCGACAGCGCGAGGTTCGTCTTGCCGGCGGCCGGCGGCCCGTACAGCTGCGTGACGGTCCCGCGCTCGAACCCATTGCCCAGCAGCTCGTCGATCGGCCCACAACCGGTCGGAATCGGCTCGTCGTTCACGGGCGATATTGCTCGCCACCGCGCAAAAACCTCATGAAATCCGCCCCGGTCGGCGGTGGTTCGCGTACGTTTATTCGAATCGGCATCCAAGGGAGAGCGTGATCGTCGTCGCCACGTCAGACTTCGAGGTGTACCACGGCGTCGTCAACGAGCTGCGCGAACGCGGCGCCGCGTTTACGACCGTCGAACCCGACGAGCCGCTGCCGGAGGAGACGACCGTCGTCGTCACCGGCGCCGACTACGCCGAGACGTTCCCGAACGTGAAGACGGTCGTCGCGGACCCGGACGCACCTCGCCGGGCGGTCGATCAAGCGCTGACGACCGCCCGCGGCGAGGGCGGCCGAACGATCGTCGGTGTCGACCCCGGACGGAAACCCGGCATCGCCGTGCTGGCGGGCGAGATGGTCGTCGCCGCGTTCCAGGTCCCGCTCTCCGACGCCGTCGACGCCATTCAGCGGGAGGTTGCCGAGGCCGCCTCGCCCGTCGTTCGGATCGGCGACGGCGCTCGGCTCCAGAGTTCGACGCTGATTAACGACCTCGAGGACGTCCGCGTCGAACTCGTCGACGAGACGGGAACGACGCCCTACCTCGGTACCGGCGCGCGCGGAATGGGCGACGTGCTCGCGGCCGTGAACATCGCCCGTCTCGAGGGTGAGCCGGTCGAACGTCGAGAGATCGAACCGACCGCGGGCGAGCTGCAGATGATCAAGGATCGGGCCCGCGAGCACAGCGAGACGAACCGAGCGATCGACGAGGTCTTGGCCCGGCGAGTTGCTGCGGGCGAACTGACGATCGAGGAGGCACTGATCCAACACCGGGACGACGAGACGACCGACGGCCCCGACTCCTGAGCCGGCGTTCAGCCCGAAGCCGCGGGCAAACGGACTTGCAGCCATTTTCCTATCCACCATACAGTCAAGTTATATTGTAATTTCAGAATTCCACAAAGGACATATAGTTGGAAAATGTGAAAGTCTGTATGGGTGAATGGAATAGACGATCGGTGATGGTCTCGAGTGCAGCGCTCGCAACCGGAACCGCCCTCGCAGCAGTCGGAACGAGTAGCGCGAACGAATCCCCCGACGTCCCCGTAACCCCCGACCAATCCGAACCGAAGGGCTGGTCCTCACACGGTGGGACGATCGGAAACTGTCGACACGTCCCCTCGAGCGACGGGATCGGACGACCTGATGCGATCGCCTGGCAGTACGAACACAGCGGTCCGGCTTCGGTCGTCGAGGGTGCGGTCTTCCTGCAGACCGACGGTGAGATCCACTCGCTGGACGCCGCGGACGGCAGCCTCCGGTGGACGGCCGACGCGATCGAGGCGTCCGGAACCCCGGCAGTCGCCGACGACAGCGTCTACGTCGCGGGCGAAGGTGTCGCGTCGCTCGAGGCCGAAACCGGCGAGGTTCGCTGGAGCGAAGGGTTCGACGACGCCGAGTTGGTCTCCTCGCCCGTCGTCGCCTTCGAAACGGTTTACGTGAGCGTCGAGGGAACGCTTCGCGCGTACGACGCGACTGACGGATCGCTCCGCTGGGAGCACGAGACGGTCGACGTCGAGACCGAGGCCGGCAAGGGTGCCTACGGGTTCCACTCGAGGAACGGAACAGTGGCCGTCGCCGACGGAACGGTCTGGGTGCTGCTCGACAAGCGACGAAGTGAGTCCGGCGCGAGTGCGGACGGGCTCGCGGCGCTCGATCCGACGACGGGCGAGGTCCTGTGGACGGATCATCTGGAATCGGGCCGTACCGCGAGCGGGCTGGCGGCCACCGAAGACGCCCTGTTCGTCGAAACCCCCACCGAGGAGGGAGTCGACGTCTTCGACGTCGGCTCACGAGAGGTCGTCGAGACCGTCAGCGACGCCTTCGACAGCGCGGCCGTCGGCGACACGGCGGTCACTCACGGCCGATACACGCTCTCGAGCACCGGCGCGGACGCGCCGTGGAACGATCGGGAGACCCACGCCTACGGCAAGCCGACGATCGTCGGCGATCTCGTGGTCATCGCCCACAGCCGTCGCGGCCGATCCTCGCCCGACGAACTCGTCGGCTTCGATCTCGAGGACGGGAGCGAGCGCTGGACGTTCGCGTTCGACAACGCCCACTGGAGCGACGGGTTCCCGATCGACGCCGTCGTCGACGGGGAAACGATCTACGTGGACAGAGACGGGAAGTTTACCGCCGTTCGGCCGTCGTAGTCGCTCGCGGCTCCGAGCCGAGATCGTTCTCGCAGCGACGAAAGGGACGTACTTCTATCCCGGGCTACCGTAGACGACCGTATGTACGGAGCCGCGCCCGATCGCACCGCCGAACTCGCACTGTTGCTCGAGGTCGCGGGGACGCCCAAACCGGGCAACGTCGATCGCCACCGCGATCTCGAGGACCTGCGGTTCGAACACTTCCTCGCGGGAGCCGTCGGCGCCCGCGACGGGCTCGAACTGGCCGCGAACGGCGCGGCCGTCGGTCCCGCTTTCGAGCGGGCCGTCGAGGGAATGGCCGTCCAGGAGGGGGGCAACACCCAGTTCGGCGCACTGCTATTGCTCGTCCCGCTCGTGCGGGCGGCCCGCGACGACCTCTCCCAGCCCGTCGTCGAGGGCGTCCTCGAGGGGACGACCGTCGCCGACGCGGCCGCGTTCTACCGGTCGTTCGAACACGTCGACGTCTTCGTCGCCGATCCGCCCGAAGGGATGGCTCCGCTCGACGTTCGACGCGGCGCGGCCGCGGTTCCGATCCTCGAGGAGCGCGGGCTCACGCTGCTCGACGTGATGGACCGTAGCGTCCCTGGCGACGACGTCGCCCGCGAGTGGGTCACCGGGTTCGAACGCTCCTTCGCGGCAGCAGAACGGCTCGCCGACGCAAAGGGGCCGATCCTCGAGCGAACCGCCGCGGTCTTTCTCTCTCTGCTCGCGGAGCGACCCGACACGCTCGTCGCGAACCGCAGCGGCGAGGCCGTCGCGGCCGAGGTGACCGAGCGAGCGGCTGCCCTGGTCGAGCGCGACGCGCTCGAGACCGATCGCGAGACGGTCGAGGCGTTCGCCGACGAACTCGTCGACAGCGGGATTAATCCGGGGACGACGGCCGATCTGACCGCCGCCGGACTGTTCATCGCCCTCGAGCACGAAACGGTGACACTGTGACCGAGCACTCGGACCGAACCGCGAATGCGAGTACGAACGCAAGCGCCGATCCCGATACCGTCGAGTGGCCCGTCTCGCTTGCGGGCGTCACGGAGTCGATCGTAACGACGCTCGGACCGAACGACCGCTGGAACGCCGCCCCGCTCGGGCTGTTCGCCGACGGGGACGGCGATCGGGTTACCGCGACGACGTGGGGAAACACCCGAACTAGACGGAACTTCCACCGGCAGGGCGAGGGCTACGTCCAGTTCACCGTCGACCCCGTCGCGTTCGCCGACGCCGCGCTCTCGATCAGCGAGTTCGACGACCCGCTCCTCGAGTCGGCGAACGCCTGGGTACGCGTCGCGGTCGAGCGGGTCGACTCGGGAACCGAAGGGGAAACCGAGTGGGAGGAGTGGACGCTCCGGCCCCTCGAGACCGACGTCGTCGCGGAGACGGTGACGACGATCGATCGCGGGTTCGGCGCCGTGATCGAGGCGACCGTCGCCGCCTCCCGTCTGGGCGTGCCGGCGTACGACCAGGAGGCGCTCCGGGAGCGACTGGAGTACTACGCCTCGGTCGTCGACCGCGCGGGGAGCCCCCGCGAGCGCGAAGCTCTCGAGCGCGTGCGCGAACACGCCGAGTGGTGACGACGGATCCGGTGTCGTCGCTCGTGGCACACCCGCTACGCCGCCGAAGAACGAATGGCTTTAGGGCGCGCTCGGGAAAGCCACCTGTATGGCAATCAAACCGGCCTACGTCAAGAAGACCGGGAACCTCCTGCTGGAGCGGTACCCGGAGGCGTTCACGACCGACTTCGAACAGAACAAGGACAGCGTCACGAAGCTGACGAACGTCGAATCCAAGGGCGTCCGCAACCGGATCGCCGGCTACGTCACACGGAAGAAAGGCGCCGAAACAGCGGCATAACTCGAGTTCTTACCCGGAAAATCGGAGACGAGAGTCGATAGCGTCGCGTCGGTCGAAGAGTGGAGTCGGTTCGAGGAGCAGTTCAGTGCCCGTGGTCGTCGCCGTAGCCCGAGTCCATGTAGGCCGCGGCGACGAACGCGACGATCCCGAAGAAGAGTCCGAACAGTAGCCCGACCATTCCGGTGATGATCGAGAGCTCTCCGGCGAGCGGGAGGCTCATCTCCTGGTATCCCATCACGCCGAGGGCGATCCCAAGCACCACAGCGAGCACCGCGACGACCGTCGCGCCGGTGCTAAAGCGGGTCTCGAACAGGCCGAGGTCGCCGAGACCGGCCGTCGAGTTCGTCACTGCGACCACCCCGAGCGGAGGGTGGGGGACGCTGCCGTTGCGGTACCTGCGTCGCGTCGGCGTCGGTAGTACTGCATCAGTCGATATGACCGACTCCGTTTTCTTAATCTCTTCTATACGGCCGTCTACGAGCCGACAGCCTCCGACCGACGGCAGCAGCCGCGGAAATCCAAACCGTTTTGCGGATACGACCCCGAGAGACGGGAAAATGGCAGTACGAGTTGGCGTACTCGGCGCGACTGGAGCCGTCGGACAGCGACTGATTCAGCTTCTCGACCCGCATCCCGACTTCGAGATCGCTGCACTAACCGCGAGCGAGGAAAGCGCCGGCAAGAGCTATCGGCAGGCCGCAAAGTGGCGCGTCGAGGGCCCCATCCCCGAGGACGTCGCCGAGACGGTCGTCTCGGCGACCGATCCCGACGAGGTCCCCGACGATGTCGACCTGCTGTTCTCGTCGCTCCCCTCGAGCGTCGGGAGCGAGGTCGAGCCCGCGTTCTGCGAGGCGGGGTACGTCATGTCCTCGAACTCCTCGAACGCGCGGATGGCCGACGACGTTCCGCTCGTGATCCCGGAGGTCAACGCCGACCACCTCGACCTGCTCGAGGTCCAGCGCGACGAGCGCGGCTGGGACGGTGCGATGGTCAAAAACCCCAACTGCTCGACGATCACCTTCGTCCCCACCCTTGCGGCGCTTGCCGACTACGGCCTCGAGAAAGTCCACGTCGCGACGCTGCAGGCCGTCTCCGGCGCTGGCTACGACGGCGTCTCCTCGATGGAGATCATCGACAACGCGATTCCCTACATCGGCAGCGAGGAAGACAAACTCGAGACCGAGTCCCGCAAGCTGCTCGGCGAGTTCGACGGCGCCGAACTCAGCCACGACGGCGTCGAGGTCGCCGCCTCCTGTAACCGCATCCCGACGATCGACGGCCACCTCGAGAACGTCTGGGTCGAGACCGCGGAGGAGCTCTCGGCCGAGGACGCGGCCGACGCGATGGCTTCCTACCCCTCACTCGAGCTTCGCTCCTCGCCCGACCAACTCATCCACGTCTTCGACGAGCCCGACCGCCCACAGCCCCGCCTCGACCGTTCGCTTGGCGACGGGATGGCCGTCGCCGCGGGCGGGCTCCGCGAGTCGTCGTTCGGCCTGCAGTACAACTGTCTCGCGCACAACACGATCCGCGGCGCCGCGGGTGCGAGTGTGTTGAACGGCGAACTGCTGCTCGAGAACGGCTACCTGTAGCCCGGTCGCCGGCCGACGTCCTGTTTCTGTAGTTTCCGTTCGTACCACGTATCTGCAGCGACCGACCTGAATCCGGAGTTGCGGCGCCCCTCCATCACAGTTTGGCGCGGCGCAAAAGTACGGACGACCCCACCAACGAACGATGCTTCCCGCCATCTCCGATCCGGAGTCGTTGACCGCTCCGTCGACCGAAGCCGCCGACGAGACGGGTGCGACGTTCGACCTCCTCGCGAACCGGCGCCGGCGTCTCGTCCTCCGGCGCCTCGCGGAATCCGACGCGCCGGTTTCGGTAGACGACCTCGTAGACCACGTGGTGCTTGCGGAGGACGGCTCCGAGAGCAGGTCGGTCGCCAGCGTCGGCGACGTAGTTATCGGAACGCGTCGTCGCGTTCGGTTCTCGCTTCACCACGTTCACCTTCCGAAACTGGTCGAGACTAACGTGGTCGACGTCGGTTCCGGTTCGAACGCCGTCTCTCTCGGTGAAAACGGATCTTGGCTTCTGGGTCGGCTGACCCAAATCGACGAGTAGGCGCCGTCGACGGTCAGGGTTCCGTCTGTGGGAGGGCAACGACCGGGACGGACGCCTCCTTGACCAGCCGTCTCGCCACGTTGCCCGTGAGAAACTCCGCGATCCGGTTGCCCTCTCGAGCGTTGAACACGACGGCGTCAGCTTGCTCCTCGCGGGCAGCCTCGAAAATCCGCTCGACGACGTCGGTGCCGTACAGTACCTCCGTCTCGACCGCGGCGGGGGACTCGTCGAGGACGCTCCTGATCCGCTCGAAGATGTCGCCGGCGTGATCCTCGCGCTGTTCCATCGGTGCCTTGTCGATCCCGCCACCCGCTTTCTCGATGACGTTGACGGCGATCACCGTGCTCGACGGCTCGAGGTGCCCCTGCAGCGCCCGGGCAGTCCGTTCGCCGTCGTCCGGATCCGCCGCGGGGACGATCACCGTCCCATCGAACGTTAGCGTCATCGATGCTCCCTCCGTTCCGGACGGGTTGTCGGAAATCGAGTCAGTTCCATTGGTCGGGATCCCATACCCGATCTGGGTGCCCACGAGTCAAAAAGCTACAGTTGGAACTCGCGAGCGCTTCGAGCCGAATCATGTACCGATATATCGGCGCAACCGCTTCCCGGATCGTGGTTGCATCGGAAACGACGTAGAGTAAACCGTGTCAGGGAACGACCTGGTTCCGGAGTTCGTCGTCACCGTCGTCGAACCGGCGAACGTTCTCCGCGACGATGTCGGCCAGCCGATCGTAGTACTGGGGCGTCTGCCCGGCGTTGTGGGGCGTTATCTGGACGTTCCCGACGTTCCACAACGGGTGGTCCTCGGGCAGCGGCTCCGGATCCGTAACGTCGAGCGAGGCCCCACGGATCCAGCTCGAGCGTAGCGCCTCCACGAGCGCGTCGGTGTCGATCACCGGCCCCCGGGCGACGTTGACGATCACGGCCCCGGGATCGAGCGTGATCATGACCTCGCGGTCGATCAACCCCCGCGTGAGGTCGGTGAGCGGACAGGCGAGCACGAGGTAGTCGGTCCGGGCGAGCGCGTCCTCGAACGGCTCGTCGTCGAAACCGACGACCTCGTCGGTGGGGCCGCCCTTCTCCGGGCTGTAGCGGACGCCGATCGTCTCGACGTCGAACGGCTCGAGGCGCTCGGCGGTCGCCCGTCCGATCGCGCCCAGACCGACGATAGTGACCGTCGACCCCTGGAGCTCGTGGGCCTGGTAGTGGCGCCACTCCCGTCGGCGCTGCCTGCGCTCGGCGACGTGGAACCGGCGTGTGAAGTGCAAGATCGCACCGAGGACGTGTTCGCCCATGTTCGGCCCGTGGACGCCCGAGGCGTTGGTCACCCTGACGCCGCGTTCTCGGAGTCGGTCGAGTGGCAAATGGCCGGTCCCCGCGTAGGCGCAGGCGAAGACCTCGAGCTCCTCGGCGACCTCGAGCAGCTCCTCCTCGAGGGTCATCCCGGTGACGAAGCGGGCGTCCTCGATCAGTTCGCGCTCGGCAGTCGGCGTGCGGGCGAGTTCGACGGTTCGGTCGGGAAGCCGATCCCGGAGCGTCTCGGCGTACCGTTCGATCGGCGTTCCGTGAGTTCCCTTGCGCAGGACGAGCAGATCCGTCTCGTCGGTAGCGGGCATATCCGGTGCCTCGAGCGGTGTCCCCAAAAGCGTTCAGTTCGCGGGGAGTACCGCCGCCGGTGGTCGATCCGAACTTCAGACAGTTTAATACGGCCCGTCCAGTCCCAACGAAGTATGGAACGCGTTGACGTCGCGATCGTCGGCGGCGGCCCCGCAGGCGCCTGTGCGGCGGAGCGAGCCGCCGCACACGGCGCCGAGACGGTGCTGTTCGAACAGGGTGTCCCGCGGGAGGACCGTGACGAACTCGGCCCGGACTCGACCGACGCGGCCGGCATGCTCGACTACTGGATCGACATCATGGACTTCGACTATCGGGAGATTCCCGACGACGTCATCCACCAGGAACTCGAGACCACCGAATTCGTCGGACCGTCGAGCCAGCTCGAACTGACGACGACGGGGATGGAGGCTGACTACCCCAGGTTCGGGTACACCTTCCACCGCGCCCGGATGGACGACTGGCTCCACGAGCGTGCCGCGGACGCCGGCGCCGACCTCCGGGTCGGAACCGGCGTCAAATCCCTCGAGACCGATCTACGCGCCTCGAGCCCGAAGGGACCGACCCACACGCTGACCCTCTCGAACGGCGACCAGCTCGAGGCTCAGTACGTCGTCCTCGCGGACGGCCCGCAGCGACGGATCACCCTCGAGGCGCTGGACCAGTTCACCCCGCCCGGACGGAGCGTCTCGGACCACCTCTCGCCGCCGGAGGCGAATCACATCGCCTACCAGGAGTACCGGGAGTTTCCCCCCGAACTGTTCGAGGAGGATCGACTCAAGTTCTGGTGGGGGTACATGCCGGGCGAAACCGCCTACCCGTGGGTGTTCCCAAACGACGGTACCGTCGCCCGAGTCGGCCTGACGATGCCGATCGGGATGACCCTCGAGGACGTTTCCGACCCCGCTGCCTACGCATTGCTGGAACCGACCGACGAACAGCTCCCGTCGGGAGCCGAGTACATCCGTCGGCTGCTCGAACAGGAGTACGGCGACGAGTACGACATCGAGGAGGACATTCCGATCGTCGAAGACCGCGGGAAATCGAGAGGGACGGAGACGTACCCGATCTCCTCGACGCGGCCGATCGACTCGCCAGTCGGCGCGAACATCGCCGTCGCCGGCGGCGCGATGGGCACCACGTCGGCGTTCCACGAGGGCGGCTACCACGTCGCCGTGCGGACGGGCAAGATCGCCGGACGTCTCGCCGCGACCGACTCGCTCGAGAACTACAACGAGGTCTGGAAACGCGCCATCGGCGACGAGATCATTCGTAACGTCGCCTTCGCCGACATCGTCGCCGAGTACGAGCCCGACGACTGGGACCGGGCGTTCGAAGTCATCAACGGGATGCAGGGCTCCGGCACGGATACGGCGATCCTCGAGCAGACCTACTCCGCCGGTATCGGCGCGACGAAACTGCTCGCGGCCTACAAGAAACGCAAGTTCTCCTACCGCGACGGACGGTACGTCCAGCTCTCCGAGGACGAGTACTTCTACTGAGCGGCGATCGACTCCTCGAGTCGGTCCCGACGACGAGCGACCGCCGATCGGCCCGCCGCACCCGAGGACGGAACCGTCCGTACGGATTGCCGTTCCCGTTTTCCGATCCAACCGCGTTCCGTTCGTGACTGTCCCGGAACTGTCCTCCGACAGTCGTATCAGGCCTCGAGACCGACGGCAACGAGGGACCGATTCGTCTCCGTCACCGCTTCTCGCGTCTCGCCGATCGTCAGCGACCGATCCGCGCGAAGCGGACGATCGGTCAACAGGACCGCTCGCAACGACGGGGCGTGGTCGTAGCTGATCACGTAAGCTTCGTGGGACTCGAGTCCCCGCGGCCGCCACCCGATATCGGGCTCGACGACCGTCACCTGGGATTCGGGCACGACCTGGTAGGGAGCCATTACTCCCTCTTCGATCTCGCTCCGTTCGGACGCTGCGTTCTCTCGGGGCGTCCCCGCGGCCGTCCCCGAGCCGCCGGTGATGAGTCCCGCTATGAGGACACCGTACCTGGCGAATGCCCGCCGCGACATCGATCGAGTACCGTGTCGGTGTATCGAATTCACGTCCACAGTAGCATCACCAACGGATGGATAATCGTTCGCCATGCGGCTACAAGGACCAACGTATCAGCTATCCATTCAAGTACCAGTTTTATTTCGATCGCTGTGGCCCCGATTGGTGGATGTTCTTTCACGAACCTGAGCTCCAGTACGAGGTTACCGTCGACGAACCGGACCCGCACTTCGCGAAACTGCTCCAGCAGGCGATCGGCGGGCAGGAAGGCGAGATGCGCGTCGCGATGCAGTACATGTTCCAAGCGTGGGCGCTCCCGGAGGAGTACGAGGAGTACCGAAACCTACTGATGGAGACCGCAACCGAGGAACTCGGCCACATCGAAATGCTCGCGACGGCCATCACGAAGAACCTCCGCGGCTCGTCCAAACGGATGAGCGAGGACGCCGAAGACGTCGCATCGACCGCCGCATCGATGACCGGACAAAACCCGCGCCAGTTCCTCTCGGCAGGCCAGTCGGCGATGCCCGTCGACAGCAACGGCGTTCCGTTCTCCGGCGGCTACGTGGTTGCCTCCGGAAATCTCGCAGGCGACCTCTACGCGAACGTGATGGCCGAAGGGACCGGACGTACCCTTGCAACCCGTCTCTACGAGTATACCGACGACCCCGGGATGCAGGACATGCTTTCGTATCTCATCGCGCGGGACACGATGCACCAGAACCAGTGGCTCGCCGCGCTCGAGTCGCTCGAGGACCCGGTTCCAGTTCCGGCGAGTTTCCCGCAGGAAGAGGAAAACCAGGAGGTCAACTACTCGTTCATGTCGACCAGGCGGGACCCACAGTCGGATCCGGAAGCACCGTGGACGCAGGGGGCTGCCCCGGACAGCAAGGGCGAGTTCTCCTACCTCGCCGAACAGCCGGGCGACGGATCCGGAATTCCGCCGGAATCGGATCCGAGTACGTACAACATTCCGGAGGGAGACGGGTAACCGCTCTCAATGCGCCCGTCTCGAAACCGAATTAACCAGCGCCCGCCAACAGGAGCCGCAAACAAGACTTAAACGCCCCAGCAATCTAGCAGAAATACGTGCCTTTAGTCCCCGTCCGAGCGAACCCATTCGGGTGCGATGACAGTACGGCGAACCCGGGCACGTGACATCTCGACCGTGACGGATTCCCGTCACGTCTGGGGACCGAGTCCCCCGCCCGGCACGAGGGTTAGCCAGCCGACGCGGCATGCCGCCACGGAATGACGCTGGACGTTAGTGTTCCGGGCGACAGCTCAGTTCTTTCGAGCGACTGCGCCGACCAGTGCCGATCGCCGAACGCGCTCGAGACGGTTCGAATCTGACTCACCGTCTTCGGCAGTCGCGTTGCTCCGAGCGACGGTCGTCACTCGCTCGGAGTCGGTGATCCTTCCGTTAGCGGTTCCGCGTAGAGGACCGAATCGACCGGTTCCTCGTCGGGAACCGGTCCATCGTCGAGCGTGCGCACCCGCCGAATCTCATCGCGCATCGACTCGAACGTCGCCGTGCTCGTAACGTCCCCGCTTCGGCGATCGTACTCGACGAGTCCGTGCTCGGTGAGTCGGGGAAGATGGTGATGTATCAGCGACGTCCTCACACGATGACGCTCCGCTTCGCTTACCGCGTCCGGCGGACACTCCCGTTCCCAGGCGGTAATTTGACGGCTCAACTGCTCGATCGACGTGTGCTGGTTTTGCAAAAAGTAACAGGCGGTGTACCGACATCGGGAGCGCGACAACAGTTCAAAAACGGAGGCAACGTCGTGGTTCGGTGAGTTCGACATATGTACGACTATCTCACCGGTCTCGCATAAGAACGGGCCCAAATATGTTTGATGGTCTGATGGGTGTTGAATACTTGCTATGCTCTACAGAGACGTTTCTGTCGCGATAGGGGCATAAATACGGAAAGCCCACACAGCGGTTGCTGTGCGGGCTCTAAGAGTATGAGTGGTGGCGGCGAATCGGATTTCCCAGAGGGTCGCCCACTCCAGTACTCCCCGAAACGCAGGCGGGCTTATCTTCCGTGTTCGGGATGGGTACGGGAGGGACCCCGCCGCTGTGGCCGCCTGAACGCCGATTCGCGGAATCGAACCGCGATCATTCCAATATCGGTGGCCTCTCTGAA